>CP155566.1:2785237-3094708 GCA_039696685.1 Vibrio sp. CDRSL-10 TSBA | reverse complement strand
GCAGACCGGTCACAAGCTGAGCCATCTCTACGCCAATGTTAAACAGACGCTGAGTGAGCTGCGTGATGCCGGTTTTACCCTGGCGGTTGTCACCAATAAGCCATCTAAGTTTGTGCCACACATTCTTGAGCAGCATGGCATTGACGGTTTTTTCAGTGATGTGATTGGCGGCGATACTTTCCAGCACAAAAAACCGGATCCGATGGCGCTCAACTGGCTGCTGGAAAAACATCAGCTCAGTGCAGCGCAGATGCTGATGGTCGGCGATTCCAAAAATGACATTCTGGCGGCCAAAAATGCCGGCTGCGCCTCTTTTGGTCTGACTTATGGCTACAACCATGGTGAGCCGATTGCCAACGCCGGTCCGGATGTGGTCGCGGATAACATTGCTGATCTGCTGGAACTACTGGCGGTTTGCGCGTAAAAGTTGGCAATCTTCTCTGGCAAAATACTCGTTAATGAGTACACTGCTGAATTACTGTTTTCGAATTGACACCTGCCAGCAGTAGCCCGGCGGGTGTTATCTCAGATTTGTTCTGTCTTATCTCATTTTAAGTAACAAGGAAATCATTCTCATGAGCAAACCCATCGTATTGAGTGGTGTTCAACCGTCAGGTGAACTTAGTATCGGTAACTACCTGGGTGCTCTACGTCAGTGGCAACAAATGCAGGACGATTATGATTGTCAGTACTGTGTGGTGGATCTGCACGCGATTACGGTCCGTCAGGATCCTAAAGCACTGCATGAAGCGACCCTGGACGCGCTGGCGATTTGTCTGGCGGTTGGCGTTGATCCGCAAAAGAGCACGCTGTTTGTACAGTCACATGTACCGGAGCATGCTCAATTGGGTTGGGTACTGAACTGTTACACGCAAATGGGTGAACTGAACCGCATGACTCAGTTCAAAGATAAGTCAGCCCGTTACGCCAATGATGTTAACGTGGGTCTGTACGATTACCCGGTTTTGATGGCGGCAGATATTCTGCTGTACGGTGCCCACCAGGTACCGGTTGGCAGTGACCAGAAGCAGCATCTGGAACTGGCGCGTGATATCGCGACCCGTTTCAATAACATCTACAGCCCTGATGCGCCTATCTTCACAGTGCCAGAGCCGTACATTCCGGAAGTGAATGCGCGCGTTATGAGTCTGCAGGATGCCACCAAGAAGATGTCGAAATCCGATGACAACCGTAAGAAACGTGATCACCCTGCTGGAAGAGCCGAAGTCGATCATCAAGAAGATCAACAAAGCGCAAACGGATACCGATACACCGCCACGCATTGCTTATGATGCGCAGAACAAAGCGGGTATTGCTAACCTGATGGGCCTGTATGCAGCTGCGACCGGTAAGACATTTGCTGAGATCGAAGCGCAGTATGCCGGGGTGGAAATGTACGGTCCGTTTAAGAAAGATGTCGGCGAAGCGCTGGTGGCTATGCTGGAACCTGTGCAGGCTGAGTACCACCGTGTCCGTGCGGACCGTGCTTACCTCGACAGCGTAATGCGCGAAGGTGCTGAGAAAGCCTCTGCCCGTGCTTACGAAACCCTGAAACAGGTTTACAAAGCGGTCGGCTTTGTTGCCCGTCCGTAAGCGCTAACGCGAGAATTATCAGCCCCGGCTTCGGCCGGGGCTTTTTTTGCCCTGCGTCAGGCAGGCCGGAAGAACGCAGGCTGAGATACCGGCGGCCTGACGAAAAACCTGTGTAATCAAGGCTTAATCTAAGCGTCATCTCAATTGTCACTCAGGCTGTTTAAAATTTGACCTCGGTTCACCATTAGATGGGCAGGCTGAGATCCAGGTCGATGTTCGTGCTGCACAACATTTGTACTTACAGCGTTAAGTACAACACTGGTAACTGAAATTTTCGGTGTTACTGCGGTAAATGTGACACTTCACAATGAAACTCACACTGACGTTACATCATGGATGACGAGGATGATTATGCCGATCCAAGCGAGGTTTTCTGTTTTTTATCCGGCTGCCGGCGTGTCGCTGGCAGCACTGCTTAGTGCTCCGCTGCACGCTGAAATCGTATTGTCGCAATACGTGGAAGGCAGCAGCTATAACAAGGCGATCGAAATCGCCAATACGTCCGATCAGCCCGCCAGTCTCGATGGCTATCAGCTGGCTCTGTCGGTAAACGGTTCCGGCAACTGGGATCGAACGCTGGATTTAAGCGGGTTGCAGATCGGGCCGCGTGATGTACTGGTGATCGCTAACTCGGGCGCCAATAGCGACATCCTGGCTCAGGCCGATCTGACGAATAACAGCGTGATCAACTTTAATGGTAATGATCCTGTGGCGCTGCTGAATGCTGACGGCAGTGTGCATGACGTGCTGGGTGAGATGGGCGGTGGCTACTTTGCTCAGGACCAGACCCTGGTCAGACTCGCCGATGCGCTGGCCCCGTCGGCCAGTTATCAGCCGCAGCAATGGCAGGCTCTCAGCCGGGATGTGATAGCCGGACTTGGTTCACTGGGCGGCGACACAACGCAGGCTTTTGCCTGTCTGGATAATGGCAGTACACCTGAGTTTACCGCGATTCAGACCATTCAGGGCGAGGGTAACCGCTCGCCGTTTATTGACGGTTATCCGTATATTACTGAGCAGTCTTATTATGTGCAGGGCGTGGTCAGTGCGGTAACCACGGGTCTGAGCCGCGGCTTCTACCTGCAGGCGCTGGAGGATGATAACAATCCCAATACTTCGGAGGGCCTGTTCGTTTATACCGGTCAGTCAGCCTCACAGCTTGAGCCGGGTGATGTGGTGTGCGCTCTCGGGCAGGTTGAAGAGTATTACCAGCAGACTCAGCTGCGGGTCGAAAACCAGCAGTGGCTGAAGACCTCACAGCAGGCAGCGCCGCGACCACAGCCGATTGAAAGGCTCGCCACCGACAACAGCTTCGCCGACACGCTGGAGCGTTATGAGGGAATGCTGGTCACCCTGCCGCAGGATCTGGACATGCGCGTCACCCGCACCTTCAGTTATGACTATGATGCGCGCCGCAACAACATGGTACTGGCGCAGGGAAGAGTCAATATGCAGCCGAATCAGCAGCATGTCGCCGGTTTCCGGTGAGGCGCAGCAGCAGAGCCTCGACAATGCGCAGCGTCGTCTGTTTGTTGAGTCAGATGCCAGAGCCGCAGATGGTGAAATCCCTTACTATCCTGAGTTTGGCCGCAGCGATATCGACCAGAATGGCTCGACGGAGGATTATATTCGTATTGACGACACCCTGTTTGGTCTCGAAGGCGTGATTGGTTACAGCTATGACGAGTATCGTCTGATTGTCACCAATCAAATCAGTCAGGACAATCTGATCCATAATCAGCCCCGCACAGAGCAGCCAGAGCTGGAACGAGGTGATTTGCGCATTGCCTCGTTTAATGTGCTCAACTATTTCAACTCGCCGTTTGGCGGCGACAGTAACGCGTTTGGTGATAATCGCGGCGCGCAAAGCTATGCGGAGTTTGAAGTGCAGCAGGCAAAAATTGTCGCGGCCATCTTGCGCCTTGATGCTGACATCATTGGCCTGATGGAGATTGAGAATAACGGCTTTGGCGAGGGGGCTGCAATTGCACAGCTGGTCGGCCAGCTTAACGCGCACATTGGCGATAAAAAACGCCGTTACCGTTTTGTCGCCGTGGACTCTAATCATGATGGCGTCACTGACCAGCAGGACTCGGTGGGCAGCGATGCGATTACCACCGGGGTTATTTACCGTGACAAAGTGGTCAAGCTGCGTGACAACCGGGTGATTGCAATGCCGAGCCAGCACGCGCCGCAGGTGCTTAATGAGCAGGGCAATGTGATTGAAGACGGGGAAAACTATCAGCGTGACACTCTGGCGCCAACCTTCCAGGTCAAGGGTGGCAATCAGATGATTACGGTTGCGGTCAATCACTTCAAATCGAAAGGTTCAAGCTGTTGGGAAGATACCGCGCCGCCGGAGCAGGGCGGTCAGGGCGGCTTAGACAGCGATCTGCAGGGATCATGTGAACAGTTCCGGGTCGCCGCAGCGGTGGCTCTCGGGGATGCGCTGGCTGAACTTGACGGTCACAAAGTGATCATCGGCGATCTCAACTCTTATGCGCAGGAAGACCCGATCCTGGTGCTGACCGATTACTCGCCGCAGCAAGCAGGTAAAACCATTCGCGCCGCCCGTAACACCCGGATTAACGGTGTTGAGCAGTTCGGTGATCAGGGCGCGGACATTACCCGCACTTATGGCTACCTGAACGCGATGACGCTGAGTGACCGCAGCAACTGGAGTTACTCGTACAACGATGAGGTCGGTTCACTTGACCATATCCTTATCAGCCCGAGTTTGCGTCAACACGTCGTCGATGCGACGGACTGGCATATTAATGCGGCGGAGTCGACGCTGTTTGATTACAGCGATGATTTCAAAGGGGATCTGCCTAAGTATCAGGACCATTTCCGAGCTTCGGACCATGATCCGGCACTGCTGGAGCTGAGCATGTATCCGGCGGGTTGTCCGCATTCGCCGCATGGCAAAGGTCGCTGTCAGGCGCCACGCTGAGCCGATCAAGCGCAGCATAAGTGATTGAGGGGGCTGAGGCCCCCTTATTTATGGCAGCGCTCGCCGCCGCTGAGCGACACGCCGCGGACAAAAACAGCCGTCATTACCGGCAAAATGCTTTTATTGATTGAATCCGCATCGGGGATTTGTAGAATGCGGGGGTTGTTCTCTAACCTGTAACGCCACTATGCTTCTGATTATCGATAACTATGATTCGTTCACCTATAACCTGTACCAGTACTTTTGCGAACTGGGCGCAAAGGTTGAAGTGGTGCGTAACGATGAGATCTCCCTCGAACAGATTGAAGCAATGGCGCCAAGCCATCTGGTGATTTCGCCCGGGCCGTGTACGCCCAATGAAGCCGGCATTTCACTGGCTGCGATTGAGCATTTTGCCGGTAAGCTGCCGATGCTTGGCGTGTGCCTGGGGCATCAGGCGATAGCTCAGGTATTTGGTGGTGAAGTGGTGCGAGCCCGTCAGGTGATGCATGGTAAAACCTCACCGGTCCGGCATACCGGACGCAGTGTATTCGCCGGTCTCAACAATCCGCTCACCGTGACCCGCTATCACTCGCTGGTGGTCAAAAACGGCACTTTGCCGGATTGTTTTGAGCTGACCGCCTGGACTGAACTGGCCGATGGCAGTGTGGATGAGATCATGGGCTATCAGCATAAAACCCTGCCGATTGATGCGGTGCAGTTTCACCCGGAATCGATTAAAACCGAACAAGGCCACGAGTTGCTGGCTAATTTCCTCAAGCGCTGAGCGCGCAATCCTTTCTTTTTCCTCTCAGCCTGGCGGCATCTCGCCGGGCTGATTACTGATCGCGATCACTTTTCTTAACATTTTCGTCATTTAATTTACCTTTTTTCTGCGCTGAAAAGTTATGCGCCGCACATCCTGCCAACTCCTTGCCAGTGCTGATGAATACAGGGCTCAAATGAGGTTTTTTCGCTCATTTTTAAAAAGTACTTCATAAAAGAGTTTACATGGTGCATAAATAATCATGAGTGGTGAGGATTGTGAGCTTAAATGCTAAGCTGAAAGAATAATTCACTATTGAATTGGTTAATATTTTGTAAATACAATGCTGCATCTGCTTAAACGCAACACAAAATCTTATGAGTAAGGTTTTGGGAAGGAGAGCCTTTTTGCCAGGCATGCGGTATTGATAAGGAATGGGTAATGACAGTGGAAAATAAAGTAGATCGTGGTTTGTTTGATGAGGTGATGGTGCCTTGTTATAGCCCGATGGAATTCATCCCGGTTAAGGGCGAAGGTTCACGCGTGTGGGATCAGCAGGGTAAAGAGTACATCGACTTTGCCGGCGGTATCGCCGTAAGCTGTTTGGGGCACTGTCATCCGGCTATGGTGAAAGCGCTGACTGAACAGGGCAACAAAATCTGGCACCTCAGCAACGTGATGACGAATGAGCCTGCGCTGCGTCTGGCAAAAAAACTGACTGAGGTCAGCTTTGCGGAAAAAGTCTTCTTTGCTAACTCCGGCGCAGAAGCAAACGAGGCGGCACTGAAGCTGGCCCGTCGTTATGCGGCAGATGTTTATGGTGCGCAAAAATCGGAAATCATCGCATTTAAACAGGGTTTCCACGGCCGTACTTTCTTTACTGTGACCGTGGGCGGCCAGGAAGCTTACTCTGACGGCTTTGGTCCGAAACCGGGCGATGTGACTCACCTGCCTTACAACGATATCGAAGCGCTGCAGGCACACATCTCTGATCGCACCTGTGCCATCATGATGGAGCCGCTGCAGGGCGAAGGCGGTATCGTGTCGCCGAACCCAGAATTTGTGCAGGCGGTGCGTGAGCTGTGTGATAAACACAACGCCCTGCTGATTTTTGATGAAGTGCAGACCGGTAACGGTCGTACCGGTGATTTCTATGCTTACCAGGGCATAGGCGTGACTCCGGATATTCTCAGCACCGCCAAGTCACTGGGCGGCGGTTTCCCAATCGGCGCCATGCTGACCACCACCAAACTGGCTCAGCACATGAAAGTGGGCGTACACGGGTCGACGTACGGTGGTAACCCGCTGGCTTGCGCTGTGGCAGAGGCGGTGGTTGATATCGTCAGCCAACCTGAAACTCTGGCTGGTGTTAAGCAGCGTGAAGCTCTGCTGCGTGCGGGACTGGAGAAGATCAACGCGAAATACAACCTGTTTAAAGAGATCCGTGGTAAAGGTCTGCTGCTGGGCGCGGCACTGAACGACGAGTGGCAAGGCCGCGCGCGTGATGTGTTGCTTGCTTCTGGTCAGCAAGGTCTGATGCTGCTGGTGGCTGGTGCGTCTGTGGTGCGTATGACCCCATCACTGGTGATCACAGAGCAAGAAATTGAACAAGGCTTAGCACGACTGGATAAAGCAATTGCAACGCTAGTTTAAGCAAGCCGGAGCACTGTATCTTAGCCAAGAGATGGCGCGGATACAGTGCTGTTATCAGGCTGACAGGCGCTGGCCTGTCTGCATCTGGAGGGAATATAGATGCTTGTTGTTCGCCCCATTGCAATGTCTGATTATGACGCGCTGCATACCTGCGCGGTTGAATCGGGACATGGTTTCACCTCATTGCCGGTCAACCAGGAACTGTTGACCAACCGCATTACCCATTCCGAATACAGCTTTAGCAAACCCAATGTGACCGAGCCGGGTGACGAAGGCTACCTGATGGTTGGCTTTGACTCCGAAAGCGGCGAAGTGGCCGGTACCACCGGCATCGAAGCGGCGGTCGGCTGGGACATGCCCTGTTACTCTTATCACATCAGTACCATAGTGCATTCTTCGCCTAAACTCGGTGTTAACAATGTGGTCAAGTTACTGACGTTTGGCAACAACTACACCGGTTGTTCCGAGATCTGCACCCTGTACCTGCGCCCGGCGTTTCGGCAGGGGTTGAACGGCCGTCTGATGTCGAAGTGCCGCTTTTTGATGATGGCAGAACACCCGGAGCGCTTTTCCAAAACCATTTTCGCCGAAATGCGCGGTGTGTCGGACGAGCATGGCAACTCGCCGTTCTGGCAATGGCTGCAGGAACACTTTTTCTCGATTGATTTCACCATGGCCGATTATCTGACCGGGATCGGCAAAAAAGGCTTTATCGCCGATCTGATGCCCAAACTGCCGATCTACATCAACCTGCTGAGTAAAGAAGCGCAGGCGGTGATTGGTCAGGTGCATGAGAAAACCCGCCCGGCATTAGCCTTGCTGGAAAAAGAGGGCTTTACCTGCCGCAACTATGTCGACATTTTCGATGCGGGTCCTTCAGTCGAGTGCGATCTGCGCAATATCGAGTCGGTGCGCGATTCGGTGCGGGCTAAGGTCGAAGTGGCTGCGCACTCCAGTTCGCAGACGTTTTTGATGTGTAACAGCTCATTTGAACAGTTTCGTGCCACGGCGGCGAAAGCGGCGCATAACCGCGAAAGCGGCACCGTCATTATTGCGCCGGATGTCGCCTCGGCGCTGCAGGTTGAAACAGGTGACTGGGTGCGGATTCTGGCCCAGTAGACCCCATTTACAAGACAAGTTAAGGATGTAACACATGACTCAGTGGATTGCCGGTCAATGGGTGGCTGGCCAGGGTGAACATTTCACCTCTCTAAGCCCATACAACCAGGAAGTGGTCTGGCAGGGGGACTGCGCGACACCGGCTCAGGTTGAAGAGGCGGTCAGTGCCGCGCGCAGCGCACTGCTGAACTGGAAACAACGTTCGTTTGCTGAGCGTGAACAAGTCGTACTGGCGTTTGCTGAGCAGGTCAAAGCCAACAGCGAGATGATCGCTGAGGTCATTGCCAAAGAAACCGGCAAACCATTGTGGGAAACCCGCACTGAAGCCGCCGCGATGGCCGGTAAAATTGCGATTTCTATTCGTGCTTATCATGAGCGTACCGGTGAAAGTGTGCGTGAAGCGGCGGGCAACCAGATTGTGCTGCGTCATCGCCCGCTCGGTGTCATGGCGGTATTCGGGCCGTATAATTTTCCGGGTCATTTGCCGAACGGACACATTGTACCGGCGCTGCTGGCGGGTAATACCGTGGTGTTTAAGCCGTCAGAGCAGACGCCGTGGACCGGGGAAGTGGCGATGAAACTGTGGCAGCAGGCCGGATTGCCGGATGGTGTGCTTAACCTGGTTCAGGGAGGAAAAGAGACCGGCATCGCGTTAGCGCAGTCAAAAGGTATCGATGGCCTGCTGTTTACCGGCAGCGCTCAAACCGGTCATTTGTTGCACCGTCAGTTTCGCCGGCCAGCCGGGTAAAATGCTGGCGCTGGAAATGGGCGGCAATAACCCTATGGTGATCTCTGAGCAGTATGGCGACCTGGACTCGACCGTGTACACCATACTGCAATCTGCCTTTATCAGTGCCGGCCAGCGCTGTACCTGCGCGCGGCGCTTGTACATTCCTGCGGGAGAGAAAGGTGATGCGCTGCTGGTACGTCTGGTTGAGGCGACCCGCAAACTGCGTATTGACCAGCCGTTTGCCGAGCCGGCGCCCTTTATGGGGCCGCAAATCTCCGTGGCGGCGGCTGAGGTGATCCTCGCGGCCCAGGCCCGTCTGGTTGAACTTGGCGCAGAGCCTTTGATTGAGGCGCGTGCGTTGCAGGCGGCGTTTGTGACGCCGGGGATTATTGATGTGACCGCAGTGTGTGAACTGCCGGATGAAGAAGTGTTCGGGCCGTTGCTGCAGGTGGTGCGTTACCAAGGCCTTGAGCAGGCCGTCGCGCTGGCCAATGATACCCGGTTTGGTTTGTCGGCCGGTCTGGTCAGTACCGATGACGACGAGTGGCAGTATTTCGTCGACCATATCCGTGCCGGTATTGTTAACCGTAACCGGCAGCTGACCGGAGCGAGCGGAGATGCGCCGTTTGGCGGGCCGGGTGCGTCCGGCAATCTGCGTCCGAGTGCCTACTATGCCGCGGACTACTGCGCTTATCCGATGGCTTCGATGGAAGGTTCAGCGACTGAGCTGCCGGCGACGCTCAGCCCGGGCATCGAACTGTGAGTTCAGGGGCTGGCCAGGTGCCGGCCCGGTAGTCGCTATCACTGTGCCGCCCTGCCGGGCGGTCAACGCTAATGCGCGCTGGCGCGCTGAAAAGGAGGCGTTATGACGCCAACAGCTCTGTTTCAATCTCTGTGGAATGATTACATTGACCGTCTTTGTCCTTCGGCGGACAAGGTGCATCAGTTGCTGGAAGAAGACGAAGCACTGATCAATGACCATATTGCCCTGCGCACCTTCAATCTGGCGCCATTAGGCCTGGATACTCTTGCCCGGCCGTTTATCGAGCTGGGTTATCAGGCGTGCGGCGATTATCTGTTTGAGAGTAAAAAACTGGTTGCCAAACATTATGAGCATCCGGATCCGTTGCAGCCGAAAGTGTTTATCAGTGAGTTGAAAGTAGAAGAGTGCTCAGCGCAGTTGCAGTCTATTGTGCAGGCGCTGGTGGCTCAGGTTGACGAGCGTCAGCTGACGGGCAGCGATTTCCTCTTCGGCGGGCGGTTATGGCAATTAAGCTACGCGGATTATCAGGCGCTGGCCGCAGAGAGCGAGTATGCCTCCTGGCTGGCAGCACACGGTTATGGTGCCAACCATTTCACCGTCAGTGTCAATCAGCTTAAGCATTTGCATGAAGTGCAGCAGGTTAATGATCACCTGCGTCAGGCCGGATTTACCATCAATGAGTCGGGCGGGGAAGTAAAAGGGTCGCCGCAGGTGTTACTCGAACAGTCCTCGACCATGGCAGATAAGGTTGCGGTACGTTTTAGTGATGGCACTTATACTGTCCCGGGCGGTTTTTACGAGTTTGCCAAACGTTATCCGCTGCCGGATGGCAAATTGTACACCGGCTTTGTCGCTGCCTCAGCCGATAAGATTTTCGAAAGTACGGACAGCCGCTAAAGAGCCTGTTTTTGCGTCCTGAACACAATAAAAAAGCCACCGCGAGGTGGCTTTTGCAATTTTGCTTGTTTTACGTACGGGCTTAACGAGTGCCGTAAACCACGATAGTTTTACCGTGCGCAGAAATCAGGTTTCTGCTCTTCCAGCATCTTCAGGATGCGGCCAACGGTTTCACGTGAACAGCCGACAATCTGACCAATCTCCTGACGAGTGATCTTGATTTGCATGCCGTCCGGGTGAGTCATCGCGTCTGGCTGTTTAGCCAGGTTCAGCAGAGTCTGCGCGATACGGCCTGTTACGTCCAAGAACGCCAGATCGCCGACTTTTTGGCTGGTGACTTGCAGACGGCGCGCCATCTGACCAGAAAGACGCATCAGGATATCAGGGTTAACCTGAATCAGCTGACGGAATTTCTTGAATGAAATTTCAGCCACTTCACAAGGAGATTTGGCACGAACCCAGGCAGTACGCTCTTGGCCTTCTTCAAACAAGCCAAGTTCACCGATGAAATCACCTTGGTTTAGGTAAGACAGAATCATCTCCTTACCTTCTTCATCTTTGATCAGTACCGCAACAGAACCTTTAACGATGTAGTACAGGGTTTCTGCTTTTTCGCCCGCGTGAATCAGCGTGCTTTTTGAAGGGTACTTATGAATGTGACAATGGGAAAGAAACCACTCTAGTGTTGGGTCGGTTTGAGGTTTACCTAGAACCATAATATCTCACTTCCTCTGCAGGGTACGCTTGCTGCTATCCATATTTTAGCGAAGCCTTATTCAACGGATTCTCTAGAATAAGAGGACTTTATTATTGCTGCAAGTTATCTTGTGTTTCGGTTTAGAATAGTATCCTTTTTCCAACACGATTTCTTGACTTTAATCGTGTTGGAGACCGGATAATGTACGCAAAACTGTGCCCATGATCACGGTATGAAAAGTAAGCGACATCCTTAGCCGATTTTTCCTGATTCTATCAGTTGTTCCAGCAGTGGCCGTACGATCAGCTCCATCGCAAAGCTCATTTTACCGCCCGGAAACCACGATGGTGTTGTGGCGTGACATAAACGAGCCATCAATCATCGCCAGCAGGTACGGGTAGTCGACATTTTTAATCCCGCGCACCCGGATCACGACAAAACTTTCATCCAGGCTCGGGATGCCTTTGGCGTTGAGCGGGTTAGAAGTATCGACCGTCGGCACGCGCTGGAAGTTGATATGGGTGCGGGAAAACTGCGGTGTGATGTAGTTGAGGTAGTCATCCATCGAACGCACGATGGAGTCCATCACAGCTTCACGTGAGTGGCCGCGGTCGCGGGTATCACGCACGTATTTCTGAATCCATTCCAGGTTGACGATAGGCACCATGCCGATCAGAAAGTCGACATGCTGAGCCACATTGATGTCACCATCGACCACACCGCCGTGCAGACCTTCGTAGAACATGATGTCTGAGTTTTGTGGCAGATCCTGCCACGGGGTAAAGGTGCCCGGCATCTGATTGTAGGGGACCGCTTCGTCAAAGGTGTGCAGGTAACGACGAATCTGGCCGGTACCCGATTTACCATACTGACGGAAGAACCCTTCCAGCGCGGCAAAATCGTTGGCCTGAGGGCCGAAGTAGCTGATATGGCGCCCTTGCTCACGTGCTTTACGGATTTCGACGTCCATCTCCGGGCGGGTAAAGCGGTGA
Source organism: Vibrio sp. CDRSL-10 TSBA (assembly GCA_039696685.1). NCBI lineage: Bacteria > Pseudomonadati > Pseudomonadota > Gammaproteobacteria > Vibrionales > Vibrionaceae > Vibrio > Vibrio sp. CDRSL-10 TSBA. Next base: position 3,082,566 of record CP155566.1, on the reverse strand, counting down.
AAACTGTCACCTTCCACCCACGCCGGCCGGATGTCCATCATATTGAACATCTTGCGAAAGGCTTCTGAGGTGGTGGTGGTGCCCGCGCCCGATGAACCGGTCACGGCAATAATTGGGTGTTTCGCTGACATGACAGACCTTGTCTCTGATTCCTTAACGAGGCTGTGTAATTTCACAGCCTGAGTCGAAACACTATAGCACGGAAACGGTGATCGGGTGATGGCTTAAGCGCGGTTGGTTTTGATATCGACGGTTTCATGCAGTTCAGAGTAGACAATTACCGCATCACCGCGCTGCAGCTGGGCTCTGACCTGATCGACTTTATCCTGCAGCGAGACTTCTTGCGCGCCGTAGTCGGTGCCTTCACGTAACACGAATTCGCGGATCAGGCTGTCTAATGTATCGGGGTCAATTTGTTGCCAGGGAACAATCATAAATACCTCATACTTTTATGATGGATGAACAGGGCGATTATATCAGTTTTTATCGCGCAGGCAGGCATAGTAAGCGGGCAGGGCCTGTTCGAGCCAGAAGACTGGTTTGAGCAGGCTGCCGCTGACAAAGCCGACGTGTCCACCCTGCTCGAACAGACGATAGTCAATGTTATCCGGCAGGATAAATTTCGGGATCACCGCATCGGTCATAAAGGGGTCGTCTTTGGCATGAATGATCTGGGTCGGCAGACGGATATCCTGCAATTTATGAATGCCTGAACAGCGCTGATAATAATCGCTGGCATCACGAAAGCCATGCAGTGGGGCAGTGATCAGGTCGTCGAACTCCTGCAGGCGGGTGACTCGCTTAATGTTGTGGTAAGACAGCCCGAGTTCGCCTTTGAGCAGATGATGCTTCTTGAGCGCGGTATTTTTCAGTGATGAGAGCAGATAGGTGCGGTACAGTTTGGAGAAGCCGTGCTCAATACGCTCTGAGCAGGCGGCAAGGTCGAGTGGCGCCGAAACGATGGTCGCGGCACTCAGGATCGGGTCCTGATTGTAATCGGCCAGATAATTGACCAGCATATTCCCACCCAGCGAGATGCCGACGGCGATAATGGTCTGCTGCGGGAAACGGTCACGGATGGTTTCCAGCACAAAGCGCGCATCTTCCACCTCGCCGGAGTGATAAGCGCGCGCCAGGTGGTTGGGTTTACCACTGCAGCCGCGAAAGTGCATCATCACGGACAGCCAGCCATCCTGGGCAAAAGCGTGCATCAGGCCATTGGCATACGGACTGTAAAAGCAGCCTTCCAGACCATGAAACAGCACAAACACCGGTTTATCACCACTGGCCTGCTGCGGGTCTTCACTCCAGGCTAAATCGAGAAAATCACCGTCCGGCGTGTCCAGTGTTTGCCAACAAGGTTCGAACAGCGCCTTCTTGCGGATAAAGCGGGGTAATAAGGTTTGCAGGTGCGGATTCTTCAGGCCGGTCGCGGCAACAAATTGGGTCATAGTTCAGCCAATACAAAGTGTTTAAATGAGTATATACCCTAATAATAGGCTGTTCGAATTTTGCCGCTTAGCCCTGCCGGAGCGCAGTGGTGCCGGCTCAGAATGAAGCAGGAACGGGTTTACCGAAAATGGTGGCCAGATGTTCGGCACCAAGCTGGCGGCAGTAGCGCAAGGTCAGCACTTCACCGTGATTGATGGTCAGGGTATGACGGTTGATGACCTCAATAAGGTCAGACTGCTGCTGCTTCTCAAGCTGCAGTTCAAACTGCAGCGCTTCGCGGTACAAAGTATCGGTCAGATTGTTTTTGAGTTTGCGGCGCAGTTCGCGGTAGTGATGGAGCAGGGTTTCGGTTCTGGCAATGCCTTCAACCAGCGATTGCCAGTCCTGTTTCCTGCAAGGTGAGCTGCTGCTCGTCGAGGTACTTAAGCAGCAGCAGTAAGTTCACATTGCCATTGAAGTTATTCTGTAAGCTGAGACACGCCTCTTTGACCTCGCGTACGCTGTAGTATTGCAAACTGAATTGCCACAATCTTTCTAACGTGAGGGATAGTGTGACGTGTTCTTGGCTCATTGAATGTTGAACTCCTGTTCCATCTCTTCCAGGGCTTCCTGCTCACTCATCCAGTCACCTTCGACCTGTTCCAGTTCGGATTTGGCGCTGGCCTGAGTTGCGAGAACCTGATTAAGTTTAGCTTTATTTTCCGCGTCATACAGGGCGGAATCGGATAATTGTTGTTCTGCCTCGGCAATTGTGGCGTTCAACTTATCCATTTTCGCTTCCAGTTGTGTCAGCTTTTTGCGAATTGGCGCGGTCAGCTTGCGGAAATCCGCTTCGCGTCGTTTCTGCTCTTTTTTCGCCGCGGCACTGTTGGTGTTGTCTTTGGCCGGAGCCTGCGCCGCACTCTCTTTGCGATCAGCTTTTTGTTGATCGGTCAGCCACTTATAGTAATCGTTCAGATCACCATCGAACGGTGCGACTTGTTGGTCGTGCACCAGGTAAAGGTCATCGGTGGTCGCGCGCAGCAGGTAGCGGTCGTGACTGACGATCACCATCGCCCCCTCGTAGCTTTGCAGAGCCAGGGTCAGGGCCTGGCGCATGTCGAGATCCAGGTGGTTGGTCGGTTCATCGAGCAGCAGCAGGTTTGGCTTCTGCCACACGATCAGCGCCAGGACCAGACGCGCCTTTTCCCCGCCGGAGAAGGGGCCGACTTTATCCAGCGCCTTATCGCCGTGAAAACCAAAGCTGCCGAGATAGTTACGCAGCTCCAGCTCGTTTTTGTCCGGTGCGATTTGCATCATATGCTGCAGCGGCGTCTCTTCCGGGTGCAGTGTTTCCAGCTGATGCTGGGCAAAGTAACCAATCTTGACACCTTGCGAGTAGGTCAGATCGCCGCCTTGCGGATTGAGCTCGCCCGACAATAGTTTGATCAGGGTTGATTTACCGGCACCGTTACGGCCCAGCAGACCGATACGGCTGCCCGGCACCAGATTGAGGCGAATTTTTTCCAGAATCAGATGGTCGCCGTAACCCGCACTGACCTGATCCATCATCATAATCGGGTTAGGCAGAGCGGCAGGCTCACGAAACTCAAAACTGAACGGGTTATCAAACTGGGCTGGCAGAACCTGTTCCATCTTCTCCAGCGCTTTGATGCGGCTCTGTGCCTGACGGGCCTTGGAAGCTTTGTAGCGGAAACGGTCGATGTAGCTTTGCATGTGCGCCATCTGTTTCTGCTGTTTCTGGTACATGGCTTGTTGTTGCAGCAGTTTCTGCGCGCGCTGGGTTTCAAACGAGGAGTAGTTACCGGTGTACTCGTTCAGTTTCTCGTTTTCGATGTGAATAATCCGCCCGACAATCGGGTCCAGAAAGTCACGGTCGTGGGAAATCAGCAGCAAAGTGCCCGGATAGCTTTGCAGCCAGCGTTCCAGCCACATCACGGCATCCAGATCCAGGTGGTTGGTCGGTTCATCGAGCAGCAGTAGATCCGAGCGGCAAATCAGCGCCTGAGCCAGGTTAAGGCGCATACGCCAGCCACCGGAAAACTGAGTCAGATTCCACTCCATCTGCTCCTGGCTAAAGCCCAGTCCATCGAGCAGTTCGGCAGCGCGGGCACGGATGCTGTAACCGCCGATGGTTTCCAACTGACCATGCAGCTCAGCCACGCGGGTGCCCTGATCCTGTTGCTCAGCCAGATGTAACTGGCGTTCCAGCTCGCGGTATTCGCGGTCACCGTCAATCACGTATTCCAGTGCAGTGCGTTCCAGAGCGGGAGTTTCCTGCGCCACCCAGGCCAGTTCCCAGTGTGCGGGCTGGTTAAAACTGCCGGCATCTATGGTCAGCTCGTCTTTCAGCAGCGCAAACAGGGTGGATTTACCGCAGCCGTTTTTTCCCACCAGACCGACTTTATCGCCGGGATGAATGGTCGCTGAAGCTGCATCAAGCAGTGGTTTGCCACCGCGCAGTAACTGAATATCGGAGAAGGTAATCATAATAATGCCGTCTGTTCTGGTATTAAATTTTCGCCCGGAATAGTAGGGGCAATACGGATAAATGTCGATCATTATACAAATTACGTTATGATGCTCAGTAACCGTTTGATAACCACAGGGAGTGTGCTCAACGAATGGCAAACCCAGAGACCGTGGCTGACAACAAGCCCAAAGTATTGGTGGTGTATGCCCACCCTGAGCCGGATCACTCGGTCGCCAATCAGATCATGATCAAAAAGATCAAGACCCTTGAGCATGTCTCGGTACTGGATCTCTACGCTACCTATCCCGATTTCTTCATCGACGTCAATCTTGAGCACCAGCGCGTGCTGCAGTACGACGTGATTGTGTTTCAACATCCGCTGTATATGTACTCCTGTCCCGCTTTGCTCAAAGAGTGGATTGATCGTGTGCTGGGTAAAGGCTTCGCGTTTGGTGATGAGAGTGCCATGAAAGGCAAGATCTGGCGTAGCGTGGTGACCACCGGCGGTAACAAAGATGCGTTCAGTCAGCAAGGATATAACCGTTACTCGATGCGCGAAATTTTGCAGCCGTTTGAACTGACCGCTGCTCTGTGCTGCATGGAATGGATGGAACCACTGATTCTGTATTGGGCGCGCAATGTCAGTGAAGTGGAACGTTATCAGCACGCTGAGGAATACCATCAGTGGCTGCTCGACCCGCTTGGCCGGACAGGAGTGAGTGATGGCCGCACTGACCGGTGATTTCCTGCAAAGTGCAGTGGTTTTTCTGACTTCGGCGGTCGTTGCGGTGCCGCTGGCACAGCGCGCCGGGCTTGGCTCGGTGCTCGGCTATCTGCTGGCCGGAGTGGCGATAGGCCCGTGGGGGCTGGGGCTGATCAGTGATGTGAATGCGATTCTCCATTTTGCTGAATTTGGCGTGGTGCTACTGCTGTTTTTGATTGGTCTGGAACTGAATCCGAAAAAGCTGTGGCAGATGCGCGGCCCGATCCTTGGACTCGGCGGCGCTCAGGTGGTGGTGACCGGTGCGGTGTTATCCAGCCTGGCCTGTCTGCTCGGCATGAGCTGGCAGAGCAGCCTGGTGGTTGGCCTTGGCCTTGCTCTTTCCTCCACCGCGATCGCATTGCGCGTGATTGAAGAGCAGGGGCTGAGCCGCAGTGAGACCGGGCAGTCGGGCTTCGCGGTCCTGCTGTTTCAGGATATTGCGGTGATTCCGATTCTGGCACTGATGCCGGTGCTGGCCGGTAGCACCGGCGGGAGCTGGCTGGACGGCGTGTGGATGCTGTGTGGCATCATTGGTCTGCTGGTCGGCGGACATTATCTGCTCAGTCCGCTGTTTCGTTATATTGTGCTGAGCGGAGTGCGTGAGCTGTTTACCGCCGCGGCGCTGCTGCTGGTGGTCGGGATTGCGCTGCTGATGCAAAACCTGGGGCTGTCGATGGCGCTGGGTACTTTCCTGGCCGGTGTCCTGCTGGCCGAAAGTGAGTTCCGCCATGAGCTGGAAATTGCTATCGAGCCGTTTAAAGGCTTGCTGCTTGGCCTGTTTCTTTATTGCGGTCGGTATGGCCGTTGATCTCGGTATGCTGATGACTATGCCAGTGCAGATCCTGCTGGCGGTTACCGGCCTGGTGGTGGTCAAAGGCCTGATTCTCTATTTGCTGGCGCGTTTATCCGGCACCCGGGCTAAAGCGCGCAGCAGCATGGCGGCGATTCTCAGTCAGGGCGGCGAGTTTGCCTTTGTCATTTTTACTGCCGCAAGCAATGAAGGTTTGCTGGCCGCGGAGCAGGTGTCATTTTTGCTGGTGGTGGTCAGTTTATCCATGGTGACCACGCCGCTGATTCTGACCGTACAACGTAAGTGGTTTGCACGTCGTCTCAACAGCGCAGCGGATGAAACTCTCGATAGCGATGTGTTCAATAAAGAGCCGCGGGTGATTATTGCCGGTTTTGGCCGTTTCGGGCAGATTGTCGGTCGTTTGATGTTTGCCAATAAGATCAAGGTGACGGTGCTGGAAAGCGATGCGAGCCAGATCAAATTGCTGCGCAAATATGGTTATAAAGTGTTTTATGGTGACGCGACTCAATTAGAATTGCTGCGCGCCGCCGGGGCCGACGATGCCGAAGCGATAGTGATCTGTACCGATGCGCCGGATGAAGTGATGAAAATCGTCGCTCTGTGTCAGCACCATTTTCCGCGCCTGAAAATTCTTGCCCGTGCCCGCAGCCGGGTCGAGGCCTATCAGCTGATGAATCATGGTGTAGAGTGTTACTCACGCGAAATGTTCCTCGGTGCGCTCGACTTGGGGCGGCAGGCACTGGTGTCGCTCGGTATGCATCCGTATGAAGCCAAGCGGGCCGAAGCGCATTTTCGTCGTCTTGATCATGCCATGCTTAAAGAGCTGCTGCCGCAGCACACTGAGGGCACGAAACTGGGACTGCGTGCCAAAGAAGCACGTAAAGAGCTGGAAGAGATATTTGGCCGCGAGATGGATAATGATCGTCAGTCGCGCGGCTACTGGGAACAATAACAGGATCAAATAACGTGAAAGCCAAGAAACGTTTTATTGCCGGTGCGGCCTGTCCGCACTGTCAGGCGCAGGATACCCTGCGCTGGTGGATCGACAATAATGTCGAATTAGTCGAGTGTGTCGAGTGTGACTACACCGAACAACGCGCGCCAAAATCGGTCGAGCAGAGCACGCATGCCGGTGAGCAGATGATAGGTATCTTCCGCCCCGAGTGAGTGCTGCGCCGCGTATGTCTCTCGCTGAGAGCGGGATAAAACGCGCTTTTGCGGCCTATGACCGACCTAAACCGGGTCCGCTTGCCACGCATGCCTTGAGGTGACTGGACGAATCATCCATAATGTCGCCTATCTCAAGCTAATCTGTGTGATCTGATTTGAGTACTGAATACACAACTCCTTGGAGCCGTTATGAAAATTGAAAAGAACGTGGTTGTAAGCCTTGCCTACCAGGTAAAACTGGAAGATGGCATCGTGGTAGACCAGTCAACAGTGGAAGCACCACTGGATTACTTACATGGTCACAACAACCTGATCATTGGTCTTGAGCGCGAACTGGAAGGCAAAGCTGCCGGTGATAAATTCACTGCAACGATTGCACCAGAAGATGCGTACGGTGAGCACAGTGATGCACTGGTTCAGCGTGTACCAGCTGACGTATTCCAAGGCGTAGACCAAATCGAAGTGGGCATGCGTTTCCTGGCGGATACTGACCAGGGTCCAATCCCGGTAGAAATCACTGAAGTTGATGGCGACGAAGTTGTGGTTGATGGTAACCACATGCTGGCTGGCCACACTCTGACTTTCGAATGTGAAGTGGTTGCACTGCGTGAAGCGTCTGAAGAAGAGCTGGCGCACGGTCACGTTCATCAGGCTGGCGGTCATGACCACGACCACGACCACGAAGGTGGTTGCTGTGGCGGTGATCATCACCACCACTAATTGATTTCAGCGCCGGTCACTGTACCGGGAGCCGAAATGAATCAAAGCGCGAGCCGGTTGACCTGGCTGGCGCTTTTTTATATCTGAGTACTTTCTTTTTGCGTGTCCGGTGAGGACGTTACGCCTGCGTAGTGACGCCCAGCGAGGCGCTGCCCAGCGTGATGTCAGCGGACAAGGAGCACAGCATGACCCAACCTTTTGCCATCGCCATCCATGGTGGTGCCGGTACCATATTACGCGCCCAGATGAGCGCTGAGCTTAACCGCGAGATCCGCCAGGCTCTGCAACAGGCCGTCAGCGCCGGTCATCAATTGCTCGCCCGGGGGGCAGATGCACTGGAAGCTGTGGTGGCTGCCGTCAGGGTGCTGGAAGACAGTCCGCATTTTAATGCCGGGCATGGTTCGGTGCTGACTCACAAAGAGATGGTGGAAATGGATGCTTCGGTGATGCACGGCGCGCAGATGGACGCCGGTGCGATTGCCGGGGTTTCGCCATATTCGCAATCCGGTTGAATTGGCCCGCGATGTGATGCTGCGCAGCCAGCATGTGATGCTGGCGGGTGAGGGTGCGGAAGAGTTTGCATTCAGCCTTGGCTACGAATACACCGAGCAGGATTACTTTTTTACCGAGCGCCGTTATGACCAGCTGCAAAGTATGAAACAAAAAGGTCTGTTTGCCCTGTCGGAATCCGCGTATCCGGACGATACTAAGCACGGTACGGTCGGCGCGGTCGCGCTGGATCAGCATGGCAACCTCGCCGCAGCCACTAGTACCGGTGGCATCACCAACAAGCAGTATGGTCGCATCGGTGATTCGGCGATTATCGGCGCAGGTACGCTGGCAGAAAACGGCAACGTAGCGGTGTCAGCGACGGGAATGGGCGAGTACTTTATCCGTAAAAGTGTCGCCGGGGATGTGGCGGCCCGGATGCGCTATCTGCAGCAGGACGTACATACGGCTTGCGAACAGGTGATCCAGGGCGATCTGAAAGCGATGGGCGGTGAAGGCGGTCTGATTGCCATCGACGCACAGGGCGAGATTCATTTCGCGATGAACAGCAGCGGTATGTACCGCGCCAGTATCGATGTACAAGGCAACTTGCTTGTCAATATTTATGCAGATGAGTGAGTATTAAATTCACTAAATAAATGGATTGCAAAGGTAATTTTTTATCCGTTTTTTACGCTTAAAAAATGACTGCATCGAATCGTTATCGGTGCTAGAATCCATTTTTAATCAGCAATCAGACTTGGAAAGATGGGAAATAACGTAGTCGTTCTTGGCACCCAATGGGGTGATGAAGGAAAAGGGAAGATCGTTGATCTTTTAACTGAAGATGCAAAATATGTGGTTCGTTATCAAGGCGGTCACAATGCAGGTCACACACTGGTCATCGACGGTGAAAAAACCGTTTTGCACCTGATTCCTTCCGGTATCCTTCGTGATAACGTGAAATGTATCATCGGTAACGGTGTGGTACTTTCACCTGACGCATTAATCAAAGAAATGACAGCTCTGGAAGAGCGCGGTGTTCCGGTACGTGAACGTCTTTACATTTCTGAAGCTTGTCCCCTGATTCTTCCTTACCACATCGCTCTCGACCAGGCTCGTGAAGCTGCGCGTGGTAAAAAAGCCATTGGTACTACCGGTCGTGGTATCGGTCCTGCTTACGAAGACAAAGTTGCTCGTCGTGGTCTGCGTGTTGGCGACCTGTTTGACCGTGCTGCTTTTGCTGAGAAGCTGAAAGAAGTCATGGCGCTGCACAACTTCCAGCTGGAACACTTCTACAAAGTTGAACCTGTCAGCTACGAAGATGTTCTGGAACAGGCGATGGGTTACGCTGATCTGCTGACTTCTATGGTTATCGACGTGACCGACGAGCTGGATGCAGCCCGTAAACGCGGCGACAAAATCATGTTCGAAGGCGCGCAAGGTACACTGCTGGACATCGACCACGGTACTTACCCATACGTGACTTCATCCAACACCACTGCTGGTGGCGTTGCTGCCGGTTCTGGTTTTGGTCCTCGCTACCTGGGCTACATCCTGGGTATTGCCAAAGCGTACTGTACCCGTGTTGGTTCTGGTCCGTTCCCGACTGAACTGTACGATGGTTTGGACAAGCAGGATCCGGTTGGTAAACACCTGGGTACTGTAGGTCATGAGTTTGGTGCGACGACCGGTCGTCTGCGTCGTACTGGTTGGTTCGATGCGGTTGCGATGCGTCGTGCAATCCAGATCAACTCAATCACGGGTTTCTGTCTGACTAAACTGGACGTACTGGATGGTCTGAAAGAGATCAAGATCTGTACTGGTTACCAGATGGCTGACGGCTCAATTGCTGAAGTATCGCCAATGGCGGCTGACGCATACGAGAACGTGACACCGATTTACGAAACCATGCCAGGCTGGTCAGAAACCACCTTTGGCGCAAAATCGATTGATCAACTGCCACAAACTGCTCTGGATTACATCAAGCGTATCGAAGAGCTGACTGGTGTGCCGGTTGACATCATCTCGACCGGTCCTGACCGTAACGAGACCATTATCAAAGTGCATCCGTTTAACGTGTAATTCGTTTAACGTGTAATTGATAGTAAAGTATTTTTGAAAGCCGGCTGACTCAGCCGGCTTTTTTTATGCTTCTCATCCCAGAGCAGGCAACTGCTGCGGCAAAAAGTTGCCAGCCTGTGGCAATATTTGCCTAAAGCGTGGCGGGCATTGGCCGATAAAAGAATCAGACCGGGCCTGCGCGTATCGCGCGCTATACTGTTATGGCTATCGGAGTTAACTAAGAGTGCAGGTATGAAGCTACGAACGGTAGCCGCTTCTCTGGTGTTAGTCTTTCACGCGTCTTTCAGCCAAGCTAATGTGGCTGAGGTCGGTGAGCCAGTGCCAATATATTCAGAAGCTGAGCTGATCAAACTAATCGAGAACAACAAACATCTGGAACGCGTCAAAGCGGATAATTGTCAGTTGGTCGAGGACATCGTTGCCCGCGCCACCCGCATCAATCTGCCGGCTTACGAGTTTCTGTATGGTGACATGCTGGCATGGGGCGTGTGTGTGGATCAGGACGTGGAGCTTGGCCTGTACTACATGGAAAATGCCGCTCACCAGGGGTTGCCGGCTGCGCTGGAACAACTGGGACGCTATTATTCGCGCGGCACCTTAGTGCAGCAGGATAAAGAGCGCGCGATCCCTTATCTGCGTGAAGCTGCGTCGATGGGTAATCTCAACGCGCGTATTCACCTTGCCGAGCTGCTGCTGCGTGATTACGGCAGTCCGCTGGATTATGAGGATGCCTATCGCTGGCTGTACAATTCAGTGACCGCTGACCAACGGACTCACAACCGGATTGCGATTCTGCGCCAGGGGCTGGAGCAGCGTATGCCGCAAAATATCATTGCCCGCGCCAAGCGGCGTACCACCTTCTGGTAGCTTCACCAGACTACCTTTATTTGCGATTGCGGCCACGTTGTCATACCTGCACGTGGCCGCAGTTGTCTCTGGCGTAAAGCGAAAGTGCTTATTTCAAAAAGCGATTCATCTGGGTCAGCGCCTGCATCAGATCGCTGCTGGTAAACGAGTGCTGCGCTTTCGGCTCTAACTGCGGTGTCATGGTCTGAACGCTGCCGCTCGGGTAGGTCACCATAATCTCATCATCCGCCACCATGGCGTAGTTGAAGTAACTGCCGATCAGCAACCAGTCCCGGTCCCGCTGAGTATCAAACAAATCATAACCTACCGAATAGTCGCTGACCGGGTTAGTGACCCCGAGTGTACGCTGCATAACAGTCGGTGCGATATCCTGATGAGTGGTCTTCCAGCGAATATCTTTACTCTCCCGGCCCGGCACATAGATATAGAGCGGGACATGAATCTGCGCCATGCTGTAGTTACTGCCGTGACCCCAGTAGTTCTGATGGTTATCGTTAAACTCCTGACCGTGATCGGACGTGATGACAACGATGGTGTTGTCCAGTTCACCGCGTGCCTGCAGGGATTTCAGCACCCGTTCGACCTGAGTGTCAATATAGTACAGCGCATTGCGGTAGCGGTTGCGGTACGGTTCAGGATCGAAATCGTTGTTGAGCTTGATATGATCAACCCGCTCCCAGGAAGGCGAAAAGTGCAGCGGCATGTCAGCCGGAAAATCGGTCGCATGGGCTGAGTCATAGAACAGGAAACCGAAATAAGGTTTGCTGCTGTCACGTGTGTGCAGAAAGTCAATGAAGTCATCGGTAATGCGCGCGTCACGTTGTGGCGAGGTGTCTGCCGGTGTATCAATACGCAGATTTTCCACCCCGTTAAATACCGTGCGATCAAACGGAGGGCTGTTGAGCGGCGCCGCGGCATAAATCGCAAACTGATAATCTTGTGCCTGCAGAGCATCCATCAGCGCCGGACGTTGCTGCGCTGACAGGAACGCGTTTCCAGTAAGTCGCCGGCAAACCGTAGAACAGGCTGAAAATACCGGCCTGGGTTGAGTTGCCGCCACTGACATGTTGCTGGAAACGCAAACTGCGCTTGGCAAACTGGCTGATATGCGGCGTCACTTGTGGGTTGGCATCATCGTAGCGCCAGGTATCGATGGCGATGAACAGAATATTCGCTTGCTGCTTCGGTTGTTGCTTAGGTTGCTGCGTTGACTTCTCATAGCTGAGCGGATGCAAAGGGTAATTGAGGTTTGAACTCTGTGGATGGGCCAGAGTCAGGTTCTCTTCACGTGCTGTCTGGATATCAATCCAGCCCATCTTGTGGAAAAAGCGTTTGGCAGTCAGAGGGTAGTACAGTGGCCAGTGATAGCTGTAGCTGGGTACGACGCTGTCGTAATTGGCATCGCGCCACATATGAATGCCCTGGCTGGTCAGCAGGGAAGCAAACCAAATCGCGCAGGCGTATCTGGCCCTGCGCAGATTCGTGCGAGCCAGTTTACTGCTCAATACGCTCACCACCAGGCTGGCCAGCCCGAGCCCCAGCACAATCATGCCTGCCATCAGCAGGGTGTACCAGGACAGGCTGATGACCTCATCACCGCCTTCGATCAGCAATTCCCAGACGAAACCACTGAGATGGAAGCGGTACTGCTGGTAAACCTGCACATCGACGATCAGCAGCACCGAGGCGAGCCAGGTGACCAGGGTCGCGATACTTCTCAGCCAGCGTCCCGGCAGCCAGCTCAGCGTCAGCATGACTAAACTGATGGCCAGAGCAAACAGACCAAACCAGCCTATCTGGGTGGTCAGCAAGTACAGTTTGGCCACCCAGTCGTGCTGCGGGGTGAGCATCCAGGTCAGATAAGGCAGGCCTAGTACTGACAATAAAACAACGTTCAAAACAAACTGGCTCAGTAACCAGCGCACCTTGTGGCGTAAATTTAACAGCATGAGATTATCCGTACCCGCAGAAGGGGGTGAAACAAGAGGTAGAAAGCGGGTCAATGTAACGTAAAGTTTGATTTATGTCACATATTTGCCTTTGGTGATCTTGTTCAGGATATTTGTTTTAGTTCTTATGCTCAGATTCTCAGTAGGTTATACTGGTGTTCCCTTCATAATTAAGCAGGTCTGGCTATGTCTGACACCCCGCACGTTGATCCTTTCGCGGATCGTGAAGCTGATAACTACGAAAATCCGATACCAAGTCGTGAATTCATCATCGAATATCTGACTCAGGCCAATGTGCCGATGAACCGCAATGATCTGTTCGAAGCGCTGCAGTTGTCTGGTGAGGAACAGTACGAAGGCTTACGTCGTCGTCTGCGTGCAATGGAACGAGACGGCCAGCTGGTTTTTACCCGTCGCCAGTGTTACGCCCTGCCGGAAAAACTGGAAATGGTCAAAGGCTATGTGATTGGTCATAAAGACGGTCACGGCTGGGTACGCCCGGAAGGCAGCGTCAATAAAGACAATGACATTCTTCTTCCTCATCATCAGATGAAGCACATCATCCATGGTGATCTGGTACTGGTGCAGCCAACCGGTACTGACAAGCGCGGCAGAAAAGAGGGGCGTTTAGTCCGCGTGCTGGAAGAGCGTCAAACCCAGATTGTCGGTCGCTTTTTCTTTGAATACGGTTACTCCTACGTGGTGCCGGATGACTCGCGCATTCATCAGGATATCCTGATCCCTAACGAAACTGCGTGGCGGTGCCCGGATGGGCAACGTGGTGGTGATTGAAATTACCGACCGTGGTTCGCGCAATCGCGGCATGATGGGGCAAGTGGTTGAAGTGCTGGGCGAAAATATGGCGCCGGGCATGGAGACGCAAATTGCTATCCGTACCCACCAGATCCCGCATGTGTGGCCACAAGAAGTGGAAAAACAGATTGCCGGTCTGGGTGAAGAGGTGCCGGAAGAGGCCAAACAGGGCCGGGTCGACCTGCGTGAACTGCCATTGGTGACTATCGATGGCGAAGATGCGCGTGATTTCGATGATGCGGTCTACTGTGAAGCCAAGCAAGGCGGCGGCTGGCGTTTGTGGGTTGCCATTGCCGATGTCAGCTATTACGTGCGTCCGGATTCAGCCCTGGATAAAGAGGCGATTCAACGCGGTAACTCGGTTTACTTCCCGTCTCAGGTTGTACCTATGCTGCCGGAAGTGCTGTCCAATGGCCTGTGCTCACTCAACCCGCAGGTCGATCGCCTGTGCATGGTGTGTGAGATGACCATCTCGGAAAACGGCAAGCTGTCTGGTTACAAGCATTATGAAGCGGTGATGAATTCCCATGCCCGTCTGACCTACAACAAGGTGCACGATATTCTCGAAGGCGACGAAGAGCTGCGCGAGCGCTATCACGCGTTAGTGCCGCATCTGGAAGAGCTGCACCGTATGTATAAAGTACTCAAAGGCTCACGTGAACAGCGTGGTGCGATTGAGTTCGAAACGGTTGAAACCAAATTTATTTTTAACGCCCAGCGTAAGATCGAAAGTATCGAGCCGCTGGTGCGTAACGATGCCCACAAGCTGATTGAAGAGTGCATGATCCTGGCGAACATCGCCTCGGCCTCGCTGGTGGAAAAAGCCAAAGAAACCCTCGTTGTACCGCATCCATGAATCACCGGGTGAGGAGCGTCTGATGGGTTTCCGTGACTTCCTGTCCGAGCTCGGACTGGATTTAGGTGGTGGCCTGGAGCCGTCGCCGACCGATTACGCTCACCTGATGAGTCAGATTGGCGAACGTCCGGATAAAGAGCTGATTCAGACTATGCTGCTGCGTTCGATGAAGCAGGCGGTATACAACGCAGATAATGCCGGCCACTTCGGTCTGGCGCTGCAGCGTTATGCTCACTTTACTTCGCCGATCCGTCGTTATCCGGATCTGCTGCTGCACCGCGCTATCAAGTATCTGATCGCCAAGCAGGAAGGGACCAATAAGGATCGCTGGACACCGACCGGCGGTTATCATTATTCCTTTGATGATATGGACTTCTATGGTGAGCAGTGTTCGATGACCGAGCGTCGTGCTGACGATGCAACGCGCGAAGTCTCTGACTGGCTCAAATGTGAATACATGCAGGATCACGTCGGCGAAGAGCTGGAAGGTGTGATTGCTAATGTGACCGGGTTTGGCTTCTTCGTGCGTCTGACTGAGCTGCACATCGATGGTCTGGTGCATATTTCCAACCTGGCGAACGACTATTACCAGTTTGATCCGATTGGCCAGCGTCTGGTGGGTGAATCATTTGGTGCCATTTATCGCCTCGGCGATGCGGTAAAAGTAAAAGTGCTGGCGGTTAACCTTGATGATCGTCAAATAGACTTTGAATTAGTGGAAACTAGTCGTAAGCTACGCGGCGAAGGTAAAACGGCTAAGAAACGCGCGGCGGAAGCCAAAGCCAAGGCTAAAGGCAAAAAACAGGCCGCCACTCGTGGCGCGAAAGCGGTTCCGCAAATTGAACCGACCAAACGCCCTGACGACAGGGATGCCGCCGAGCAACCGAAGCGTAAAAAAAGCAAAGCGGAAAAAGCACGCAAGCATAAGTCGCGCAGTAAAGCCGACAAAGCCCGTGCGAAAAAGTAATAGGTAAATAATGAGTAACGAACTGATCTACGGCATTCATGCAGTGCGTGCCGTCCTGGAACGCGACCCGGCACGTTTTGTTGAAGCTTACGTCCTGAAAGGTCGTCAGGATGATCGCCTGCTGCCGGTACTGAACGAGCTGGCTCGTATCGGTGTATCGATTCAGGAAATGAACCGCAAAGTTCTGGATGACAAAGCGAACGGTGCCAATCACCAGGGCGTGATTGCCAAAGTCAAACCGACCAAGCCGCTGAATGAAAATGACCTGGACGCGATCCTGGCTCAACATGAGCAGCCGTTGCTGCTGGTGCTGGACGGCGTAACCGACCCGCACAACCTGGGAGCGTGTCTGCGTAATGCCGATGCCGCGGGTGTGGCAGCGGTCATTGTGCCGAAAGATAAATCAGCCCCGATGACAGCAACGGTCAGCAAAGTGGCGTGCGGCGCGGCGGAAACCGTGCCTCTGGTGCGGGTAACCAACCTGGCGCGTACCATGCGTGCGCTGCAGGAGCAGGGGGTTTGGTTCGTCGGTACCGCCGGCGAAGCGACTCACGACATCTATCAGAGCAAACTGACCGGGCCGCTGGCTATCGTGATGGGTGCGGAAGGGGATGGCATGCGTCGACTGACCCGTGAAACCTGTGACGACCTGATCAAGATCCCGATGGCCGGAACGGTATCGAGCCTCAACGTGTCTGTGGCAACCGGTATCTGCCTGTTTGAGGCAGTGCGCCAGCGTTCGCTGAGCTAACTGACCCGCAAACACAGCAAAACGCAGGCTCAGGCCTGCGTTTTTTATCGGCGCTGTTGGTTACTGAGCAACCCCAATTCAGTGGTTTAGAATTAACAGCGTTTATTTTTCAAACACTGCTTGCATGCCCGGCACCGATCTGTATAATGCAGCCCCACTGGTTAAGCCAGTTGTGAACCAATGAGCAGCGAGGAGCTGTTAAATCTTCGGATTTTTCAGGTAATGTAAACTCAGCTTATGTTCGCAGTTAATAAAAATTTAGCTTTTAACTGTCGTTATGATAGTTCCAGGTTAATCACCTATTAGCTGACAATGCGTCCTAATCTTGGATGCTACGGTTTCACATAAATCAATCGGCATTCTCTCGCCCTGGCGAGTTTGAGTGGCGATATTGTTTGTGTAATTTATCAAATTTGGAGCTCTGTCTCATGCAGAACCAACGTATCCGTATCCGCCTAAAAGCTTTCGATTACAAACTGATCGATGCTTCTACCGCGGAAATCGTTGAAACAGCTAAGCGCACTGGCGCACAGGTTCGTGGTCCAATCCCACTGCCAACTCGTAAAGAGCGTTTCACAGTTCTTATCTCTCCACACGTTAACAAAGATGCTCGTGATCAGTACGAAATTCGTACTCACAAACGTCTGATCGACATCGTTGAGCCAACAGACAAAACTGTTGATGCTCTGATGCGTCTAGACCTTGCTGCGGGCGTTGACGTACAAATTAGCCTAGGTTAAGGGAGATTAGAAGAATGATTGGTCTAATCGGTCGTAAAGTGGGCATGACCCGCGTATTTACTGAAGAAGGCGTTTCTATCCCAGTAACAGTTGTTGAGGTTGAAGCGAACCGTATTTCTCAAGTTAAAACTCTTGAGTCTGACGGCTACGCAGCAATCCAGGTAACTGCTGGTGCTAAGAAAGCAAACCGCGTAAACAAAGCTGAAGCAGGTCACTTTGCTAAAGCTGGCGTTGAAGCTGGTCGCGGTCTTTGGGAATTCCGTTTGGAAAACGGTGAAGAGTTTGAAGTTGGTGCTGAACTGACTGTTGAACTGTTCAACGAAACTAAGAAAGTAGACGTTACTGGTACATCTAAGGGTAAAGGCTTCCAAGGCGCTGTTAAGCGTTGGAACTTCCGCACTCAAGATATGACTCACGGTAACTCATTGTCTCACCGCGCACCTGGCTCTATCGGTCAATGTCAGACTCCAGGCCGCGTGTTTAAAGGCAAGAAAATGGCAGGTCACATGGGTGCTGAGCGTGTAACGACTCAAAACCTAGAGATCGTACGAGTTGACGCTGAGCGCAATCTGCTTCTTATTAAAGGTGCAGTCCCAGGCGCAACTGGCGGCAACGTGATCGTAAAACCAGCTGTTAAAGCATAACGTCTAGGAGTAAGTAATGGAATTGATGGTTAAAGGTGCTAACGCACTAACTGTTTCCGAAACTACTTTCGGACGTGAGTTCAACGAAGCTCTTGTACACCAAGTAGTTGTTGCATACGCAGCAGGTGCTCGTCAAGGTACTCGTGCTCAAAAGACACGTTCAGAAGTTTCTGGCGGTGGCGCTAAGCCATGGCGTCAAAAAGGTACTGGCCGTGCACGTGCTGGTACAATTCGTAGCCCAATCTGGCGTACAGGTGGTGTTACTTTTGCTGCGAAACCACAAGATCACAGCCAAAAAGTAAACAAGAAAATGTACCGCGGTGCTATGAAAGCAATTCTTTCTGAGCTAGTTTCGTCAAGAGCGTCTAATCGTTGTTGATAACTTCTCAGTAGAAGCACCAAAAACTAAAGAGCTAGTAGCTAAGCTTAACGAACTTGAGCTTAACGATGTACTTATCGTTACTGGCGAAGTAGACGAGAATCTGTTCTTAGCTGCTCGTAACCTGTACAAAGTTGACGTGCGCGACGCTTCTGGTATCGACCCAGTAAGCCTGATCGCATTTGACAAGGTTCTTATGACTGCTACTGCAGTTAAGCAAGTAGAGGAGATGCTGGCATGATTCGTGAAGAGCGTCTACTAAAAGTTCTACGTGCTCCACACATCTCTGAAAAAGCAACTATGGCTGCAGAGAAAGCGAACACTATCGTTTTCAAAGTAGCAAAAGATGCAACTAAGAAAGAGATCAAAGCAGCTGTAGAAAAGCTATTTGAAGTTGAAGTTAAGTCTGTAAATACTCTTATTCTTAAGGGTAAGACCAAGCGTCAAGGTCTACGCCAAGGCCGTCGTTCAGACGTGAAGAAAGCGTACGTAACTTTGAAAGAAGGTCAAGATCTTGACTTTGTTGGCGGCGCGGAATAACAGGAGTAGTTGAAAAATGGCTATTGTTAAATGTAAGCCGACTTCGGCTGGTCGTCGTCACGTAGTTAAAGTTGTTAACGCTGACCTACACAAGGGTAAGCCTTACGCACCTCTTCTAGAGAAAAACTCTAAGAACGGCGGTCGTAACAACAACGGTCGTATCACTGTACGTCACATCGGTGGTGGTCACAAACAACACTACCGTGTAATCGACTTTAAACGTACAAAAGACGGCATCCCAGCGAAAGTTGAGCGTCTAGAATACGATCCAAACCGTAGCGCGAATATCGCTCTGGTTCTTTACAAAGACGGTGAGCGTCGTTACATCATTGCACCTAAAGGTCTGCAAGCTGGTGATGTTATCCAATCTGGTGTTGATGCACCGATTAAAGCGGGTAACACTCTGCCAATGCGCAACATCCCTGTAGGTTCAACCGTTCACAACGTAGAGCTGACTCCTGGTAAAGGTGCACAGCTAGCTCGTTCTGCGGGTGCATATGCACAAATCGTTGCTCGCGACGGTTCATATGTAACTATCCGTCTACGTTCTGGCGAAATGCGTAAAGTATTGTCTGAAGGCCGTGCAACAATCGGTGAAGTAGGCAACTCTGAGCACATGCTACGTGAACTGGGTAAAGCTGGTGCTAGCCGCTGGCGCGGTGTTCGTCCAACCGTTCGCGGTGTGGTAATGAACCCGGTTGACCACCCACACGGTGGTGGTGAAGGCCGTACTTCTGGTGGTCGTCACCCAGTATCTCCTTGGGGTATGCCTACTAAAGGCTTTAAGACCCGTAAGAACAAACGCACTGACAAGTACATCGTACGTCGTCGCAATAAGTAATCTATTAAAGAGGATAAGCCATGCCACGTTCTCTCAAGAAGGGTCCATTTATTGACCTACACTTGCTGAAGAAGGTAGAGAAAGCGGTGGAAAGCGGAGACAAAAAGCCTATTAAGACTTGGTCCCGTCGTTCAATGATCATTCCTACAATGATCGGTTTGACCATCGCTGTCCATAATGGTCGTCAACACGTTCCAGTTTTCGTAACTGACGAGATGATCGGTCACAAGCTGGGTGAATTTGCACCAACTCGCACTTACCGCGGCCACGCTGCGGATAAGAAAGCTAAGAAGCGCTAAGGAGTAAATAATGGAAGCATTAGCTAAACATAACTTTGCTCGCATTTCTCCTCAGAAAGCTCGCTTAGTTGCAGATCAAATTCGCGGTAAGAAAGTTGACCAAGCACTAGAAGTTCTGACTTTCAGCAACAAAAAAGCTGCTGTACTGGTTAAGAAAGTTCTAGAGTCAGCTATCGCGAACGCGGAGCACAACGAAGGTGCAGATATTGACGACCTACGTGTCGCTAAAATCTTCGTAGATGAGGGCCCAGTCATGAAGCGTATTATGCCTCGTGCTAAAGGCCGTGCGGATCGTATCTTGAAGCGTTCAAGCCACATCACTGTGGTTGTCGCAGATCGCTAAGAGACTAGGAGAGTAAGCAATGGGTCAAAAAGTACATCCAAATGGTATTCGTCTAGGCATCGTTAAGCCTTGGAATGCTACATGGTTTGCTAACACCAAAGATTTCGCTGACAACCTAGACGGCGACTTCAAGGTACGTCAGTTCCTGACTAAAGAACTGTCAAAAGCGTCTCTATCACGCATCGTTATCGAGCGTCCTGCGAAGAGCATCCGTGTGACTATTCACACTGCTCGTCCAGGTGTTGTTATCGGTAAGAAAGGTGAAGACGTTGAGAAGCTACGCGCAGCAGTAGCGAAAATCGCAGGTGTACCAGCGCAAATCAACATCGCTGAAGTACGTAAGCCTGAGCTAGACGGCCAACTAGTGGCTGATAGCATCGCGTCTCAACTAGAGCGTCGTGTTATGTTCCGTCGTGCTATGAAGCGCGCGGTACAGAATGCTATGCGTCTAGGCGCTAAAGGTATCAAAGTGGAAGTAAGCGGTCGTCTAGGCGGCGCTGAAATCGCACGTTCAGAGTGGTACCGTGAAGGCCGTGTGCCTCTACACACTCTACGTGCTGACATTGATTACGCAACTTCTTCGGCTCACACCACTTACGGTGTAATCGGCGTTAAAGTTTGGATCTTCAAAGGTGAGATTCTAGGCGGAATGCCAGCTGCTAACGCAGTAGAGCCTAAGGCTGACAAGCCTAACAAGAAGCCGCGTAAAGGCCGTAAGTAAGGAGTCGACAGATGCTACAACCTAAACGTACTAAGTTCCGTAAGGTTCATACAGGTCGTAACCGTGGTCTGGCTAAAGGTACTGAAGTAAGCTTCGGTTTCTTTTGGTTTGAAAGCTGTAGGCCGTGGTCGTCTAACTGCTCGTCAAATCGAAGCGGCACGTCGTGCTATGACGCGTCACATTAAGCGTCAAGGTAAAATCTGGATCCGTGTGTTCCCAGACAAACCAATCACAGAAAAACCACTAGAAGTTCGTCAAGGTAAGGGTAAAGGTAACGTTGAGTACTGGGTAGCCCAAATCCAACCTGGTAAGGTTATGTACGAAGTTGATGGTGTACCTGAAGAACTGGCTCGTGAAGCGTTCCGTCTAGCGGCGCGTAAACTGCCATTCAAGACTACATTTGTAACTAAACAGGTGATGTGATGAAAGCACAAGATCTACGCGAAAAAAGCGTTGAAGAGCTGAATGCAGAGCTGATGAATCTGCTTAAAGAGCAGTTCAACTTGCGCATGCAAGCTGCAACTGGTCAACTACAGCAAACTCATACTCTGAAAGCTGTACGCCGTGATATCGCACGTGTTAAAACTGTTTTGACTGAGAAGGCGGGCGCATAATGAGCGACAATATTCGTACCCAGCAAGGTCGTGTAGTTAGCGACAAGATGGACAAGTCTATCACTGTTGCTATCGAACGTTTTGTGAAGCACCCAATCTACGGTAAATTCGTTAAGCGTACGACTAAAGTACACGCACATGATGAAAACAACGAGTGTGGCATTGGCGACACAGTTGAGATTTCAGAATGTCGTCCACTGTCTAAGACTAAGTCTTGGACTTTGGTAAAAGTAGTAGAAAAAGCGAAAATCTAATTTAGCTTAACTACGAATAAAGCGGCCCCAATTATTTTTGGGGCCGCTTGTTTTTTGACTACCCAATCTCAAAAAAGGGTGGTACAATTCGCGTCCCTTTAAAGAGGCAGCCCGACCCGAGACGGGTCTAGTTTATTTAATATTTAGCGGAGCACTAACATGATCCAAATGCAAAGTATGCTGGACGCAGCTGATAACTCAGGCGCTCGCAGCGTAATGTGTATTAAGGTTCTGGGTGGCTCTCACCGTCGTTACGCTCATGTGGGCGACATCATCAAAGTTACCGTGAAAGAAGCAATTCCTCGCGGTAAAGTGAAGAAAGGTGATGTACTGAAGGCGGTGGTAGTTCGCACCCGTAAAGGCGTACGTCGACCAGACGGTTCTGTCATTCGCTTCGACCGTAATGCTTGTGTGCTGTTGAACAACAACACCGAGGCACCAATCGGTACACGTATCTTTGGTCCAGTGACTCGTGAACTTCGTACTGCGAAATTCATGAAGATTGTTTCACTGGCTCCAGAAGTTTCTGTAAGGAGCGGCAATAAAATGGCAGCTAAAATCCGTCGTAATGACGAAGTGATCGTTCTTGCTGGTAAAGACAAAGGCAAGAAAGGTAAAGTAACTAAGGTTCTAGCAACTGGTAAAGTTATCGTAGAAGGTATCAACCTTGTTAAGAAACACCAGAAACCTGTTCCTGCACTAGGTATCCAAGGCGGTATCGTAGAGCAAGAAGCAGCGATCGACGTTTCTAACGTGGCTATCTTCAACGCAGCTACTGGTAAAGCGGACCGTATCGGTTTTCGTTTCGAAGACGGCAAGAAAGTTCGTTTCTTCAAGTCTAACAACGAAACCGTTTCTAACTAATTAGAAGTAATTTGGAGTTCTACTATGGCGAAACTGCATGATTACTACAAGTCGTCTGTAGTCGCTGAACTGACCAAACAGTTCGGTTACACAAGCGTCATGCAAGTCCCTAGAATTGAGAAAATCACCCTCAATATGGGCGTTGGTGAAGCAATCAACGATAAGAAACTACTGGAAAACGCAGCATCTGACATGGCAACCATTTCTGGTCAAAAGCCACTGATCACTAAAGCGCGTAAATCTGTTGCTGGTTTCAAAATTCGTGAAGGCTACCCAATTGGTTGTAAAGTAACCTTGCGTGGCGAACGCATGTGGGATTTTCTGGAGCGCTTAATTGCAATCGCTCTACCACGTGTACGTGACTTCCGCGGTGTTAGCGCTAAGTCTTTTGACGGTCGCGGTAACTACAGCATGGGCGTTTCGCGAGCAAATCATCTTTCCGGAAATCGACTACGATAAAGTCGATCGTGTGCGCGGTCTTGATATTACTATCACGACGTCTGCTGCAAACGATGAGGAAGGCCGTGCTCTGCTGGCTGCCTTTAACTTCCCATTCCGTAAGTAAGGTGAAGGGTTACTGTTATGGCTAAACAATCAATGAAAGCACGTGAAGAAAAACGTGCAAAGCTAGTAGCTAAGTTCGCAGAAAAGCGTGCTGCGCTAAAAGCTATCATCAGCGATGTAAACGCATCTGAAGAAGATCGTTGGAATGCAGTTCTGACTCTGCAATCTCTTCCACGTGATTCAAGTGCATCACGTCAGCGCAACCGTTGTAACCAAACTGGTCGTCCACACGGTTACCTACGTAAGTTCGGTCTGAGCCGTATTAAAGTTCGTGAAGCTTGCATGAAAGGCGAGATTCCTGGACTTCGTAAGGCTAGCTGGTAATTGCCACTTAATCATTTGGAGTAAAGTTTATGAGCATGCAAGATCCGATTTCGGATATGCTGACCCGTATTCGTAACGGTCAGGCAGCAAACAAAGTTGCTGTTAAAATGCCTTCTTCAAAGCTGAAAGTTGCAATCGCTGCACTACTGAAAGCTGAAGGTTACATCGTTGACTTCGCTGTTGACAGCGAAGCAAAACCTGAGCTGGAAATCACTCTTAAGTATTTCCAAGCGAAACCAGTAATCGAGCAAATCAAGCGCGTTTCTCGTCCAGGTCTTCGTGTTTACAAGAAGAAAGACGAGCTGCCATCAGTGATGGGCGGTCTTGGTGTTGCTGTTGTTTCCACTTCCAAGGGTCTGATGTCAGACCGTGCTGCTCGCAAAGCAGGTCTTGGCGGTGAAATCATTTGCTACGTAGCTTAATTTTAAGGAGTAGAACATGTCTCGTGTTGCTAAAGCACCTGTCGCTATTCCAGCTGGCGTAGAGGTGAAACTAAACGGCCAAGAGATCACTGTTAAAGGCGCTAAAGGTGAACTAACTCGCGTTATTCACAATGGCGTAGTGATCGCACAGGAAGAAAACAACCTAACTTTCGGCCCAGCTGAAGGTGTTGCTAACGCATGGGCTCAAGCAGGTACTGCTCGCGCTCTGGTTAACAACATGGTTGTTGGTGTTACTGAAGGCTTTACTAAGAAGCTAGTTTCTTAAGGGTGTAGGTTACCGTGCTGCTATCAAAGGCAACGCTGTAGGTCTGACCCTGGGCTTCTCTCACCCTGTTGAGCACGAGCTGCCAGCGGGTATTAAAGCTGAATGTCCAAGCCAAACTGAAATTGTACTGACTGGTGCTGACAAGCAAGTAGTTGGTCAAGTTGCGGCTGACATTCGTTCTTACCGCGCGCCTGAGCCTTACAAAGGTAAAGGTATTCGTTACGCAGATGAAAATGTGCGTACTAAAGAAGCTAAGAAGAAGTAAGGTAACACTATGGATAAGAAAGCATCTCGCATCCGTCGTGCTACACGTGCACGTCGTAAGATTGCAGAACTGGGTGCGACTCGCCTAGTTGTACACCGTACTCCTCGTCACGTGTACGCTCAGGTAATCGCAGCGAACGGCTCTGAGGTTATCGCATCAGCTTCTACTGTAGAAAAAGCGATCCGTGAGCAAGTGAAATACTCTGGTAACATCGATGCAGCTAAAGCAGTAGGTAAAGCTATTGCAGAGCGTGCGCTTGAGAAAGGCGTATCAGCTGTTGCATTTGATCGTTCCGGTTTCCAATACCACGGTCGAGTAGCGGCGCTGGCAGACTCTGCTCGCGAAGCTGGTCTGAAATTCTAAGGTAGGGTTGGAAGATGGCTAAAGAACAACAAGTTCAAGCGAATGATTTGCAAGAAAAGCTAATCGCCGTTAACCGCGTTTCTAAAACGGTTAAAGGTGGTCGAATCATGAGCTTCACTGCACTGACTGTAGTTGGTGACGGTAACGGTCGTGTAGGTTTCGGTTACGGTAAAGCCCGTGAAGTACCTGCAGCGATTCAAAAAGCAATGGAAAAAGCACGTCGTAACATGGTTACTATCGCGCTTAACGAAGGTACTCTTCACCACCCGGTGAAAGGTCGCCACTCGGGCTCTAAAGTTTACATGCAGCCAGCTGCAGAAGGTACTGGTGTAATCGCAGGTGGTGCGATGCGTGCAGTACTTGAAGTTGCGGGTGTACATAACGTTCTGTCTAAAGCATACGGTTCTACGAACCCTATCAACATCGTTCGTGCAACGATCGACGCTCTAGTAGATGTTAAGTCACCAGAAATGGTTGCGGCTAAACGTGGTCTAACTGTTGAATCTATTTCGGAGTAAGAACACCATGGCAACTATTAAAGTAACTCAAACTAAAAGCTCAATTGGTCGCCTACCGAAGCACAAAGCTACTTTGCGCGGTCTAGGTCTTCGTAAAATCAACCACACAGTAGAACTTGAAGATACTCCGTGCGTACGCGGTATGATCAACAAGGTTTACTACATGGTTAAAGTTGAGGAGTAATCATAATGTTTTTGAATACTCTATCACCGGCTGCTGGTTCTAAACCTTCTAAGAAGCGTGTAGGCCGTGGTATCGGTTCTGGCCTTGGTAAAACTGGTGGCCGTGGCCACAAGGGTCAAAAGTCACGTTTCTGGCGGTAAAGTTCGTCCAGGTTTCGAAGGCGGTCAGATGCCTCTGAAACAACGTCTACCAAAATTCGGTTTCACTTCTCGTAAGAGCCTAGTGTCTGCTGAAATTCGTCTGTCTGAACTGGCGAAAGTAACTGGTGACGTAGTTGATCTAAACAGCCTGAAAGCGGCAAACCTGGTGACTAAAAACATCGAGTTTGCAAAAATCGTTCTTTCTGGCGAGATCAACAAAGCAGTGACTGTAAAAGGTCTGCGCGTAACTAAAGGCGCTAAAGCTGCAATCGAAGCTGCAGGCGGTAAAATCGAGGAATAATCTCGAGGATTGAGGTACAGATGGCTAAGAAACCAGGACAAGATTTTCGTAGTGCTCAGAGCGGCTTAAGTGAACTGAAGTCGCGCTTATTATTCGTAGTGGGTGCGCTTCTAGTATTCCGAGCAGGCTCTTTTGTGCCAATCCCTGGTATTGACGCTGCTGTACTTGCCGATTTGTTCGAACAGCAAAAAGGCACCATCATTGAGATGTTTAACATGTTCTCTGGTGGTGCACTTTCGCGTGCATCTATATTCGCGCTGGGCATCATGCCGTATATTTCGGCATCTATTGTTGTCCAGTTGCTGACTGTAGTTCATCCAGCGTTAGCCGAACTCAAGAAAGAGGGTGAGGCAGGCCGTCGTAAGATTAGCCAATATACGCGTTACGGCACGCTTGTACTTGCATGTTTCCAGGCTATTGGTATTGCAACTGGCTTACCAAACATGGTCGACAATCTGGTTGTTATCAACCAAACCATGTTTACGCTAATTGCTACCGTGAGTTTAGTAACCGGCACCATGTTCCTGATGTGGTTAGGTGAACAAATTACAGAGCGTGGAATTGGTAATGGTATTTCATTACTAATCTTTGCAGGTATCGTTGCTGGATTGCCACAAGCAATCGGTCAGACAATCGAGCAAGCGCGTCAAGGTGAACTGCATGTACTTCTTCTACTGTTAATTGCAGTGGTCGCTTTTGCTGTTATTTACTTCGTTGTGTTCATGGAACGTGGTCAGCGTCGAATCGTCGTTAACTACGCGAAGCGTCAACAAGGTCGTAAAGTTTTTGCAGCGCAAAGCACTCACTTGCCATTGAAAATTAATATGGCGGGTGTTATCCCTGCGATTTTCGCATCGAGCATTATCCTGTTCCCAGGAACACTGGCTCAGTGGTTTGGTCAGAACGGCGAGAGCAGCACATTCGGTTGGCTAACTGATGTGTCTTTGGCTCTGAGCCCGGGTCAACCGCTGTATGTAATGCTTTATGCAGCAGCGATTATTTTCTTCTGTTTCTTCTATACTGCGTTGGTGTTTAACCCTCGCGAAACAGCAGATAACTTGAAGAAGTCTGGTGCATTCGTACCCGGTATCCGCCCAGGCGAACAGACAGCTAAGTACATTGATAAAGTAATGACTCGCTTAACCTTAGCCGGTGCGCTATACATTACTTTCATCTGTCTGATCCCTGAGTTCATGATGGTCGCTTGGAACGTACGTTTCTACTTCGGCGGCACATCACTACTGATTGTAGTTGTCGTAATCATGGACTTTATGGCACAGGTACAGACTCATATGATGTCAAATCAATATGATTCTGTGTTGAAAAAGGCAAATCTGAAAGGCTATGGCCGTTAACAGGTCGCCATTCAGAGAGATTTACGGAGTTTAGCAATGAAAGTTCGTGCTTCCGTTAAAAAAATCTGCCGTAACTGTAAAGTTATCAAGCGTAACGGTGTCGTTCGCGTGATTTGCAGTGAGCCAAAGCACAAGCAACGCCAAGGCTAATAAGCAGAAATTTTTACTTGAAAAGTAAGGGTTGGTCGAGTATATTCCTCGGCCTACCTTTTGCGTGCAAAAGAAGTAGTATCCCGCAGCGTATCCTCTACGGGCTTTGCTGCGGATAATTCTTTTATAGAAAGTACTAGGAGTGAATAGTGGCCCGTATAGCAGGCATTAACATTCCTGATCAAAAACATGCGGTAATCGCACTAACTGCGATTTACGGCATCGGTAAGACTCGCTCTCAAGCTATCCTAGCTGAAGTGGGTATCGCTGAAAATGTTAAGATCAGTGAACTAACAGAAGATCAGATCAATCTACTGCGTGATGGTGTAGCTAAATACACTGTAGAGGGTGATCTACGTCGTGAAGTATCCATGAACATCAAGCGTCTTATGGACCTTGGCTGCTACCGTGGTCTTCGTCACCGTCGCAGTCTACCACTACGTGGACAGCGTACTAAAACCAATGCTCGCACCCGTAAGGGTCCGCGTAAGCCGATCAAAAAGTAATCGGGAAGGGTAGAGTACAATGGCTAAACAACCAACTCGCGCACGTAAGCGTGTACGCAAGCAAGTTGCTGATGGCGTAGCGCATATCCACGCATCTTTCAACAACACAATCGTAACCATTACTGACCGTCAAGGTAATGCTCTAGCATGGGCTACTGCAGGTGGTTCTGGTTTCCGTGGTTTCTCGTAAGTCAACTCCGTTCGCTGCACAGGTTGCTGCTGAACGTTGTGCTGAAATGGCCAAAGAATACGGTCTGAAGAATCTGGAAGTTATGGTTAAGGGTCCTGGTCCAGGTCGCGAATCTACTGTTCGTGCACTGAACGCAGCTGGTTTCCGCATTACAAACATTGTAGATGCGACTCCTATCCCTCATAACGGTTGTCGTCCACCTAAGAAACGTCGCGTTTAACGTTTCTGGGAACATTGGAGAAAGATCATGGCAAGATATTTGGGTCCTAAGCTGAAGCTTAGCCGCCGCGAAGGTACTGACTTGTTCCTTAAGTCAGGCGTTCGTGCGATTGATACCAAGTGTAAAATCGATAACGCACCAGGTGTACACGGCGCACGTCGCGGTCGTCTATCTGAGTATGGCGTTCAGCTTCGCGAGAAGCAAAAAGTTCGTCGTATGTACGGCGTTCTAGAAAAACAATTCCGTAACTACTACAAAGAAGCAGCTCGCCTTAAAGGTAACACTGGTGAGAACCTACTTCAGCTTCTTGAAGGTCGTCTGGACAACGTAGTTTACCGTATGGGCTTTGGCGCAACTCGCGCAGAAGCACGTCAGCTGGTTAGCCACAAAGCTATCCTGGTTAACGGTAAAGTTGTAAACGTTCCTTCTTTCAATGTTGCGGCCAACGACGTTGTTGCAATCCGTGAGAAAGCGAAAGCGCAATCTCGCGTAAAAGCGGCTCTAGAAGTTGCTGAACAACGCGAAAAACCAACTTGGATTGAAGTAGATGCAAGCAAGATGGAAGGTACTTTCAAGCGTTTGCCTGAACGTTCTGATCTATCAGCTGACATCAACGAACAATTGATCGTCGAGCTTTACTCTAAGTAAGGTTTAAACTAAAGAGAGGACACAATGCAGGGTTCTGTAACAGAATTTCTTAAGCCACGTCTTGTTGATATCGAACAAATCAGCACGACACACGCAAAAGTAACTCTTGAGCCATTAGAGCGTGGTTTCGGCCATACTCTTGGTAATGCACTTCGCCGTATTCTTCTATCTTCTATGCCGGGTTGTGCCGTAACAGAAGTAGAGATTGAAGGCGTACTTCACGAATACAGCACCAAAGAAGGTGTTCAGGAAGATATCCTTGAGATTCTACTGAACCTGAAAGGTCTGGCAGTTCGCGTTGCCGAAGGCAAAGATGAAGTGTTCATTACACTGAACAAATCAGGCTCGGGCCCTGTGGTTGCAGGTGACATCACCCATGATGGTGATGTAGAGATCGTAAACCCTGAACACGTTATTTGTCACCTTACTGATGACAACGCTGAGATCGCAATGCGTATCAAAGTAGAACGTGGTCGTGGTTATGTTCCAGCTTCTGCGCGTATCCATACTGAAGAAGATGAGCGTCCAATTGGTCGTCTGCTTGTCGATGCTACATTCAGCCCAGTAGACAAAATTGCCTACTCTGTTGATGCAGCACGTGTTGAGCAGCGTACTGACCTGGACAAGCTTGTTATCGATATGGAAACAAACGGTACTCTTGAACCTGAGGAAGCTATCCGTCGTGCAGCAACTATTCTTGCTGAACAACTGGATGCATTCGTAGATCTTCGTGATGTACGAGTTTCCTGAGGAGAAAGAAGAGAAGCCTGAATTCGATCCGATCCTACTGCGTCCTGTAGACGATCTTGAACTAACAGTTCGCTCTGCTAACTGTCTGAAAGCAGAAGCGATTCACTACATCGGTGATCTAGTACAGCGCACTGAGGTTGAGCTACTTAAAACGCCTAACCTTGGTAAGAAATCTCTTACAGAGATTAAAGACGTGCTTGCATCACGTGGTCTTTCTCTGGGCATGCGCCTGGAAAACTGGCCGCCAGCGTCCATCGCTGAAGATTAATCGATACTAGTTAGAAGGATTTGGTCATGCGCCATCGTAAGAGTGGTCGTCAACTCAACCGCAACAGCAGTCATCGCAAAGCGATGTTCAGCAACATGGCTAGCTCTCTAGTACGTCATGAAGTTATCAAGACTACTTTGCCAAAAGCTAAAGAGCTACGTCGCGTAGTTGAGCCTTTGATTACACTAGCTAAGACTGACAGTGTTGCTAACCGTCGTCTGGCATTTGCACGTACTCGTGACAACGAAGTCGTTGCTAAACTATTTAACGAACTTGGTCCACGTTTCGCTGCACGTCAAGGCGGCTACACTCGTATTCTGAAGTGTGGTTTCCGTGCAGGCGATAAAGCTCCAATGGCATACATTGAGCTTGTAGACCGCCCAGAAGCTGCTGAAGAAGCTGCTGCTGAGTAATCGGTTCGCGATTAAAAAGCCGAGCGCAAGCTCGGCTTTTTTGTATCTGCTGTTTCTGATATTCACACTAAACATTTCTGTTTGGTGTGCAACCTCATCAATTCGCTGATGACGTTCCCCACAATTGGCTCAACGAGCCGAGCAGACCATTGCTGGCACCCTGGCTGGTCAGGTATTGCAGCACCAGTGGTGCAAACTGGCTAATCATGCTTGGGTCAAGGCCCAATCCTTTAAACACATCATTGACGGCACTGAGGCTATTCAGGCCGGATAACGTATCCTTGCTGCCAGACAAATTCAGATTGGTTAACTGATCCATACCGGGTAACAGTTGGCCCAACTCTTCGCTGTTGCTTTCTGAGAGCTGATTCTGTGCCAGGGATAACATTGCTCCGACACCGCCGGTGGCTTGTTGCGGAGATACAGGTAACTGGTTGGTTACCTTGGTAATTAAACTGGAATTACTTTCGGCTTGATTAAGTGTGCTACTGACCATGCTGGCCAGATCGTTGCTTTGATCTTTGCTGCCGAAATTGAGAAATGCAAAGCTGGGTGCGCTGAAAACGGTGCTGAGCACCAGCGCGGAGACAATGGAGCGTTTCATAGATGAGTGCCATTCCTTAACTTTAGGCTCAGTGATCTTCATTCTAGCCAAAAAAAAGCGGCGCTGAGCGCCGCTTGATGTCAATTTTTTGCGAATTCGCAGGATTACAGGATATCCAGCAGTTCCACTTCGAATACCAGCGCAGCAAATGGAGGGATTGCCGCGCCTGCGCCACGTTCACCGTAAGCAAGATCTTGAGGAACGTACAGTTTCCATTTTGAGCCTACAGGCATCAGTTGCAGAGCTTCTACCCAGCCTTTGATTACGCCGGTAACCGGGAATTCAGCAGGCTGGCCACGAGTGACTGAGCTGTCAAATACAGTGCCGTCAACCAGTTGACCGTGGTAGTGTACACGTACCGCTTTGTCTGCTGATGGGATTTCGCCTTCACCCTGGCTGATCACTTCGTATTGCAGACCAGATTCCAGTACGGTTACTTCAGGGCGCAGAGCATTGTCTTTCAGGAAAGATTCGCCTTCTGCCGCTGCAGCTTTTGCTGCTTCTTGGCGAGTTTCTTCAGCGCGCATGTGAAGAGCTTGCAGAGCTTGGTTGATCTCGTCGATTTCGATAGCTGGCATGTCGCCAACCAGTGCAGTGGCAATACCCGCTGCGATCGCGTCAACACTCAGTCCTTCCAGACCGCTACCTGCCAGTTGTTGGCCCATTTGCAGACCGATACCGTAGCTAGCTTTTTGCTCTACAGTTTCAAATTTTACTTCAGACATAAAAGTCACTCTTTGTCGTGTCAAATAAAGCCCACAGGATAACAGTTTCGTCCGGGGGATGAAACGTTCAGGCTGAATTCGTTACAATTGAGCTTTAAGGTGTGATTGAGCGCAGAATACCAGCCAAAAAACATCAGGATTATGTCAACCTTTAGCAGATCAGCGGCAAGCCCCTATACTCTCGGCACGTGAGTTTTTATACTGTGACAAGGAATTTATGGACGGATGAAAATGAATCGTCGACACAAGAAGAAGCAGCAGACCGATTATCTTGCCTTGGTACAGAACCAGTGGGACTCAATTGACTGGCGTGAATATCAGCAACGTATCGTGCAGTTGTGGCAGCGCTTACCTAAGCTGCACCAGCGCGCACTGATGGTTTTGGTGCCGGTCGTATTGATTCTGATGGTGATCCCGTTGCCTGGCGGTTCGGATGATGCAGTGCAAGATACAGCAGCAGAGCCGCTTTCGGGCCAAATTCAGCGCGTTGCGGTCAACGTGAATACCCGCGGTCTGAGTGAAGAGCAGCAACAGAATACGCGCCCGGTTCAGGCTTCGGGTCAGGTACAGAGTACCGCCTGGCGTGAGTACATAGTGCAAAGCGGTGATACCCTGTCCCAAGTATTTCGCAATAATGACCTGTCGATGGCTGATCTCAATGATCTGGTTAAAATCGAAGGCAGTGATAAGCCGCTGAGTCAGATCCGTGCAGGCCAGCTGATCCGTTTTAAATTGTCTAAAGACGGCAAACTCGACATTTTACAGCTGGAGAAAAACAATCAGTCGGTGATGTTTTTCCGTTTGTCTGACGGCGGATTTGGCCGTAGTAAATAGCTTGCGATGCGCTTAACCTGTCGCTGGGCTACTTTGGGGGCCAGCGGCAGAATGATCATCCCTATGCCAAGCCAGGTCAGTTGATCCGGCTGTTCGTTAAACCAGTACAGCCCGAACAGGGCGACAAAGATCAGTCCGGAATACTCTGCCACGGCTATCTGACTGGCCGGAGCCTGACGATAAGCTGCTACAGCCAAAGCGTTGTAGAGCAGTATGAGCAGCGCACTCACTGCTATCCATCTCATCTCTTGTGCCTCGAGTGGCTGCCATTGCCAGGCGGACAGCACTATCGCCAGCGGCAAAGAAAACAGACAGGTCCACATCAGCGTCGTCAGCACGGTTTGTTGCAGCGGCAGTTTACGCGCCAGAATATTAAACAGTGCCACCGTTAACGCGGTACCCAGTCCGAACCATGCCGCCCAGTGGAACTGGGACGGACGCAGCACGATCACGACTCCGATAAAACCCAGCATGGTCGCGGCCGTTTTGGTTTTGCCCGGTCGTTTCGCCGAGCAGAAAGACCGAGAGTGGCAACATCAGCAGCGGCGCAGCGTAGAATAAAGCGTTAGCGCTGGCCAGTGGCAGGTAGCTCAGGGCGACCAGAGTACAGGCGCTGCCAAACAACACCAGATGCGCTCTGATGATGGTGATGCCCGGTTGATAAAGCCGGCGCTGTACCGCTGGCTGACGCCACCAAAGCGGCACCAGGACCAGCAGGCTGAGCAGCTGACGCAGTAAAATATACTGAAACGGTGCCACCTGGCCATCGAGTAGTTTAACCGCGACATCGGATAATGCAGCGGCCAGATTGCCTAGGACCAGTAAGCCGAGCGCTAACGGATACGAATTCATGCGCTGCGTAGCATGCCGACATGTTCGATGTCGTCTTCGAGGTAGATCTCTGTGGTACGCACAAAACCATGCTGGCGATAAAATGCCTGTAAGTGAGCCTGGGCGCTGATCTCAATCGCCTGCTGTGGCCACAGCTGTTGGCAATGCGTTAATGCTTGGCTGAGTAATTCATGCCCGAGTCCGTTACCGCGCGCGGATTGGAGGGTTGCAACCCGGCCGATACTGGCATTGTCATAACTGACGCCGGGAGGCAGTAGGCGGGCGCAGGCTACCAGTTGATCATCCTGGTAACCGAGCAAATGGCAGGCGCCGGCCGCCAGATCTTTATCATCCAGCTCCGGGTAAGGACAGGTCTGTTCCACTACGAAGACATTGACCCGTAACTGCAGCAAGCGGTAGAGCTGCAAAGGATTGAGTTGGTCAAAAGTGAGGCATTGCCAGGTGATCATCGTTAACTCCTTGTGTTGAGATGCGCTCACTCTAACAGCGCACCCGGCGCCTGGCATTAACAAAAGTTAAGCGCGAAGCGGAATAAAAAATTAAATTAATATTCACTGGTGATCCGGGGCAAAATAACGATAATAGCCGCTCGTTTTTTCGTCTGACTAAGGACACCTCCGTGACCTCCACCTCTTTTTCTGCCTTGAATCTCAAGCCCGAACTTCTTTCTAACCTCGATACCATGGGGTTCACTCAAATGACGCCGATTCAGGCGCAGTCGTTGCCTGCTATTTTGCAAGGCCAGGACGTGATTGGTCAGGGTAAGACCGGCTCAGGTAAAACCGCGGCGTTTGGTCTGGGTGTGTTATCTAATCTGAACGTGAAACGCTTCCGTGTGCAGGCTCTGGTGTTGTGTCCGACCCGTGAACTGGCTGATCAGGTAGCAAGTGATATCCGTACCTTAGGCCGCGCGATTCATAACATCAAAGTACTGACGTTGTGCGGCGGTATGCCGATGGGGCCGCAGATTGGCTCACTCGAGCATGGCGCGCATATTCTGGTCGGAACTCCGGGCCGTATTCTTGATCACCTGAGTAAAGAGCGTATTGATCTGTCTGAGCTTAATACTCTGGTGCTGGATGAAGCAGACCGTATGTTAGAAATGGGCTTCCAGGAAGCGCTGGATGCCATTATCGGTGCGGCACCAAAACAGCGCCAGACTCTGCTGTTCAGTGCCACTTATCCGAAAGCGATTGCGAATATTGCCCAGTCGGTGACCCGCGATGCGCTGATGATCAAAGTCGAAGCAACCTACGATACTTCCAGTATCCGTCAGCTGTTCTACAAACTGGAAGGAACTGAGGCTCGTGATGCGGCGCTGGAGACATTGCTGCTGAATCACCAGCCGGAGTCCGCCGTGGTGTTCTGTAATACCAAGCGTGAAGTGCAGAATGTGGCGGATGAGCTGCATCATAAAGGATTCAGCGTGGTAGAGCTGCATGGTGACATGGAGCAGCGTGAGCGCGATCAGGCGCTGGTGCAGTTTGCTAATAAGAGCATTTCTATCCTGGTGGCGACTGATGTGGCAGCACGTGGTCTCGACGTGGATAACCTGGATGCAGTCTTTAACTTTGAACTGTCACGCGACCCTGAAGTGCACGTACACCGTATCGGCCGTACCGGCCGCGCGGGCAGTAAAGGCCTGGCGTTCAGCTTTTTCAGCGACAATGAAATGTACCGTGTGGCGCAGATTGATGAATACATGGACATCGCAATCAGCCCGGCCGCGCTTCCGGCAGTGAAAGCGGGGGCCGAGCCCTATCAGGCCAGCATGGTGACGATTCAGATCGACGGCGGTAAAAAGCAGAAAGTGCGTCCGGGCGATATTCTCGGTGCGCTGACGGCGGGTGGTGCGCTGACAGCGGATCAGATCGGTAAGATCAATCTGATGCCGATGCGTGCGTATGTGGCGGTGCATAAGAAGGTGGCGAAACAGGCACTGCAGATCCTCGCCAACGGTAAGATCAAAGGCCGTCAGTTTCGCGCCCGTTTAGTCAAATAAGACGCGACTCAGCTCTCAGCCGGGCTTTGATCCGGCTGAGACTGATGGGGGTTATCCCCAGATAGGCGGCGATCAGAGTATCGCTGATGCGCGGAATTAAGTCAGGAAACTGTTCGCACATCGCCTGATATCTCTGCTCCGGGCGCAACAGCAACATCACTCTCTCTTTATTCTCTTTATGCATCAACTGGGTTTCCAGCAGTTTGATGTATAACGGATGAGCTTCGCTGCGCCATTGATGCAGGTGCTGCAGCGGCAGACATAACAAAACCACCGGCGTCAGCGTCTCCAGTAAGTAGGGTGATGGCGTATTCTGAATCAGGTTTTCAAAACCGATAATCCAGTCCTCTTCCCAGTAAAACTCTTTACTGAATTCTTTGCCCTGCTCGGTCAGGTAACTGGCATGGCAGATCCCCTGACTGACAAAATAAAAGTGACTTGGCACTTCGCCCTGATTAACCAGTATGTGCCGGGTTGGCAGTTCGAGCGGGAAACGCACCGGTCAGCAGCTGTTCTATTTGCGTGGCACTAAAGCCATGTTGCAGCATCTGTTGGTAAAACTGCTGCGAAATTGTGTCGTGAGGCAATGCCATCTGGTGTCCTTGTTAAGCGGTTATATGCCGGCGGTGAAGCAGGGCTATTTATGCCGTTTGGGCCAGGTTCTGGTTTGACTGGCTAACGTTTTGTCCGCCGGTCACAGTTCGGGCAGCATGAAATTTTGACTTATTCTAGCCTAACGTCAGGCCTGGTTTCGACTCATTTCCAGCCATCACATCGAACAATATAAGACTAACCGCTCTCGACTAAATTAGCTTCTGATATCACGTAATCTTGGTGTTCCAGTCACTTACGGAATTATGTGACGTACTGCTCACTTCCGTTGTGTTATTGGTGTGGAACGCAAGAATGTTCAATTCAAAGCCAATTCTTTAAATATGTAATTCCTATATCAGCTTTTAGAATAAAAAATGAAATTTTAGAATTTCAGGTAATAACAAGAACTGCCCATAATGCAACCATCAATCGGGTAAGGATGACTAACATGGCGGGCTCAGAAACGGTGCCAACACTGCAAAATAAAACACCACGTTTAGTGGCAATTGAATCAGGCAAACAGCCGGATGCGTTTAAACGTATTGCTCGCAGCCAGCTGCAAGCCGGTGAAGTCGCTCTGGTTGGTGCCGGCCCTGGCGATCCTGAACTGCTGACGGTTAAAGCGCTGAGCTATCTGCAACAGGCGGATGTGGTGTTGTACGACTATCTGGTTTCTGACGACATCATGGCATTGATCCCGGATGAGACCATTCTGGTGTGTGTGGGTAAACGTGCCGGTCACCACAGTGTTCCGCAGGAGAAAACTAACCAGTTGCTGGTTGAGTTTGCCAAACAAGGTCATCGCGTGGTGCGTATCAAAGGCGGCGATCCGTTTATGTTCGGCCGTGGCGGTGAAGAGCTGGAAGTGTTGTTCGATGCAGGTGTGTCCTTTCAGGTAATTCCCGGCATTACGGCCGCTGCCGGCGCAACAGCCTATGCGGGCATTCCGCTTACCCACCGAGATTATGCGCAGTCGGCGTTGTTTATTACTGGTCATCTCAAAGCGGAAGCCGCGGCTGAAATGGACTGGTCAACCCTGGCTCGCAGCCAGCAAACGCTGGTGATTTATATGGGGCTGATGAAGTCCAGCACCATTGCACAGCAACTGATTGAAAACGGCCGCAGTGCGGGCACCCCGATAGCGATTATCGAGCGTGGTACGCAGTCGACCCAGAAAGTGTTTCGCGGTCAGCTCAGTGAACTGCCGCAGTTGGCCGCTCACGCCGAATCACCGTCACTGATTGTGATTGGTGAAGTGGTGACTCTGGCCAACAAACTGACGTGGTTTGGCGACAATACCGCGCCGTCTACCCAAATTGCATAACAAACATAATTCAAATTGCGAGGCCCGCAGGGCCTTTCAAGCCACCAGGCAGCTAAAAGGAAGCACGCAAAATGGATCAACAACGCTTAACCCATTTAAAACAGCTTGAGGCAGAAAGTATCCACATCATTCGTGAAGTGGCTGCCGAATTTGCCAACCCAGTGATGATGTACTCGATCGGTAAAGATTCGTCGGTCATGCTTCATCTGGCGCGTAAAGCGTTTTATCCGGGCAAGATTCCATTCCCTCTGTTACACGTTGATACCGACTGGAAATTCCGCGACATGATCGCGTTTCCGTGATGCAACGGCGAAGAAATACGGTTTCGAGCTGTTGGTACACAAAAACCCGGAAGGTTTGGCGATGGGAATCAACCCGTTTGACCACGGTTCTTCTAAGCACACTGACATCATGAAAACTCAGGGTCTGAAGCAGGCGCTGAACAAATACGGTTTTGATGCTGCGTTCGGTGGTGCCCGTCGTGATGAAGAGAAATCACGTGCCAAAGAGCGCGTTTACTCATTCCGTGACAAGAACCATACCTGGGATCCAAAAAACCAGCGTCCGGAGCTGTGGAAAACTTACAACGGTCAGATCAACAAAGGCGAGAGCATCCGTGTTTTCCCTCTGTCGAACTGGACCGAGCTGGATATCTGGCAATACATCTACCTGGAAAACATTGAAATCGTTCCTCTGTACCTGTCGGACGTCCGTCCTGTGGTTGAGCGTGATGGCATGCTGATCATGGTGGATGACGACCGTATGAAACTGAAGCCGGGTGAAGAGATCCAGCATAAGAGCATACGTTTCCGTACTCTGGGCTGTTACCCGCTGACTGGTGCAGTGGAATCTGAAGCGAAAACGTTGCCGGAAATCATCGAAGAGATGCTGGTAGCTACATCAAGTGAGCGTCAGGGCCGTGCGATCGACCACGATTCGTCAGGATCGATGGAAATGAAAAAACGTCAAGGTTACTTCTAAGGGTCTAAGGAAAGAAAATGAATAGTGCAGTTCAAGCTCAACTTGCTGAGCTAGGTATTGAAGGTTACCTCAATCAACACCAACATAAATCGCTACTTAGATTCCTGACTTGTGGTTCGGTAGACGATGGTAAAAGTACACTGATTGGTCGTCTGCTTCACGACTCAAAACAAATTTATGAAGATCAGCTGGCTGCTGTGCATTCCGACAGCCAACGTGTCGGTACTACCGGTGAGCGTCCGGATCTGGCGCTGCTGGTTGACGGCCTGCAGGCCGAGCGTGAGCAGGGCATCACCATTGATGTGGCGTACCGTTACTTCTCGACTCAGAAACGTAAATTCATCATTTCTGATACTCCGGGACACGAGCAGTACACCCGTAACATGGCGACTGGTGCGTCGACCTGTGATCTGGCGGTGATTCTGATCGATGCGCGTAAAGGCGTGCTGGATCAAACTTGTCGTCACTCGTTCATTTCGAACCTGCTGGGTCTGAAGCACTTCATCGTTGCGGTGAACAAAATGGACCTGGTTGATTACTCTCAGGAGCGTTTTGAAGAGATTCGTGCTCAGTACCTGGAGTTCTCTAAGCACCTGCAGGGTGAAACCAACATCGAGATCATTCCACTGTCTGCGCTGGAAGGCGATAACGTGGTGGATAAGAGCGAGAACATGGCTTGGTACCAAGGTCCGTCACTGCTGGATCTGCTGGAAACCGTCGATGTTGATCAGGAAAAAGGCACTGGTGAATTCCGCTTCCCGGTACAGTACGTGAACCGTCCTAACCTGGATTTCCGTGGCTTTGCCGGCACCATCTCATCCGGTGCCGTCAGCGTTGGCGATAAAATTAAAGTGCTGCCATCAGGCAAAACTTCAACAGTTGCCCGCATTGTGACGTTCGATGGCGATCTGCCACAAGCAAGCGCTGGTCTGGCGGTCACGCTGACTCTGGCTGATGAAATTGATATCAGCCGTGGCGATCTGATTGTGCTGGAGCAGGATCATGTCGACAGCACTAACCATCTGCTGGCGGATGTGGTGTGGATGACTGAGCAACCTCTGAAACCAGGTCGTGAATACGATGTGAAGATCGCAGGCATGAAGACGGTTGGTCAGGTCGTTGCGGTTCGTCACCAGTACGACATCAACAATCTGGAAACTTTCCAGTCTGAAGAGCTGCCACTGAACGGTATCGGTTTGTGTGAATGGACCTTTAACCAGTCTGTTGCGCTGGACAAGTACCTGGATTGTGCTGACACCGGTGGTTTCATCATCATTGACCGTCTGACTAACGTCACAGTCGGTGCCGGTCTGGTGCGTGACAGTCTGCAGAATGTGGCGCAAGCCGAAGGCCAATTCTCTGCGTTTGAAGTGGAACTCAACGCGCTGATCCGTAAGCACTTCCCACACTGGGATGCCAAAGATCTGAGTCAATTGCTTAAGTGATCAGTGATGAGGGGCAGGTGACTGCCCCTATATCGAGGGAAGCGTTATGTGGGAACAAGGGCTGGTACTGGCGATTCTGCTGGGCATTGTGACCTGTCTGTTAGTGACAAGAATTAAGCCGAGCTTTATCTTTGCCGGCGCAGCATTTGCTGCTTTTATGACTGGCATGATGGATGTCACCGAGCTGGCGGCGAATTTCACTAACGCTTCTTTACTGACTTTAGTGTTACTTATTCTGGCTTCCACGGCGTTGGAAAAAACACGCCTGGTCAGTTGGGTAAGCCGTAATATTTCTGAAGGTAATCTCGGCATGGTCGTCGCCAAGCTGGGGTTCTCAACCGCGTTTTTATCCTCGTTTACCAATAACACTGCGGTGGTGGTGTCGTTGATCGGTGCGATCAAACGCAACCAGCAACACGCGCCTTCGCGTTTGTTGATCCCGCTTTCTTATACCGCAATTTTTGGCGGCACCCTGACCTTGATCGGCACCTCGACCAACCTGATCATCAATAGCTTTGTGGAAGATGCCGGGCTACCCAGTCTCGACTTTTTCGCACCGTCTTTGATCGGCCTAGCCGTGCTGGTGGGCTGCGTGATCATCTTGATCCCGCTCAGCTATCTGCTGCCGAGTTATGATGAACAGAGTCAGGATGATTTACCCTATTTTCTTGAGGCCATTGTTGAGCCGGGCTCTCCTCTGGTCGGGCACAGCATCGCAGAAAATAATCTGCGTGAGCTGCGCAAACTGTTTCTGGCTGAAGTGATTCGTGACGACGAAAGCGTCCGCTCGGTCGGACCGGATTTTATTCTGCAGGCGCGTGATCGTCTGCTGTTTCTGTGGCGATGTTGAGAGCGTCTCCACGCTGCAGGAGATTCAGGGGCTGACCCTGTTTGGCCAGCATCATCTCAATGGCCAGAACTTTGTTGAAGTTGTGGTCAGCTCATCGGCCAGTTTTTGTAATACCACGTTGAAATCGAGCCGCTTCCGGGATCGTTTTGATGCCGTTGTCGTCGCCATTCGCCGTGGTCATGAGCGTCTGGAAGGTGGTCTGGGCAATATTACCCTCACCGCAGGTGATACTCTGGTTCTGGTTCCGGGCAAAGGTTTTGATGCCCAGCGTCGTTCCAACAGCCGTGAATTTGTGCTGATCAACGATCTTGATTCGAGCGCCAAACTCGACACCACCAAATCCAGCCTGGTACTGCTAGGATTTGCGGCCGTCATCGGTGCGTCCCTGCTTGGTGTTTTGCCGATTATCAAAGGGCTGCTGGCGTATTTATTAGTGCTGTTTGTGTGCGGCATCGTACAGGTCAGTGAACTGCGCCGCCGCTTCCCGCTCGATATCGTGGTGATTGTCGGTTCAGCGCTCTCCATTGCCCAACTGATGATCTCGTCCGGCTTATCGCAGGAAATGGGCGAGATGTTTATCCAGGCGTTTAACGGCTGGGGGGTATTTGGTGCCCTGGTGGCAACCTATCTGGTGACCCTGGTGCTGACGGAACTGATTACCAATAACGCCGCTGCGGCACTGGCATTCCCGATTGGCTACAGTATGGCTGTCGGCTACGGCGTCGATCCGATGCCCTTTATCATGGCCGTGCTGTTTGGCGCCAGCGCCAGTTTTATTTCGCCTTACGGTTATCAGACCAATCTGCTGGTTTATAGCGTAGGTAATTACAAAATGTCGGATTATGTGCGTATCGGTATCCCGATTTCGTTGGTCTACTCCATTCTGGTCCTGACCCTGATCCCGGTATTTTTCCCATTTTAATTTTACAATCAATAATGTGCAGAAGGATGACTTATGAGCACCGCATCTAATGTGAAAGACGAAAACATCGTGTGGCATCAACATGCGGTTGATAAGCACTTTCGTGCCGAGCTGAAACAGCAAAAACCGGCCGTACTCTGGTTCACCGGTTTGTCTGGTGCAGGCAAATCAACGGTAGCCGGCGCGTTAGAAAACCGCCTTGCTGAGCTGGGTTTCCACACGTACCTGCTGGATGGTGACAATGTGCGTCACGGTCTGTGCAGCGATTTAGGTTTTTCTGAACAGGATCGCCGCGAGAATATCCGTCGTATCGGTGAGCTGGCAAAGCTGATGGCCGATGCGGGTCTGATTGTACTGACAGCGTTTATCTCTCCGCACCGTGCTGAGCGTCAGCTGGTGCGTGACCTGCTGCCGGAAGGCGAGTTCATCGAAGTGTTTGTCAACACCTCGCTGGAAGTGTGTGAGCAGCGTGACCCGAAAGGGCTGTATAAGAAAGCACGCGCTGGCGAAATCCCGAATTTCACCGGCATTGATTCAGCGTACGAAGCGCCGCTGAATCCGGAGATCGATCTACCGGCCGGTGACAAAAATATTGATGAGCTGGTGGAGCAGTGTGTGGCAGCGTTGACGCAACGTGCGATCATTAAACGCTAAGCGCGCGATCAAACACGAAATATCGACATC
Organism: Vibrio sp. CDRSL-10 TSBA; assembly: GCA_039696685.1. Taxonomy (NCBI): domain Bacteria; kingdom Pseudomonadati; phylum Pseudomonadota; class Gammaproteobacteria; order Vibrionales; family Vibrionaceae; genus Vibrio; species Vibrio sp. CDRSL-10 TSBA. Next base: position 3,040,477 of record CP155566.1, on the reverse strand, counting down.
AAATACTCAGTCAGAGTGAAATAAAAATCAGGCCCCGGCCTGATTTTTGTGTTTCTGATGTAGGTTAAGCGCTCCGGCTGGCTTACACCGTATGGTGAATACTGCTGCTGGCGTCGCTGTGCACGGTAAATTTCTGACTCAGCAGTGCGACCAGCTGATCGTAATAACTCATGTTCGGTTTATTACCAAGCAGACGGCACAGCTCGTTACCGGTCGGTGAAAAACGGTAATAAAGCAGGCGCACACCGCGTGAGTTGGCATTTAACGACAGCTGCTTACCCTGATAACTGAGACTGAGGGGCGGATCGATTTCAATTTCCCCCGACTCCAGCTCGCTGGCGTGCAACAGGCCGAGTTTCGATCAATACCAGCAGGCTGGCGTAGGGCAGTTGATGGTTACCGATATTGAGTGTATTGGTGCTTTCCCGTTTTCCCAGCCGGAACAGACTGTGCTGAACTTTGAGGCCAAATAGCAGTTTCAGGCTGCTATCTGCGCCGAAGCTGCAGGCCAGAGCGGCTGCACGCTGCAAAATCTGCGCTTCTTTGGGGGTCATACCCTGCAGGAGCTGCAGTGCTTTCATCGAAGTAAAACCCGGATTAGTCACTTCGCGCTTCAGCACTTGTGCCCACAGGCGCTGCATCGATGAATTATGGATATCCTGGGCCATATCAAAAAAACGATACAGCCAGTCCTGATCGGGTTCTCCAGCTGTTTCATTACGACAGGAAACATGCGCCAGACGTACGATTTGCTCGAGATTCTTCTGGCGCTGCTCTTTACGATCGCGTTCGCGTTTTAATGCCCGTTCAAAGGGTGTCTTTTTAGCCGGCTCGCTGCTTAGTAAAGCATCCAGGCCATGCTGCTGGGCAATCGCGATAATGCGGTTAGCACTGTCTTTGACATAATGGGAGCGTTTTTCCTGGCCGGAGCCGGTTGTTGCTTCGTGTTCGATCACCACGGATTGTTTAGGATCGGCCATGTTTTCGGGCACTTATACAGATACACACATAGGTTAAAATCTACCCTGTATGTGCGGTGATAGCCAGAGTTACGATCGACAAATTTGCGCTACCACGAATGATAATATTTTGTTAAAATTGTTAATCATTAGCGCTGGGGGTGAGTATGAAAGAGTGCCGGGATAACAGAATGCGCAAGCACCTGTCGATTGTTTTACTGTTTGTCGTTTATCTGGGCGTACTGACGTATCTGTCCAAATATCTGATTTAGCATCACAATCAACAGGTGGTTTTCATAACCATTTATGGCTTGTGCTAACATTAACAATATTGGCTGACTTAACAACGTTGGCTCACGGAACATTTTTTGTTAACCCCAAATGTTTATAGAACCAAAACTTTTATTCAATCAAAGCGTTTTATTAAGCCCAATCTTTTGATTAAACCGGCTGGTTAGCTTCGTATTACATGTCGTCGTAAGGCTCAAGGTTGTCCCCTTGCAGGGTGTAGCCACTTTCAGCCAGTTCCAGACTCACCGAGTCTGTTTTTAATGTACCCACCACATAGACTATGTCCCACAGCTCCTGCACGGGCGCACCTTGCGGAAACTTCACATAAATAATCTGATTTGGTGGCGGCGGTGGCACATGGATGCAGGCGCCGAAGTAGGGCACCAGCAGAAATTCAGTCACGGTATTTTCATCCCCTTCGAGCGGAATAACAAAACCGGGAATTTTGACTTTACTGCCGTTCAGCTCCGGGCGCACATGGCCGATTTTTGACTGTTTGGCCTGGGCGTTGCCGCTGTGATCCGGCATCGGTAATCCCTGCTGGTCAAACTGGTTGCGTTCGCTTTGCGGGATCAAATCGAGCCAGTCGAGTTGGAGCACATCATCGCTGGCAAACGCTGCGGGTGCACAGAGGCTCAGCAGTAGTATGCACATCGCCTGGTAACACGTTTTCATAGTCGTTTCCTTGTAGTGGTCCCGGCTGGTTGAGTACCGGGACGAAGATGGATGTTGTCAGTGTCGTTATCGGGTGGCTGCCACTTACAGCCGGATGGTCATCCCATCACTGAGCGACTGCCGATAGGCGCGCAAGGCCGGTACAATTCCTATCACAATTCCGGCGCATTGCACATAACCCAGCAACTGCCATTCGTGGCGACTGATGGCGCCAAGGTCGATACGAATCCCGTACTGGCTTTCAATCAACGGCGCTGCCAGCGCGAGCAGGGCATATAGACCAAGCACTCCGAGCACAATGCCGGCCAGAGTCAGCAGGGCGGCTTCACTGATCAGCAGGCTGAAGATATGTCTTGGCCGCGCTCCCATCGCACGCAGGATGGACATCTCGCGCCGCCGCTCCTGCAGGCTGGTCAACAGGCTGCTCAGCATACCAAGCAGACCGGCGACCACCACGAAGACCGACACGGCCATTAAGGCCTGTTCTGCCACTGACATCATGCCCCATAACTCATGCAGTGCGACCCCCGGTAGGATGGCACTGAGCGGCTCCTGACGGTATTGGTTGATTTCCCGTTGCAGGTCAAAGGTCTGAATTTTCGATTTAAGTCCGAGCAACATGGCAGTGATCTGCTGCGGCTCAAACTGCTGCTCAGCCAGTTGCTTGGCATCCGGAGTATTGCCCAGATGGGCACCCGACTGCCAGCCGACATGAATGGCTTCAATCGCAGCCAGAGAAACGTGTACGGTTTTGTCGACCGGGGTGCCGGTTGGCGCCAGAATACCGACTACTTTAAACGGCAGCTTGTCATGCCGGGCAAAGGCAACGTCACTGATGCCGTGAGCAATAATGATTTCGCTGCCGATGGTGTAGCCGAGTTTTTTCGCGACATCGGCACCGAGCACGGTTTCAAACAGGCCATTAAATTCTCTGCCCTGGCTGAAAGTAAGTGATTGCTTACTTCCGAAACGATAGTGCTCGAAATAACTGTGATTGGTACCCATGACCCGAAAGCCGCGATGTGAATCGCCGAGTGAGATAGGGATGGCCCATTTCACCGCCGGATGCTGACTGAATTCGCGGTAGCTTTGCCAGTCGATATTGTTGGTGGCGTTGCCAATCCGAAACACCGAATAGAGCAGCAGGTTCACCGAGCCCGAGCGCCCGCCGACAATCAGGTCAGTCCCGGAAATGGTATTAGCAAAGCTGCTCTTGGCCTGGGTCCGAATCCGCTCTACGCCGGTCAGTAACACCACTGAAATGGCGACGGTCAGTATGGTCAGCAGTGCGGTCAGTTTGCGGTTGAGCAGACTTTTCCAGGCTAATTTGGCGATGACACTCATTGCATCCCCCGTGCGCGGTTAATGACAGGTAAGTGAATGCTTCGTTCAAAGCATGACTCCAGCGTCGGGTCGTGACTGACAAACACCAGCGTCGATCCGGCGCGATTGACCTCTTCCAGCAGCAAATCAATAAATGCGCTGCGGTTGTCATGATCAAGGGCAGAGGTCGGTTCGTCGGCAATAATCAGATGCGGTTCGCCGATCAGGGCGCGCGCCGACGCAACCCGTTGCTGCTGGCCGATACTCAGCTCCAGCACCGATTTGTGCAGCAGGTCGTGAGGCAGGTGCAGGCGTTCAAGCAGTTTCGCTGGCACGAGCCTGCAGTGAGCCGGAGACTTTGCTCTTGCGCAGAGCGGAAAACTGGCACGGCAGAATGACATTATCCAGCACAGATAAATAGGGCAGCAGGTTGAACTGCTGGAAAATGTAGCCGATATGGTCAGCGCGGAAACGATCGCGCTGGCTGGCCTTAAGTCGGGCCAAATCCTGCCCCAGCAAGCTGACCTTGCCTTGGCTGGCGGTGTTGATACCGGTCAGCAGGCTGAGCAGAGTGGATTTACCACAGCCGCTTGGCCCTTTTATGAACAGATGTTGCCCGGCCGCGACAGAGAGTTCAGCGATATCCAGGGTCGGCTGGTCGGTGTCCGGCCACCGGAATAGCACCTGGTCCAGGGCGATCACCTGTTCGGCAGAATAGAGATGGGGTTGATTCATCACGTCTCCTTGGCGAGAAATCGGGTAAGTACTCACTTACCCGTATGCCTATTACAGTGAAATGACGGTGTATTTCGGCGTCAGTTCCGTCGCAGTTTGCATCGTATCGGTCAACAGATTAACCTGCATTTCGCGCGTTGACGGAAATAAATCAAACCAATGGGTTTCTATCTGTTTAAGGTTGCTGATCTGCTCACAGTGATACTGGTATTGAATGGTGAACGCACCATGTTCACTGTGGTGAGCATGATCCGCATCATCGTCAGCATGGTGTTGGTCGTGCTGGCCGGCATGATCATGGTGGTCATCGTGTTCATCGTGTTTTTCATCATGATGCGGCTGGTGGCCGCCCAGATTATGGCCGACGTCAGCATGTTCCAGCGAGCACAAGCCTGCTTCACTCAGGGTAAACAGCGAATCCGCCTGATTGAGATTTTCGAGCGCCTGATTGAGCAGATTAGTTTCGCTGTCCGATTGCGGCGCATGTTCAAAGCCGGTGACATCAGCGCCGGGCGCGGTGATTTCGATTAACAGATCATCGCCATCCTGGGCGATATTCAGTTCGACATGGCCGTGAACGTGCGCTTCGTGCTGACGAAACTCACTTTGTGCAAAAGCATTGCTGCACAGTGCAGCAGTAATGCCCGCTACCAGCAGGGTTTGGTTAAACATGGTTTGACTCCAAAATAAGCAAAAACAGTATGTTGATTAACATGTGAGAGTGTTGTTACCGAGCATGTCGGTACAACAGCAAACGGCCTCAGGCCGTGATGTAGTGCAGAGCTGGAGCCGGGGGTGAGCGGGCGCAGGAATCGGTCGTGGGCTGACAGAGGCGGACAACCCGGGTGTCAGGCTGAAGATAGGGTACGGCAGGGCCCGGCGGCAGTTCAGGCAGAGCCTGGGCCAGACCATGTTGCAGACCATTGAACAACTGGCATTGGTGATGAGCGTGATGGGACGGCGTCGTGTCCTGCTGATGGCTGATTTGCGCGATGCTCAGCCATAGCGTCAGCAGGAGTGCGACCATGGCCACGCTCCTGCTGTGAACTCGTATGCTGTACAGGCTATTCGGCATGACTGACCCGATGCTGGTTACCAAACCTTGTTATACTATAACAATCAGCCTGATAGGCAAGTGAGATTCCGGTCAGAGATTATCTTGCACCAGCTGCAGAACCTGCTCTACCTGCGCCTCATTCAGAGCGCCTTCGTGTACAAACAGGATCTGGCCGCTTTTATCCTGCACTATGATAGCGGACGATTCCGGTTGCAGTGCCCAGCTTCGGGCGACATTGCCGTCTTCATCCAGCACAATCGATGACCACGGAAACTCTTTTTTGCTGTCCTGCGCAGAAGATTTGACGAAAGAGCCGGTGCCCCAGATGGCATCATCCTGGTTGATGATGGACGTGGTCTGATACTGCCCGGCCGGGAACTGAGCCGCGCTGATGGCGCTCATCAGTTTCCTGGTTAAGTTCTTTGGCGCTGCTGCGTCCGGCGATGGCCTGGATCACCCGCACTTTGCCGACCATCTGCTGGCTGTTCCAGCTCTGAAAAGCGGTATCGTTATTGTTGAGGATGACTTCACCATATTGCTGTACCGACACGTCGGGCAGCGTTTGGCCGATATGCAGGTTATGAGCAGAGACAAGGGTGGGAGAGCACGCCAGCAGTATGGCGATAAGCGTTTTATTTTTCATTATATTTTCCTTTGGTTGAGCACCAAAAGGTATAGCATACAAAATCGTTCGGGGAGACATTCAGGTTACCGGAATGCGGGTTACGTAACCTGAATGAAGAGCGGCTTAATGGCGGTCAGGCATCGCGCTGGGGCGGAAAGCACACTCCGGTGCCACCCAGTCCGCAGTAACCTTGCGGATTTTTGGCCAGATACTGCTGATGGTAAGTTTCGGCGTAATAGTACGGACCGGCCGGTGCGATTTCTGTAGTGATCAAAGCACGTTGCTGCTCGCTGAGCAGTGACTGGTAATCAGCCTGGCTTTGCTCGGCAATGGCTTGCTGCTCATCACTGTATGTATAAATGGCTGAGCGGTACTGAGTACCGAGATCATTGCCCTGACGCATGCCCTGAGTCGGATCATGCCGTTCCCAGAAAGCGCGCAGCAATTGCTCCAGCGGCAGGATCTGCGGGTCAAACACCACTCGTACCACTTCACTATGGCCGGTCAGACCGGTACACACTTCTTCATAAGTCGGATTGGGTGTAAAGCCACCGGCATAGCCGACCGATGTAGAGATGACCCCTTCAATCTGCCAAAACAGGCGCTCAGCCCCCCAGAAGCAGCCCATGCCCAGCAGAATTTGCTGCTGGCCGTTAACCGGTGCGGCACTCAGGCTGGTTTGGTTAACGAAGTGGGTATCATCTACACTCAAAGGGGTAGAGCGGCCGGGTAAAGCGGTTTCAGCGCTAACCATCATTTGTTTGTCTAACATGATTTATCCTTTTGATTCGCTGACGGTATGACTCTGGCCAGAATTTGGGTTAAATCCTGGCTATTCAACAGTAAGACCGGATAATTGACGCTTTTCATACAGACGTGTTTGCATATTGTCGGTATGATTCTCAACTAGCGAAACCTTAACTGCTGTTCAACGCCACTAACTTAAGCATGAGACGAAATCTATTACCAGCGCTAATCCCGGCTTTGTTTTATTCTGCTGCATCTCTCGCCGATGTTGACCTCACGATTGAGGGGCTGGACGGTGAGCTGAAAAGTAATGCCGATGCTTACCTCTCTTCGATTCCGCCCGCCGACTATTCAACCCAGTTGCGCTTTCAGTCGCGCCTGGAAAGTACGCTGACGGAAGCCCTCAATGCGCTCGGCTATTATCATCCTCAGTTTGACTTTACCGTCACCGAACCCAATAAGGCGATGACACTGCGTATCACGCCAGGTGAAGTGGTGCGCCTGCAACAGGTCGATATTGAGATTGAGGGGGAAGCCCGGGATGATGGTGATTTCCAACGTCTGATCGAACGCAGCGGGCTGAAAGTCGGTGAAGCGCTCAATCACAGTCAGTACGACAGCCTTAAATCCGGCTTGCGCAATCTGGCGTTGCAAAAGGGTTACTTTGACGGTGAGTTCGTGACCAGCCGCCTTGAGGTATCGCCTGCTCTCAATCTGGCTTACGTCCGCCTGCACTACAAGAGCGGTATCCGTTATCAGTTTGGCGAAAGCGTGATTGAAGGCAGTCAGATTGATGAAAACCGGGTACGTTCACTGAGTCCGTTTAAGGCCGGCGACCCGTATCAGGTTTCTCAGGTGGGTGAGTATAACCAGAATTTGTCCAACACTGAGTGGTTCTCATCGGTGGTAGTGGCGCCGGATTTATCTCAGCTTGGTCAGGGGCGGCAACTGCCGCTCAATGTCAGCTTAAGCCCACAGGCGCGTAACCAGCTCGAAACCGGTATCGGCTATTCGACCGACGTCGGAGTGCGGGGCTCACTGAAGTGGAAAAAACCGTGGGTTAACGATCTCGGCCACAGCTTCGACAGCAGTTTCTCCATTTCTGCCCCGGAGCAGAGCGTCACCGCCAGCTATAAGATTCCGCTCGATGACGTATTACGTCAGTACTATCGCATTCAGTACGGCATGAAGCATGTCGATAACCGTGACACACAGAGTATTGAATCCAATCTTGCACTGGAGCGGCACTGGGTCCTGGATAACGGCTGGCACCGCACCCTGTTTGTGCGTTACCTGGTGGAAGATTACCAACAGGGTGTGCTCGATGATGCGGCGCAATACATTCTGCCCGGCATCAGCTATACCCGCAGCCGGACCCGGATGCGCGGATCGCTGCTGACCTGGGGCGATAAGCAGACCGTTACGCTGGAGTACGGCGACCCGGATCTGTTTTCTGAAACCCGGGTGACGCGCCTCCTGGCCGGGACTTCCTGGCTGCGCAGCTTTGGTCGTAACCACCGTGGTCTGATCCGGCTCGATGGCGGGGCTAACTTCGCTGAAGAATTTGATAAGCTGCCGCCATCGATGCGTTTTTTCGCGGGTGGTGATAATAACCTGCGTGGTTACGGTTATGAGTCAATTTCACCGCGCGATGAAACCGGATCGTTAAGCGGTGCCAAATACATCGCCACCAGTACGCTGGAGTACCAGTATCGGCTGACCGGTAACTGGTGGGGCGCGTTGTTTGTCGATTACGGGGATGCCTTCAACGATACGCCGGACTGGAAAACCGGTACCGGCTTTGGGATCCGCTGGATCTCGCCGGTCGGTCCGATTCGGCTCGATTTCGCGTGGGGTCTGGATCTGGATCCGGCCGATCGCTTTAAGATCCACTTTACCCTGGGGCCTGAGTTATGATCAAACGAGCCATACGTTGGACCAAATGGCTGACCGCTGGGCTGGTGGTGTTGATCATGGTGCTGACACTATCGATCGCTGCGCTGTTATTTACCGGACCCGGGTTGAATGTGATCGTTTGGGGCGCGCAGCAGGCGCTGCCTCAGTTGACCATCGCTTCCAGTCAGGGGGCTTTGCTGCCGCGTTTCACCCTCAGTGATGTGCGTTTTAACGATCCCGGGCTCAATATCGATGCCCGTGTTGACCACCTGACTCTGGCGATGCAGGCCAGTTGTCTGCTCGACCCGGTGTTGTGTATCAATGAGGTGGCGGTTGACGGGCTGAAATTATCGCTGCCGCAATTACCGCCGGCCAGTGAGGAAACCACGCCTGAGTCTGAGCCGGTCACTCATATTGCCACGCCGGTACCGATTCGGATCGGACGTTTGAGTCTCAACAATATTGATCTCGATGTGCTCGGTAACCAGATCCGCTGGCAGCAGTTTTCGACCCGGGCCCAGTTTCAGAGTAACCGGCTGACAATCGGCCGGACTGAATGGCAGGGCATTGATGTCACACTGGCGCAGACGGCGGATGAGCCGGTCAATAATAGTGCCGCTGCAGAGGATCAAGCCCGTGAAGATATCACTCTGCCTGAGGTGATTATTCCGCTGCGGATCGAGCTGAACCGTTTTGATGTGCGTGATTTTACCCTGCATCAGGCAACGCCGCTTATCATTAATCATCTTGGCTTGCAGGCCGAAGCCTATCGTTTCTCAGGTCAACGTGACTACGCTTGAACTCGACATGCCGCAAGCGACTGCCAGGCTGGATGCTAAAGCAACCCTGCAGGGCGATTATCCGCTGGCGTTAAATCTCGAGTCGACTCTGTTACTGGATGAAGCCAAAGGGCAGACACTGAATTTACAGGCCAGTGGCAGCGCGGCGGATCTCAAACTGCAGGCTGAACTGGGTGAGCGTGCCCGGGCGCAGATTGAAGCGAGCCTGCAGCCATTAAACCCTGATTTACCTTTCACTGCCTCAATTCACGATCTGGCGGCGCAGTGGCCGCTGGTCGGTCAGGGGCAATACCGTGTTCAGGCGCCGAGTATTGAGGCGCACGGCTCACTGCAGGGCTATCAGTTTGATGTGCAGAGTGAGCTGCAAGGGCAAGACGTGCCGGATACCACACTGTCACTCACCGGCAAAGGTGACTTGCATCAGGTTAGTCTTGATACGCTCAAGATTGCCACTCTGGGCGGTGAGATTGCCGGTCAGGCCACGGCCAACTGGGATGCGCCGGTTAACTGGCAAGCCAGTCTGCGACTCGACAACATTCAGCCCGGTCTGCAATGGCCAGAAGCGCAAGGTGTCATTAACGGCGAACTGACCACGTCGGGGCAACTGACCGCGCAGGGCGGCTGGCGGGCCGAGCTGCCGTTACTGGCCATCAAAGGTGACATCGCCGGCTACCCGCTCGATATTAACGGTAGCCTGCGTGCAGCGGATGCCAGCGGAAAAGGTGAGTTCAAGGCTTCGACGCCAGGCCTGACGGTGGCGCATGGCGCTAACCGTATTGTTGCCAAAGGTGAACTCGACCAGCAGTGGCGCATGGGGGTGTCGATTAATTTACCGGATCTGTCTAAATCGATCCCGGACCTGAAAGGCAAAGTGATTGGTGATGTATTGCTGCGTGGAGCGCTGCAACAGCCGGACATCAAACTGGCTCTCGATGGTGACAAGCTGGCCTGGCAGCAGATGGCAACGATTGGCCATTTGACGCTGAGCGGTAATGTCACACCACTGCCGCAGCCTAACGCCGATCTGACCCTGCAGATCAGCGATATTGATGTTGAGCAGCAGCATATTCGCTCCGCCCGTCTGGTGGCGAGTGGCTCGCAAGCTGAGCATCAGCTTACGTTGGATGTCGATTCGGATGTGGCGGCGACCAGCCTGGCGATTCGCGGATCGTTGCAGCAGGACCCGCAAATGGTGTGGAACGGCGAGTTGCAACGGATGTGGATTGAGTCGCAGCAAGGCCGCTGGCGCCTCAATCAGGCGACGGCAGTCAAAGCCAATATTGATACTCAGCGGGCGACCATTGCGGCCCATTGTTGGCAGCAGGCCGGAGCTTCACTGTGTCTCGATAAACCGGCTGAAGTGGGTGAAAAAGGCAGTGCGCAAGTGTCACTGACTGGTTTCGAGTTCGAGCAGATTAAGGCTCTGCTGCCGGAAGAAACTAAGGTCAAGGGGGCACTGGATGCGAATGCCAAAGTGAGCTGGGCCCCCAATAAAGCGCCGCAGGTCGATGCATCGTTACGTATGCCGGCGGGTTATGTCGAACAACAGGCGGGGGAAACCCTGCATCTGGGCTGGGATCAGGTTGCGCTCAATGCCAAGCTGCAAGGAAATCAGCTCCGGGCTGACTGGCAACTGGATGTGACCGATAACGGTGACATCAGCGGTAAGTTATCGATTGGTGATGTGACCAGTCAGGAACGACAGATGGAGGGGGCATTAACTCTGACCCGCTTTAATCTTGATTTTCTCGCGCCCTTGATTGGCGAATACAGTCAGGTACAGTCGACCCTGCAATCACAACTGACCTTTAACGGCCCACTGCTGCACCCCAAAGTCTACGGTAACTTTGGGGTCAGCGATATTCTGGTTCGCGGCGACATTTCACCGGTGGAAGTGCAGTCCGGTGATGTCAGCATTGACTTCAACGGTTATCAGGCCGACTTGAATGCCGCGATTCAGACCCCTGACGGACGTCTGGATATCAAGGGGGATGCCGACTGGGAGCAGATGCAGGACTGGCGGGTCAACGCGCACGTTGGTGCTGAGTCGTTAACGGTCGATATGCCGCCGATGGTGAAGATGAAAGTAGTACCGGACCTCAATCTGGCCATGCAGCCACAACTGGCACAGATCAGCGGTCATATCGCTCTGCCATGGGGACGGATTGTGGTCGAAGAGCTGCCGCCGAGTGCTATCGGGGTATCGAAAGATCAGGTGCTGGTGGATGAAAATCAGCAGCCAATCAGTGATGAGACAGCGGTACCGTTTAATGTGGAAACCAATGTCAGTATTTCGATTGGCGATGATTTCAAACTGAGCGCCTTTGGCCTTGAAGCCGGTCTGGTGGGACAGCTTAATGTCAGTCAGAAAGATCAGGGCCCGTTTGTGACCGGTGAGGTGAACATAACCGATGGTCAGTACCGTTCGTTTGGTCAGGATCTGATCATTCAGGAAGGTAAAATTCTGATGAATGGCCCGGTCGATCAGCCCTATCTGTCGATCAAGGCAATCCGTAACCCGGACAATACTCAGGATGATGTGACTGCCGGAGTACAGGTGACCGGTCCGGCCGATGAGCCGAATGTGTCGATTTTCTCTGATCCGGCGATGCCGCAGGCGAACGCGCTGTCGTATCTGCTGCGTGGCCAGGATATTGATTCTGAAACCGGCGGTAACGCGATGACCACGACCTTGATCGGGCTCAGTCTGGCCAAGAGCGGTAAGGTAGTTGGCCAGTTGGGTGAGGAAACTGGGCGTGCAGAATCTGCAACTGGATACGGCCGGCAGCGGTGATGATTCGCAGGTCACGGTCAGTGGTTACATTCTGCCGGGCTTGCAAGTGAAGTATGGTGTGGGTATTTTTAACTCAGTAGGGGAATTTACTGTCCGCTACCGGTTATTGAAGGATCTCTATCTCGAGGCGGTATCCGGACTCGACAGTGCTGTCGACATACTGTATCGCTTTGAGTTTGACTAATGCAGTAGGACGGCGTTGGCTGTCAATGAGGAGAAGGCTGTGCAGCATCTGGTGTTTGTATATGGGACGTTGCGTCAGGGAGAGAGCAATCATCATTTCCTGAGCGAGAGTGAATTGTTGGGACGTTTTGAAACCCAGCCGGTATTTGCCTTGCATGATCTGGGACCGTATCCCGGTCTCATCGCGGGTCATCAGTCGATTCTGGGCGAAGTGTACCGGGTCGATGATGAGACACTGGCTAAGCTGGACATTCTGGAAGATGTGCCGGTTGAATATCGGCGCGAGAGTCTGGACACTCCTTTTGGCACTGCGTGGATTTATATCTATCAGGATACCGGCGGTCTCGACTCGCTGATTGAATCCGGTGACTGGTGTCAGCGGATTTGACCACAAAAAAAGCCAGCAATGATTTGCTGGCTTTTTTCATGCACGGCGCAAATTATTTTTGCTGTGCACGCTCGTATGAAGTCAGGATTTCTTGACGTGCAGATGCAGCATCTTCCCAACCGTCAACTTTAACCCATTTACCTGATTCAAGCTCTTTGTAACGCTCGAAGAAATGAGTGATTTGAGCTTTCAGCAGTTCTGGCAGATCGTTTACGTCCTGGATGTGGTCGTATTCTTTTGACAGTTTAGTGTGCGGAACCGCAACCACTTTCGCGTCTTCACCAGACTCGTCAGTCATTTTCAGTACGCCAACCGGACGGCAGCGGATAACTGAACCTGGGATCAGCGGGTATGGAGTCGGAACCAGAACGTCTACCGGGTCACCGTCCAGAGACAGGGTGTGGTTCACGTAACCGTAGTTACATGGGTAGAACATAGGAGCAGACATGAAACGATCGACGAACACAGCGCCAGAATCTTTGTCTACTTCGTATTTGATTGGATCCGCGTTCGCTGGGATCTCGATTACTACGTAGATATCATCAGGAAGCGATTTGCCTGCTGGCACATTGTTTAAGCTCATTAAGGTTTCCTTATCAATTAGCCGGACTTCAAAATTCGAAACTTATTATTAGTCAAGATTCGCCAAGGTGCAAAAATCCGCACCGCAAACCCGAGAGTTTACTCGGAAATGGGCTCAGACCCAAGTAAACCTAAGTCTAAGCATGCTAAATCAAGGCGATATTTTATTAACTGTCTGAATTTTCTGGCTGGCAAAAAAAGAGCGCCGCAGGTGCGGCGCTCACGATCACGCTGAGTGGTGATTAATCCGGATTCGCGGCAAGGAATTCTTCGACCTTGCTGACCATATTTTTCGAGCCGACGAAGAAAGGCACACGCTGGTGCAGCTCGGTCGGTTTCAGATCCATAATACGGTTAACGCCGTCAGATGCGGTGCCGCCGGCCTGTTCAATCAGGAATGCCATCGGGTTGCATTCATACAGCAGGCGCAGTTTACCGGTCGGGTGACTCTGGGTGCTCGGGTAGAGGTAGATACCGCCTTTGAGCAGGTTGCGGTGGAAATCCGCCACCAGAGAAACCGATGTAGCGTGAGGTGTACGGGCGGCCGTCTGCCGGCTCATTTTCCTGGCAGTACTTGATGTACTTTTTCACGCCGGTCGGGAAACGAATGTAGTTACCTTCGTTGATAGAATAGATGTTGCCATCCTGCGGAATGCGCATGTTTTCGTGCGATAGGCAGAACGAACCAATCGACGGATCGTAAGTAAAGCCGTTGACACCATTACCTGTGGTGTACACCAGCATGGTGGATGAACCGTAGATAACATAGCCAGCCGCTACTTGCTTATGGCCCGGTTGCAGGAAGTCTTCTGCGCTTGGCGGTCCGCCCACCGGTGAAATACGGCGGTAAATTGAGAAAATGGTGCCGACTGACACGTTCACATCGATGTTGGATGAACCATCCAGTGGATCCATCAGCACCACGTATTTGGCGTTTTTGTTCAGTTCTTTGTTAAACGCTACCGCTTCATCTTCTTCTTCACTGGCGACACCACACACCTGATCGCGCGCTTCCAGTGCGGCTTTAAATTTTTCGTTAGCGTACACATCCAGCTTTTGTTGCTCTTCGCCCTGAATGTTGGCCTGACCGGATGCACCGGTAATATCGGCCAGACCGGCTTTATTGATTTCGCGGTTGACGATTTTCGCCGCCAGGCGAATTGAGGCCAGCAGGGAAGAGAGTTCACCTCTTGCGTGGGGGAAGTCATGTTGCTTCTCAACAATGAACTCACCAAGGGTCTGCATTTCAGACATGTTGTTTCCTTAACACTAATTTTTGGGGGAGTTATCGCTGCACAGTGGCGAGGCTCTTATGGGGGACCTTTATTTACACTGGCGCTAGCATGGAGTGTACGGGGTGGGATTTTTTTTGGGTAATGAAGTAACAGACGCAGATCTCAATTTACTTAACTTTTTTGAAAATAACATTGCCCTGATGTGGGAGGCTCGCTTTATTGATGCGAATCAGGATAATGGAGCGCAGTAACCAATCGTCATGAGGCAGGTTTATGCACATTCATATTTTGGGGATCTGCGGTACTTTTATGGGCGGCGTCGCTATGCTGGCGCGTCAGCTGGGACATAAAGTTACCGGCAGTGATGCCAATGTTTATCCACCAATGAGTACCATGCTTGAAGCTCAGGGTATTGAAATTATTGAAGGTTTTGACCCTTCGCAACTTGAGCCAAGACCGGATCTGGTGGTGGTGGGTAACGCCATGAGTCGTGGTAATCCGTGTGTTGAATATGTGCTGAACCACAATTTGCGCTACACCTCCGGCCCGCAATGGCTGCAGGATTTTCTCTTGCATGATCGCTGGGTGCTGGCGGTATCCGGTACGCATGGCAAAACCACCACTTCCAGTATGCTGGCCTGGATTCTGGAAGATTGTGGTTATCAGCCCGGATTTTTGGTTGGCGGTGTGCTCGGCAACTTCGGAATTTCTGCCCGGCTGGGCGAAAGCATGTTTTTTGTGGTCGAAGCAGACGAATATGACAGTGCTTTTTTCGATAAGCGTTCTAAGTTTGTTCACTACCATCCCCGCACTCTGATCCTGAATAACCTTGAGTTTGATCATGCGGATATCTTTGATGATCTGGAAGCGATCAAGCGGCAATTTCACCATTTAGTCCGTACTGTGCCAGGCAATGGCCGTATTCTGGCCCCGCGTCAGGATCCAGCGCTGCAGGATGTGCTTGGGCGTGGCTGCTGGAGTGAAACCGAATTCAGCGGCGAGCAGAGTGACTGGCAGGCGCATAAACTGCAACCGGATGGCAGCCAGTTTGAGGTTCTGTTCCAGGGGCAGCTGGTGGGCACTGTGCAGTGGGATCTGGTTGGCGATCACAACGTCAGTAATGCCCTGATGGCGATTGCTGCGGCGCGTCATGTCGGCGTCACGGCTGATCTGGCCTGTGAAGCGCTGGGGCGCTTTATCAATACCAAACGTCGACTCGAGCTGAAAGGCGAACAGAAACGGTGTGACGGTGTATGATGATTTTGCCCATCATCCGACCGCGATTAAGCTGACGTTGGGCGGGCTGCGTAATAAAGTCGGAGCAGCTAAAATCATTGCGGTGCTGGAGCCACGCTCTGCGACCATGAAACTGGGCGTGCATAAGCAGACGCTGGCGGCTGCGCTGGACGCGGCCGATTCAGTCTATCTGTTCCAGCCGGATAATCTCTCCTGGTCGGTGCAAGAGGTCGCCGAGCAGTGCCGTCAAGCGGCGCATGTCGGCAGCGATATGGCGCAGTTTGTCGCCAAGATTGCTGCAGAAGCGCAGCCGGGCGATCAGATTCTGGTCATGAGTAACGGTGGCTTTGATGGCATTCATACCAAATTGCTGGCGGCTCTGGAGCTGCGCGAGTGTGCGGCCGGTTAATCGCACCGGCCATGCATCAAGAACAACAGACGAAATAAAGTATGATGACAACAGATAATAAAGCCATCACCTTAGCCTGGACCGGTGCATCGGGCGCACCATACGGACTGCGCCTGCTGCAGTGCCTGCTGGCTGCCGACTACACCGTTTACCTGCTGATCTCTTCTGCGGCGCGGGTGGTGCTGGCCACCGAGCACGGTCTCAAGTTACCGGCCGGCCCGGATGCGGCCAAGCAGGTGCTGGTCGAACACCTTGGCTGCAATGCGGATAAACTGGTGGTTTGCGGCAAGGAAGACTGGTTTTCTCCGGTGGCATCGGGTTCAGCGGCACCGAAACAGATGGTGGTGTGTCCGTGTTCCGCCGGTAGTGTTGCTGCTATCGCGCATGGCATGTCGGATAACCTGATCGAGCGGGCGGCTGATGTGGTACTCAAAGAGCGCGGCCAGTTATTGCTGGTGGTGCGCGAGACACCGTTTCTCAACCCTGCATCTGGAAAACATGCATAAACTGTCGCAAATGGGTGTCACCATCATGCCGGCGGCGCCCGGCTTTTACCATCAGCCGCAGTCGATTGAGGATCTGATCGACTTTATGGTAGCGCGCATTCTGGACCATCTCGGGATTGAGCAGAAACTGGTCGCGCGCTGGGGCTACGATCAGCGCGTGTGAGTCGCTTTTTAACTCAATTCGACATACAATCGCAACCACTCATCGGGGAGCTTACCATTGTCGGCGTGAATAGAATTATTTGCACCGTTGTGGCGCTGAGATCAAGCCAGGCTTGGGACCCGCATTAGTCACAAACTCCGCTGCCTGTGCGTCACTCGTACCCGCAGGCCGGGGATGTGGTTAGACACCTGAACCAGATAATGCTGGCGTAGGAATTGAGCAGGGTTTGCGATACCGGACTCCGGACTGACCTCATCCTCCCCTCAAGCCTGTGCCGCTCAATGAGGAGAGCGAGCCTTGAACATCACTCATACTGCGGTTGCTGTGGCAACCTTATACTCCGGCGCCTTGCTGGCCGCCACACCCACGCTGACCGTCTACACCTACGATTCGTTTGCCTCTGAATGGGGACCGGGTCCGGCGGTGGAAAAAGCCTTTGAAGCCCGCTGCGGCTGCGATCTCAATTTCGTCACGCTGGAAGATGGTGTCTCTATTCTTAACCGTCTGCGCCTGGAAGGCAGTAACACCAAAGCGGATGTGGTACTCGGGCTGGATGACAACCTGATGGCGGAAGCCAAGCAGACCGGTCTGCTGGCCAGACATGCGGTGGATACTTCGGCGCTTACCCTGCCAAACGGCTGGCATGACGATACCTTTGTCCCTTATGACTACGGTTACTTTGCGTTTGTGTATAACAAACAGAAGCTGGCTCATCCGCCATCCAGCCTGAAAGAGCTGGTTGAACAGCGCGATGACCTGAGCGTGATTTATCAGGATCCGCGCACCTCGACACCGGGACAGGGTTTACTGCTGTGGATGAAGTCGGTCTATGGTGATCAGGCCGGGGCTGCGTGGCAGAAGCTGGTCCACAAAACGGTGACAGTGACCAAGGGCTGGTCGGAAGCGTATTCGATGTTTTTAGAGGGTGAAGCCGATATGGTGCTGTCGTACACCACTTCGCCTGCTTATCACCTGATCGCTGAACAAGATGATCATTATGCGGCGGCGAACTTCACTGAAGGCCATTACATGCAGGTTGAGGTGGCGGCGAAAGTCAAAAACTCACCGCAGGCGAAACTGGCCGCTGAGTTTTTGCAATTTATGCTCAGCGATGAGTTCCAGGAAGTGATCCCGACCCATAACTGGATGTATCCGGCCACTGCGGTCACGCTGCCGGACGGTTTTGCAACGCTGACCGTGCCGGACAAGGCGCTGGCCTTCACGCCGGAGCAGGTTGCCGCCCAGCGCAGAAGCTGGATTCGTGAGTGGCAAAACGCGCTGACGTTCTGATCTGATGCAAGTCACTGTTCCTAAAACCGGTCTTTGGGTCGCGGCGCTGGTCGCGACCTTTGTGTTTTGCGCGCTGGCCGCTTTGTTGTGGCAAGCCCCGCAATTACAGCTCAGCCAAATCTGGGGCGATGCTTATTATCGCCATGTCACCTGGTTCAGCTTTTACCAGGCGCTGCTGTCAACCCTGCTCAGTGTCGGCCTGGCTATTCCGGTTGCGCATGCGCTGAGCCGGCGTCACTTTCGCGGCCGGGCGCTGCTGCTGCGTCTGTTTGCCAGCACTCTGGTGCTGCCGGTGCTGGTTGGCGTGTTTGGCCTGCTGGCGATATACGGCAAAAGTGGCTGGATTGCCGACTGGCTGCAGCAATGGCAGATAAAAATGCCGTTTTCGATTTATGGTCTGAACGGCATTCTGCTTGCGCACGTATTTTTTAATCTGCCGTATGCGTGCCGGTTGTTGCTGCAGAGCCTGGAAAGTATACCGGCCGAGCAGCATAAGTTATGTGCTCATCTGGGCATGAGCGGCTGGGATAAATTCAGATGGGTGGAGTGGCCGCGTATGCGCCAGCAACTGGCGAATGTCGGCGGCATGGTCTTCATGCTCTGTTTCACCAGTTTTGCCACTGTCATGGCGCTGGGCGGCGGACCAAAGTCGACCACGATTGAGCTGGCGATTTATCAGGCGATTAAGTTTGATTTTGATTTACAGACCGGTGCACTGCTGGCGCTGTGGCAAATGCTGTTGTGTGGCGTACTGGCGCTGGCACTGCAACGTTTATCGCGTCCGTTACCTGTCAGTGCGGGGGCTTTGTCTGCCCGGCAGTGGCTGACGGATTCACGCCTGGCGCGTGGCTGGGATGCGTTGTGGATTGGTTTGGCGCTGTTACTGGTGGTGCCGCCGCTGCTGATGGTTGTGGTGAGCGGGCTCAACAGCAAACTGTGGCCGGTGCTGAGCAGCGGGGCATTCTGGTCTGCACTCGGCGCATCGTTGCAGGTGGCGACACTGGCGAGTTCACTGGCGCTGCTGGCCGGGATCAGTATCGTACTGACCAGTCGCCACTGGCGTTTGCACTACCAGCCACGTCGCGCGAATTCGATTGAACTGGTCGGAACCATTATTCTGGTCACGCCGGGGCTGGTAATCAGTACCGGACTGTTTCTGCTGCTGCGCAATCTGACCGATGTATTCAGCCTGGCATACTGGATTGTGGTGGCGGTCAATGCTCTGATGGCGCTGCCCTATGTGGTGAAAAACCTCAGTCAGCCGATGCTGCAGGTCGCGCAGCAATACCAGTTTTTGTGTGCCAGTCTCGGTATGCAGGGCTGGCAGCGTCTGCGTCTGGTCGAACTGCGCGCGCTGCGCAAGCCGCTGGCTTACGCTTTTACCCTCAGTTTTCTGTTGTCGATGGGCGATTTAAGTGCGATTGCCCTGTTTGGCAGCCAGGATTTTCGTACTTTGCCGCTCTATTTATATCAGCTGCTGGGCAGCTACCAGATGCAAGCGGCTGGCGTGGTCTCTGTGGTGATGCTGCTGCTGAGTATCGGATTGTTTTATTTAATTGAACGCTTGTTCCACAGCCGTGTGAAGACGGCCAGAAACGGAGAGAAGCATGTTAGTGCTGGATGATGTACGTTATGAATACCAGAACGAATGGTTTCGCTTTGATATGACGGTCGAAACAGGGCAGCATCGTCGCCCTGATGGGACCAAGCGGGGCCGGAAAATCGACCTTGCTCAGTCTGGTGGCAGGATTTATCGACCCCGACTTGGGCGATATTCGCGCCGGAGCCGAGCAGATGACCTCTGTGGTGGGGCTGGCGCCATTTCAGCGCCCGTTTTCGATGTTGTTTCAGGAGCACAATCTGTTTGCGCATCTGACGGTGCGGGAAAATATCGGTCTGGGGTTACATCCGGGGCTGAAACTGAGCCAGGCACAACAGCAGCAAGTTGCTCAGGCGGCGCAGATGGTCGGGGTTGGTCATCTGCTCGAGCGTCTGCCGGAGCAGTTGTCCGGCGGGCAACGGCAACGGGTGGCGCTGGCGCGCTGCTTTGTACAGCCCAATCCGGTCTGGCTGCTGGATGAGCCATTTTCTGCTCTCGACCCTGTGCTGCGCGAAGAGATGCTCAAGCTGGTCCGGAGCCTGGCCGCTGAGCGTAATATTACCGTGCTGATGGTGACTCACCATCTTAGTGATGCGCGTGCGATCGCCTCGCATTTTGCCTTCATGGCGGAGGGGCAGGTGCAATGTATGGCTCCGATTACTGAGCTCACCGCCAGCCATCCGTATCCGCCTTTGGCGGCATTTGTCCGCGCCGGCGAATAAAAAAGAGGTTGGCATCAGCCAACCTCTTTAAATGGATTACCTCACAAGCCGCTGATAATGCGGTCGAGCGTTTAATACGGTTGATCGTTAAGCACTTTCAGAACCTGGAAAATCTCACGCGACGCTTTCGGTGCTTTATTAGCTTGCTTCTCTTTTTTCGCCTGACGTGCCAGTTGGCGCAGACGCTGACGATCCGCGTCCGGGTACATTTCCATCACGTCTTCAATTGCACTGTCGCCTTCTTCCACCACGCGATCGCGCAGCTGTTCCAGTTTGTGCAGTACGGCACTGGACTGAGAATGCTTGTTGCGCAGTTTATCCAGTGCCGCTTGCAGTGGCTCAGGATCGATATTACGCATCAGGCGACCGATGTATTGCAGTTGACGACGGCGAGCTTCATTTTTAAAGCGCTGTGCGTCTTTAATTGCCTCGGCCAGATCGTCAGGTAACGGGAATTTTGCCAGAGCAGAAGGTTTGAGATCTACCAGCTCTTCACCGAGCTTTTGCAGTTCAATCATATCGTTTTTCAACTCGGTCTTACTGACCAAGATGATTTCTTCTTCATCTTCCCAAGGGGCTTTTTGATTCTTACGCGCCATCTTCATTCACTAATGAGTTATTTATGTCTGCTATTTTAGCAAGAATCGTGGGGAGAAAGCGAAATTCTTGTTATCCTAACCAGATTAAAGCGCAACAGTTGGATGAGATATGGATGTAAAACAGCAAGTCGCTGCGCAACGAGCCGAGCTTGAAGCTGCCGTTGCAAAAGCGCTCGACATGGCTTCAGCTCAGGCTGACGCCGCTGAAGTCGCCATTACCAAAAGCACAGGTTTAAGCGTTTCGACTCGCATGTGCGAAGTGGAAAACGTGGAATTCAACAGTGACGGTGCTCTGGGCATTACCGTTTACCGCGGGCAGCGCAAAGGCAGCGCGTCAACGTCGGATTTAAGTGAGAAGGCTATCCAGCAGACAGTGCTGGCGGCGCTCGATATTGCACAGTTCACTTCGGAAGACCCGTTTGCCGGCCCGGCCCCGAAAGAGTTGATGGTACAGGATGTGCCGGATCTGGATCTGTTCCATCCGGATGAGCCGAATCCGGACAAAGCGGCGCGTATTGCGATTGAAGCTGAGCAGGCTGCGCTGGCCTACAGCAAGAAAATCAAACAGAGTGACGGCGGCAGCTACGACAGCCACTACGGCGTTAAAGTATATGGTAACAGCCATGGTCTGCTGGCCAGTTATGCGTCCAGCCGCCAGAGTATCAGTTGCTGCGTGATTGGTGTCGGTGAAAACGGTGAGATGGAGCGTGATTACAGCTACACCGTGGCGCGCCATATTGATGATCTGTGGTCACCGCAAGCGGTGGGTCTGGAAGCGGCCAAGAAGACGGTATCGCGTCTTGATGCGCGTAAGATGAAAACCGGCCACTATCCGGTGATGTTCGCTGCTGATGTGGCGACAGGTTTGATGGGCCATCTGGTGATGGCGATCAGCGGCGGAAACCTATACCGCAAATCGTCATTCCTGCTTGATCATCTGGGTGAGCAAATCCTGCCGTCGTGGTTCAATATTGCTGAGCGTCCGCATGTACTGCGTGGACTGGCTTCGAGCCCGTTTGACAGCGAAGGTGTGAAGACCGAAGACCGTGAAATCATTACCGATGGTGTTCTGGCCAGCTATCTGCTGACCAGCTACGCGGCACGCAAGATGAAGATGACGCCGACCGGCCATGCCGGGGGTATCCACAACTGGTTTGTGAAGCACACCGGCCAGGATTTTGAGCAGATGCTGAAAGAGCTGGGTACCGGCCTGTTAGTCACAGAAGTGATGGGGCAGGGTGTCAATGTGGTCACCGGCGATTACTCGCGTGGTGCTGCGGGATTCTGGGTTGAAAACGGCCAGATTCAGCATCCGGTTTCCGGTATTACCATTGCCGGTAACCTGAAAACCATGTTCCAGCAGATTGTGGCGGTGGGCAGTGATACTGAAACCCGCTCACAGATTCAGACCGGTTCGATGCTGATCGAAAGCATGAAGGTGGCGGGTGAATAAACCGGCCCGAAGCAAAAAGCGCTGACCTGAGGTCAGCGCTTTTTTGTTGCTTGGTTGATAACCTTGTGGCCGGTTATCCGGTGATCACTAGCAGGTATAATGAACATCAGGTAATGAACAGTGTCGCCAGACCGAGGAAGACCGACAGGCCGACCACATCAGTGACGGTGGTCAGTGCCATCCCGCCCGCCAGGGCCGGGTCGATCTTCATTTTTTTCAGCACCACCGGAATGGTCACCCCGGCGATGCCAGCCACCAGCAGGTTGGTCAGCATGGCGGCCGAAATGATTGCGCCTAACAGCCATTCGCCTTTCCACACCACCACGATAGCCCCGATGATCAATGCCCAGGTGATGCCGTTCAGCAGGCCGATCGCTGCTTCTTTAAGTAACAGTTTCACGCCGGTTACTGTCACCGATATGCCCCAGCGCCAGGCCGCGGATCACCAGCGCAACGGTCTGGTTACCAGCCACTCCGCCCATTGAAGGGACGATGGTCATCAGAATCGCGATTGCCGCCATCTGTTCCAGCGTGGCTTCAAACATGTTAGATACGGAAGCGGCGGCCAGGGCGGCCAGCACGTTGGCACCCAGCCAGATGCTGCGCTTGCGGGCAGATTTAAACACCGGCGCAAAGGTATCTTCGTCATCGTCCATACCCGCCATGCTCATCATCGAGTGTTCGGCATCTTCACGAATCACGTCCACCACGTCATCGATGGTGATCCGGCCGACCAGGTGCTGATTCTCATCCACCACCGGCGCCGAAACCCAGTTACGTCGCTCAAACAGGCTGGCGATGTCAGAGTCTTTGGTATCGACCCGAATCGCCTCGTCTGCGTCATCCATCACTTCACTGACCGGAACATCCGGCTGGGTGGTGATCAGTGTGGTCAGCGACAAATGGCCAATCAGGCGGCTTTCATCATCAATGACGTACAGCGCATCTGTGGCCGCCGGCAGTTCGCCGCGAATACGCAGATAACGCAATACCACGTCGACGTCGACATCACCGCGAATGGTGATAACGTCGGTGTTCATCAGGCCGCCGGCGGTATCTTCCGGATAGGAGAGCGCCGTTTCGACCCGTAAGCGGTCGGCGGCATCCATCTGGGCCAGAACTTCCCGTGACAGTCCGTCCGGCAGACTACGCAGCACGTAGGCCACATCGTCGGTGTCCATGCCTTCAGTGGCTTCAGCCAGTTTTTCCGGTGCCATTTTGGACACCAGCGCATCTTTGACGTCTTCGCTCAGCTCGTCGAGGATCTCACCATAATCTTCCGGGTCGGTCAGTTGCCACAGGACGTCACGTGCTTTACGTGGCGAGGCTTCTAACAGGTTGGCGATATCTTCGGGTTCCATGTCCTGCAGTTGGCGGCGAACATGGACAAAGCGGCCGTTTTCCAGCGCTTCGGTGATCTCTTGGAGGGTGAGGTGAGCTTGGTCAAATTCAATCTGCTCTGCCATAGCTTCCCCCTAATCTGTGAATGGTGACAATATTTTGAATAATATCGTACTTTTATGTCTTATTTAATAAGAAGTTATTAATCGTCAGCCAATAGTTTCGTTAATGAAACGTCTTTCTTTGTGGCCCAAAGTTGTAATGTGACAGCGGTTTTCCTGGTAACAGACACTTACTTGGTAACAGATACGTACTTGGTCACCGATGTGGTATCTGCACCAGACATTCAGTCATCTTCTTCAAATTTGTCTTCGATCAGATGGCAGACGGCATCCAGTGCCTGCTCAGCTTGCGAGCCTTCTGCACAGATGGTGACATTCTGGCCCTGAGCGGACTCCAGCATCAGCAGCCCCATCACGCTGTCGGCGGTGGCTTCTTTGCCATCCTGGCTCTGAATGGTGAGCACGGCATCAAAAGATTGCGCCAGTTCCACCAGTTTGATGGCGGCACGGGCGTGAAGACCAAGGCGGTTCTGGATAAGAACAGTACGGCAAGCTTGTGGCATATCTGCTCCTTATGAGCGATTTTTTTCTAATGAGGTGTGGCGGATCTGAACCTGATGCCCCATTTCGGCAAAATATTCGCCCAGTTGCTGGGTCAGGTAGACCGAGCGGTGTTTGCCGCCGGTACAGCCGATCGCTATGGTCAGATAGCTGCGGTTGTTTTTTTCCAGCAGGGGTAACCAGTGTTCGACAAACTTCTGGATCTGATATTTCATCTCCATCACATCGCTGTGACTTTCCAGAAACGCTTTGATTTGTGCATCAAGACCGGTCAATGGTCTTAAGTCCGGCTGCCAGTGCGGGTTAGGCAAAAAGCGCACGTCGAATACGTAATCGGCGTCGCTCGGCAGGCCGTATTTAAAACCGAAGGATTCAAACACCATAACCAGGTCTTTGCGTTCGCGTCCTTCGATACGGCGTCTGACCGTTTCACTCAGTTCATGCAGTGACAGGTCACTGCTGTTAAGTACCAGATCGGCGCGCTCTTTAAGCGGCGCCAGTAACTGGATTTCCATCTCAATCGCCTGATCCAGGGTGGGCTTGCTTTCACTCAGCGACAATGGATGAATGCGGCGGGTTTCACTGTAGCGTTTCAGCAGCGTCTCTTTACTGGCATCGAGAAACAGTACGCTAACGTCATTGTTTTGTTTGAGCTGGTCGAGAACATCATCAACCAGGTCTGGCTCTTTCGGCAGGTTGCGGATATCAATGCTGACCGCAACATTCTGCTGGCTGCCTTGTACCGAGTGAATAAACGCGTCCAGTAAGCTGACCGGCAGATTATCCACACAGTAGTAGCCGAGATCTTCCAATACCCGCAGCGCGACACTTTTACCGGCTCCGGATTGACCACTCACAACAATTAAACGCATGGTGGGACCTATTGAGGTTGGTTGACCATGATACTGTACAGCTCCTGATCGCTTTTTGCGCCACGCAGCTGTTTAAGAGTTTGCTTGTCATTCAGGCGTTCAGCCATAGATGACAGCGTTTTCAGGTGTTGCTTACACTGTTCTTCCGGCACCAGCAGAGCGAACAGCAGATCGACCGGACGGTTATCGATAGAGTCAAACTCAATCGGCTCTTCGCACTGCAGCAGCACTGCAACCGCTTCGTCGCTGGCAGTCATACGGGCATGAGGGATGGCAATGCCGTTACCGATACCGGTACTGCCCATTTTCTCGCGGCTCAGCATACATTCGAACAACTCGGTGGCGTTCAGACCTGTGTGCAGGGCGGCTATCTCACTGATGATTTCCAGCGCTCTTTTTTTGCTAGAACACTGGACTGCACTCTTGGTGCAGTCCAGTGAAAGTACTTCGCTTAATTGCATGTTAGTGGCTACTTAGCTTTTCTTTATGCTTGTTGAGTTGACGAGAGAGTTTGTCCACCAGACCATCAATCGCTGCGTACATAACATCTTCTTCCGCAGTGGCGTGGACTTCTCCTTGGTTAATATGAAGCGTAGCTTCAGCGATTTGGCGCGTTTTTTCAACACGTAAAATCACCTGACAGTTATTAATATGGTCGAAAAATCGCTCAAGCTTTTGAAATTTAGAGTGAACATAGTCTTGCATTGAATCGGTAAGTTCAATGTGATGGCCTTGAATATTGATTTGCATAGACTTTCCTTCTCAGTTAGGCCTTATAGCAGGCGTTTGCGCTGACTCGACGGGGAAATACCCAAGGATTCCCGGTATTTAGCAATAGTACGTCTTGCAACCTGAATTCCTTGATCAGCAAGTAGGGCCGCGATCTTACTGTCGCTTAATGGTTTGGCTGGATTTTCCGCAGCGACCAGTTTTTTGATCAGAGCTCGAATCGCGGTAGATGAACATTCTCCGCCGTTGTCGGTACTGACGTGGCTGGAGAAAAAGTACTTCAATTCGAATATACCACGCGGGGTATGCATGTATTTCTGTGTGGTAACACGAGAAATGGTTGATTCATGCATGTCCACCGCCAGCGCGACGTCATTAAGAACCATCGGCTTCATGGCTTCTTCACCATACTCGAAGAAATCACGCTGATGTTCAACTATGCACTTGGCAACTTTGAGCAGCGTCTCGTTTCGGCTTTCCAGACTCTTAATTAGCCATTTTGCTTCTTGCAAATTGCTCCGGATATAGTTGCTGTCGGCATTGTTACCGCGCACCATATCGGCGTACTGCTGGTTGATCTTGAGTCTTGGCACGCTGTCCGGATTGATGGTCACAATCCATTTACCATGTTCTTTAAACACCGACACATCAGGAATGACGTACTCCGCATGCTCTGTCGCAATCCGGCTGCCCGGACGCGGATCCAGTTGTTGGATCAGTTGCAGCACTTCACGTAACTCTTCCTCTTTGAGTTTAGTCTCTTTCAGAATGAGTTTGTAATCGCGGTTGCCAAGTTGGTCGATGTACTGAGACAGGAGGAGTTTGGCTTCGTCCAGCCAAGGGGTATCTGCCGGAAAGGTGGCCAGTTGCAGCAGCAGGCAGTCCTGCAGGTTGACGGACGCCACACCCAGCGGGTCAAACTGCTGAACCCGCTTTCTGACCGCTTCAATTTCATCCAGCTCAATCGCTTCACCGGCAATCTCTTCGCCGGTAAAGTTTTCCAGAATTTCTTCCAGCGACTGGGTCAGGTAGCCGTAGTCGTCGACAGCATCGATCAGCGCCATCGCAATCGTACGGTCGGTTTCACTGAACGGGGTCAGATCCAGTTGCCACAACAGGTAGTCCTGCAGTGACTGGGTGGTTTCGCCCTGATAAACAGGCGCGTCGTCATCGACAGAGATACCGGTGCTGCCGGTATTGGCACTGTAGACATCTTCCCAGGTGGTATCGATTTCCAGTTCTGAGCTGATTTCCGATTTTTCGATCAGCTCTGAGCTGTCCTGAGGTTCAGGTTCGGCAACATCAGCACTGGCTTCTTTTTCCTCACGATGGGCCTCGGGTTCAGACGGTGCCGCGAACTCTTCCATCGACTCTTCAACATCCAGCAGCGGGTTCGATTCCAGCGCTTCCTGAATTTCCTGTTGCAGATCCAACGTCGATAGTTGCAGCAGACGAATCGCCTGTTGCAACTGGGGTGTCATGGCTAACTGCTGACCTAGCTTGAGCTGTAATGAGGGTTTCATTCAGTATTGACTGCCTTGTTTTTGTTAGGATTGATCTCAATCTATGTTAATCATAGACGGAATTGTTCGCCGAGATAAACCTGTTTCACTTGCTCGTTGTCGAGCACTTCCTGTGGTGTGCCTTCCGCAATTAAGCGGCCCTGACTCACAATATAAGCTTTTTCACACACATCCAAGGTTTCCCGGACATTGTGGTCGGTGATCAGCACGCCTAAACCGCGATCACGCAGATGTTCGATGATTTTTTTGATGTCGATAACCGAAATCGGGTCAACCCCGGCAAACGGTTCGTCGAGCAAAATAAATTGCGGGTTGGCGGCCAGCGCGCGGGCGATTTCCACCCGGCGGCGTTCACCACCGGACAATGCCATACCGGCACTGTGGCGAATGTGCTGGATATGAAATTCTTCCAGCAGATCCTCCAGCTTATCCTGGCGCTCTTCACGGGTCATCTCTTCCCGCGTTTGCAGCACGGCCATGATGTTATCTTCCACCGACAGCTTGCGGAAGATGGAAGCTTCCTGTGGCAGGTAACCGATACCGAGCCGTGAACGGCTGTGCATAGGCAGCACGCTGATGTCTTGTTCATCGATGCTGATGGTTCCTTCGTCACGCGCAACCAGACCTACAATCATGTAGAAAGAGGTGGTTTTACCCGCACCGTTCGGACCGAGCAGTCCGACGATCTGACCGGATTCAACCTTGAGGCTGACGTCGGAGACCACTTTACGCTTTTTATAGCTCTTAGCTAAATGTTCTGCTTTAAGTGTTGCCATAGTCGTTCTTATTGGGCCGCTTGAGGCTGCAGTACGGTCGAGACACGTCCGTTGCCTTCACCATCTGCAATCAACTTCTGCGACGAAATTTTGTAGCGGATTTTCTTACCGCGGATTTCACTGTCATCCTGAGCCAGCATCGCTTTTTCAATCATGGTCAGTTCGTCTTCGGACATCTTGTAATGCAGCTCTTTCGCTTCACCGTACAGAGTCTTACCCTCATCCGTCAACTGCGAAAAAGTCGCCAGGTTGCCATAACCTTCGATGGTTTCAATCTGGCCGGATTTGGCATCACGTACCACAACCAGTTTATCGGCGTTAATGTTGATGCTGCCCTGCTTGAGTTTTACATCACCCAAAAAGGTCACGCGGTTGCTTTTCATGTCCAGTTGCTGACTGTCTGAATCGATGTATACCGGTTGCTTAGAATCGGTGGTCAGAGCCAGTGCCTGGCCGGACGCCAGCAGGCAAGCAATCAAACTAAGGTGTGAGAATTTCATATCTACCTTGCACATGGTTATACAGAACAGCCGAGTGTTCGGAGAAGTTTCCTCTCATCGCCTGTCCGCGAGTTTCAAACTGCGGGCCGTTCATTTTTACTTCGCTGTCGGCCCAAAAATCGCGGTTATCGAGCTGAATACTCAGCTTGGCCGTTGACAGTTTCGTCAAAGGCTGAGCCCGCCAGTAAGTTGTTTGCCATCACGTTGTCATACAAAATCAGCACGTGGTCTTTGGTCAGAATGCCGCGATTGGCGGTGACCTGCCACTCCTGGGTAACCCCTTGCTGATAGACTTTCAGTACCGGATATTCGAAAGTGGTGTTGCCACTTTTCGCGTAATAATCCAGATGCTGTGAAGTAATAACATAGTTCCGCACGCCTTGCTGATTATACGAGACGTTATCCAGATTTTTACCACTAAACATCGGCAACTCATAATTAGGAGCCACCTGAATAGCGCTGTTTTGCTCTTTGTCCAGCAGGTAATAGGCTGACCAGGAAGCAATAAAGAGAAGTATCGCGTAAAGGATACGAGAAAAACTCATATACTCAGGCCTTTATGTACGTCGAGCTCATTCCGTGCTTGTAAAATTAAATCACACACTTCGCGTACTGCGCCGTGTCCGCCTTTGATACGGGTAACGTAATTGGCCCGCTTGGCCAGCAGAGGATGGCCGTCAGCCACACACACTTTGAGGGCGACTTTTTCCATCACCGGCCAGTCGATCAAATCATCACCAATGTAACCGGTATGCTCTGGGTCGATCGCCAATTTTTCGCAAATATCCTGATAGGCTTTGACCTTGTCGTCCTGACCTTGATAGATCAAAGAAATGCCCAGCGCCTGCATCCGGTTTTCGACGATTTGCGAACGTCGTCCGGTGATAATGGCAATCTCAATGCCGGCATTCATCAGTGATTTTACGCCATATCCGTCGCGGGTATGAAATGTTTTCAGCTCTTCGCCCTGATTGCCCATGTAGATGAGCCCGTCAGAGAACACGCCATCGACATCACAAATCAGCAGTTTTATTTGCTTAGCTGTGGCCAGAATATTAGCAGCGACCTCACCGTACAGCGTTTCGACCATCTGGCTCATTACATTACTCCTGCTTTTAATAGATCGTGCATATTCAAAGCGCCGACCACCTGGCCGTTTCTCGACCAGCATCAGGCCGTTAATGCGTTTTTCCTGCATCAGGTTGAGTCCTTCTACTGCCAGAAGGTTCGGTGAGGCGACGGTCGGGTGACGGGTCATCACTTCGCTGATTGTCGCGCTGTGAATATCGATGCGTTTATCCAGGATACGGCGCAGGTCTCCGTCAGTGAAAATACCGACCAGTTGATCATCGCCCTCGACCACTGCGGTCATCCCCAGCCCTTTGTGACTGATCTCAAGCAGGGCATCACGTACCAGCGCATTCGGCTGAACCTTAGGTAAAGCGTCACCCGAATGCATGATATCGCTCAGCTTCATCAGCAGTTTACGCCCCAGAGCGCCACCCGGGTGCGACAAGGCAAAATCTTCGGCGGTAAAGCCGCGCGCCTGCAGCAGAGCGACTGCCATTGCATCTCCCATCACCAGCGTAGCAGTAGTGCTGGAGGTCGGCGCGAGGCCGAGTGGGCACGCTTCTTTGGGGACCGTCATCTGCAGGTGAATATCGGCCAGTTTGGCCATATTCGATTGCGGATTGCCCGTCATACTGATGATACGGTTATTGAGGCGTTTTAACACCGGGAACAGGGCGAGAATTTCGGACGATTCACCGGAGTTGGAGATGGCCAGGACAATATCACCGCTTTCAATCATGCCCAGGTCGCCATGAGAGGCTTCGCCGGGATGAACAAAGAAGGATGAGGTGCCTGTGCTGGCAAAAGTGGCCGCCATTTTGCGGCCGATGTGGCCGGACTTGCCGATGCCCATCACCACGACTTTACCGCTTTTATTGGCCAGAATCATTTCACAGGCACGGCAGAAGTCATGGTTAAAATATTGGTCCAGTTGTTGTAGTGCTTCGATCTCCGTTGCCAACACCTGGTTGGCAACACTGCGGTAGTCAAAGTTATCCGACATCCTACGCTCCCGTTAAGCGGTCATATTCATGAACAGGTAAATCTGATAAGCCAGGAAGGCGACAAACAGGATGGCACCTTCAATACGGTTCACGCTGCGGGATTTACCCAGCGCCATCAGCACCAGCAGGACAGATACCGCCAGCATCACCCAGAAATCACGCCCCATTGCGTGCTCACTCAGCACGGAAGGGTTGAGAATGCCCGGCAGGCCCATGACCGCCAGAATATTGAATACGTTGGAGCCGATAATATTACCGACTGCCATGTCATCTTCACCTTTCAGTACACCGGCCAGAGAAGCCGCCAACTCCGGCAGGCTGGTACCAATCGCAATAATGGTCAGTCCGATCACCAGGTCGCTCATGCCGAAGTACTTCGCAATCACTACCGAATTATCGACCAGCATACCAGCGGCAATCGGCAGTAAAATCAGACCAATCACCACCCACATGCCGGCTTTGAGGTTGCTGACCCCTTGCGGGATCTCAGATTCATGCTCTTCCAGCAGGGCATCACCGTTCTTCTGTTCACTGCGGCTGATTTTCAGCATCGCCAGAATAAACAGCGCAAACAGCACGAACAGCAGTACGCCTTCGTAAAAGCCCAGTTGGTTATCCCACAACAGTGCGCCGGCTAATAAAGTGACACCAATCATCAGCGGCAGTTCACGACGAATGACGGTTGAACTGATCGACAGTGGTTTGATCAGGGCGGTAATACCAAGAATCAGCGCGATGTTGGCGATGTTCGAACCCAGCACGTTACCGACTGCGGTATCGGTCTTTCCTTCCAGGGCGGCCGTGGCGGACACCATCATTTCCGGAGCTGAAGAGCCCATGGCCAGAATTGTCATCCCGATCACCAGTGGTGAAATGCCTACGTTGCGCGCCAGGGCGGCAGAACCGAAAACCAGTTTATCGGCACTCCAGACGAGCAAAATGAGACCTACAATAAGAAACGCAATGGCTTCGAGCATGACAATTCCTAACTTTATGAATAACTGAACGAGTAACCGCTAATTTTGACGTGTTGGTCATTAAAAGGGAAGTCGAAGATACAATTTATTGTCGCATTTTCGTGGTTCTGTGTGGTGATTATTCGCAGCCACTGGCCGCATTTTTTGCTGTTTTCATCATCACAAGCGGATGTCAGTTGCGATTGATTTGATGATATTATCAGCAAACCAGAACCGGAGGCCGAATGGGGCGCGAATTGCTAATTGTCGGTTAAATGTAATTGAACGGTGCTTTTAATTTCGCAGTAATGTGCTTATGATTGCCCATTCTTTGCAGGAAATCCGACAACAGCGAATTGTGAGTATGTCTGAAACCGAATTAATCACCATCAAAAATCTGACCTTCTCCCGTGCGGAGCGCGTGATTTTTGATGACATCAGCTTGCAGGTTCCGAAGGGGAAAGTGACCGCTATTATGGGGCCTTCTGGTATCGGTAAAACCACCCTGTTACGTTTGATTGGCGGACAGCTACTGCCTGAAAAAGGCGAGATATGGTTTGACGGCCAGAACATTCCCGCCCTAAGCCGCAGTAAGTTATACAAAATCCGCAAAAAAATGAGCATGTTGTTCCAGTCCGGAGCCTTGTTCACCGACCTTAATGTGTTCGACAACGTAGCGTTTCCGCTGCGCGAGCATACTCAGCTTGATGAATCTCTGATCAAAACTCTGGTGCTGCTTAAACTGGAAGCGGTCGGTCTGCGTGGCGCTGCTCAGCTGATGCCGAGTGAACTGTCCGGTGGTATGGCACGCCGTGCTGCACTGGCGCGCTCTATTGCGCTCGATCCTGAACTGATCATGTTTGATGAACCGTTTGTCGGGCAGGATCCGATTACCATGGGCGTGCTGGTCGAGCTGATTCGTAATCTCAATCAGGCACTGGGCGTCACTTCCGTCGTGGTGTCGCACGATGTGCCGGAAGTGATGAGCATCGCTGACTGGGTATATTTGCTGGCTGACGGTAAAGTGATTGCCTATGGTTCGCCGCAGGAATTGCGTCGTAACGAGGACCCACGCGTGCAGCAGTTTTTGCAGGGTAATGCTGATGGTCCGGTGCCGTTTCGCTTCCCGGCGCAGCCGATAGAAAAGGATCTGTTCCATGTTGGATAATTTGAAACAGAGCATCAGTGGCTTAGGGCGACGCTATTTCGCGATGTGCGAAGCGTTTGGCCGAGCCAGTCTGATGTTATTCGGCGCCTTAGCCGGTCGTCCGCGGCCGCTGAAAAACCTGCCGCTGCTGATAAAGCAACTATACAGCGTCGGTGTTCAGTCGCTGGCCATCATCATCGTTTCCGGCCTGTTTATCGGCATGGTGCTCAGCTTGCAGGGGTACGTCATCCTGGTCGATTACGGCGCGGAAACCAGCCTGGGGCAAATGGTGGCGCTTTCGCTGCTGCGTGAACTGGGGCCTGTGGTGACGGCCTTGCTGTTTGCGGGTCGTGCCGGTTCGGCGCTGACCGCCGAGATTGGCCTGATGAAAGCCACCGAGCAGCTGTCCAGTCTGGAAATGATGGCGGTTGACCCGCTTAAACGTGTCATTGCGCCACGCCTGTGGGCCGGACTCATTTCTATGCCGCTGCTGGCGATGATCTTTATGGCGGTCGGTATCTGGGGCGGTCAGTTGGTGGGTGTTGACTGGAAAGGCATCGACAACGGCAGTTTCTGGTCCGCCATGCAGGCCTCGGTAGAAACTGGGACAGGATATTGGCAACAGTGTGATTAAATGTGTGGTGTTTGCCATTACTGTCACCTGGATTGCTCTTTTTAATGGCTATGATGCGATTCCGACTTCTGAAGGCATCAGCCGTGCAACAACACGAACCGTAGTGCATTCGTCACTGGCTGTATTAGGCCTCGACTTTGTACTGACCGCACTGATGTTTGGGAATTAATCATGCAACAAACACGTAAACTAGAATTTTGGGTAGGCAGTTTTGTGCTGGCAGGAATTTGCGCAATTCTGGTAATGATTTTTCAAGTCGCTGACGTGAAAAGTCTGGGCTCTGGGGATACTTACACGCTCAAAGCGGAATTTGACAATATCGGCAGTCTGAAAGTGCGCTCGCCAGTTAAAGTCGGCGGTGTAGTGGTCGGCCGGGTGGAAGACATTTCGCTCGATAAAGAGCGTCTGCTGCCAACCGTGACCCTGTCTATCGACAGCCGTTACAGTCAGTTCCCGGATACGTCCAGTCTGCAAATTCTGACCTCAGGTCTGATTGGCGAGCAGTACATCAGCCTGATCCCGGGCTTTGTATTTGAAGATGAACAGATGCTGAAAGATGGTGATCGCATTGAAGACACCAAATCAGCCCTGGTTCTGGAAGATTTGATTGGTCAGTTCCTCTACAGCGTAGGTGGATCTGACGATGAGAAAAGTGAGTAATCTATGATGACTAAATCTATGCTGTGGAAGCGTTATTTTGTCCTGCTGCTCAGTGTTCTGGTCTCTTGGTCGGCAAGTGCGGCGCAGGAAGTGGATCAGACCAACCCGTATCAGATGATGAAACAGGTCGCTCAGCAGGCTTTTGGTCGCCTTAAGGCTGAGCAGCCAAAAATCCATCAGGATCCGAACTACCTGAAAGTGATCGTTGAAGAAGAGCTGATGCCTTATGTTAATGATCAGTATGCGGCACTTAAGTTGCTGGGCTCTAACCTGCGCGGCGCGAAGCGTGAAGATGTGGGTGAGTTTATTGAGGCATTCCGGGCTTATCTGATCACTAACTATGCTCAGGTACTGACCCAGTACACCGATCAGACCCTTGAATTTGCGCCGGAACTGCCGGTCGAAGATGATCGCCGTATCACCAGTGTGAAAGTTGACATCATCGATGCGCCGCGTCCGAACATCAATCTTGAGTTCAAACTGCGCAAAGAGAAATCCGGTGAATGGCGTGCCTTTGATATGGTCGCGGAAGGCATTAGTCTGCTGTCGAGCAAGCAATCAGAGTGGAACACGAAAATTCGTCAGGAAGGTATTCTGGCGGTGGCCAAAGAGCTGGAAAAACAGGCTCAGCAACCGATCCGTTTTGAGAGTAAATCCGAATGAGCCATCCGCAATGGCAAGTCCTCAGCCCCGAGCAGGGTGCTCTGAATGGCGCGCTGGACCGGGACAAAGTCCCATCTTTGTGGGTGATTTTACAGCAATGGCAGCCACAAAGTGCGCGTTGTACCATCTCTTTGCGTGATGTATCACGAGTCGATTCTGCAGGGATGGTAATGTTAATTCATTTAATAGAGCATGCAAAAAAACAAAACTGTCATATAATGCTCAGTTTCGTGCCAGAACAACTGCGCACACTGTTTCAACTGAGTAACATCGAAACCATGATGGCTCAGCACTTAGAACAACCAGCCGGGGTGAATTGTGGATAGCGCACAAGTACAACAGATATTAGAACAAGCACTCGAACTTCAAGAGATTCACGTCAAAGGTGAAGGCAGCCACTATGAAGTGCTGGCTGTGGATGCTGCATTTGAAGGTATGAGCCGTGTGAAGAAACAGCAGATGATTTACGCTCCGCTAATGGAGTACATCCAGCGCAACGACATTCACGCCGTTTCGATTAAAGCGTTCACGCCAGATGAGTGGGCTCGCGATAAGAAGTTGATGTCGCTTTAAGGTTTGTGAATGGATAAGTTTCGAGTTATCGGGTCAGATAAGCCCCTGCAGGGCGAAGTGACCATCTCTGGTGCAAAGAATGCTGCACTGCCTATTTTATTTGCTTCGATTCTGGCTTCTGAGCCGGTCGAGGTCGCCAACGTTCCGCATCTGCGTGATATTGACACCACGATGGAGCTGCTTAAGCGCCTGGGTGCCAAAGTTGAACGCAACGGTTCAGTGCATGTCGATCCAAGCCAGATTGATCAGTACTGCGCGCCGTATGACCTGGTGAAAACCATGCGCGCTTCTATCTGGGCTCTGGGTCCGCTGGTGGCACGTTTTGGTCAGGGTCAGGTGTCTCTGCCAGGCGGTTGTGCGATTGGCGCACGTCCGGTCGACCTGCACATCCATGGTCTGGAGCAGCTGGGTGCGACCATTGCTCTGGAAGACGGTTACGTCAAAGCCAGTGTCGATGGCCGCCTGCAAGGCGCGCACATCGTGATGGATAAAGTCAGCGTCGGTGCCACCATTACGATTATGTGTGCCGCGACACTGGCAGAAGGTAAAACCGTGCTGGATAACGCCGCGCGTGAGCCGGAAATCGTCGATACCGCGATGTTCCTGAATCAACTGGGTGCCAAAATCAGTGGTGCCGGCAGCGATACCATCACAATTGAAGGCGTGGAACGTCTGGGTGGCGGTAAACACTCGGTGGTAGCAGACCGCATTGAAACCGGTACTTTCCTGGTTGCCGCAGCCGTATCACATGGCAAGATTGTGTGTCGTAACACCAATGCAAAATTGCTGGAAGCGGTACTGGCTAAGCTGGAAGATGCCGGCGCACTGATTGAAACCGGTGATGACTGGATCAGTCTGGATATGACCGGCCGCGATCTGAAAGCGGTGACTATTCGTACTGCTCCGCATCCGGGTTTTCCGACCGACATGCAGGCTCAGTTCACTCTGCTTAATATGATGGCTAAAGGTGGCGGTGTTATTACTGAAACCATCTTTGAAAACCGTTTTATGCATGTGCCTGAACTGATGCGTATGGGCGCTAAAGCGGAGATCGAAGGTAACACTGTGATCTGTGGTGATGTCACCTCTCTGAGCGGCGCTCAGGTGATGGCGACCGACCTGCGTGCATCGGCCAGTCTGGTGATTGCCGGCTGCATTGCCAAGGGTGAAACCATCGTTGATCGGATTTATCATATCGATCGCGGTTACGAAAAGATTGAAGACAAGCTATCGGCACTGGGCGCCAACATTGAGCGCTTCAGCGAGTCGAGTTAAACTGCTGTTTTGTTTATGGGCCGAAATCCGTGGGTTTCGGCTTTTTTATTCGAGCTCCTTTGGAGAATCTGGATGATTGCTTTATTGCGTATTATTGCGGTGGTGGTGTTTGCCGTCGTAATGTTTGTGTTTGGTTGTGGCTACTGTCTGCTCAGTCCGCGTAACCCGAAGCACGTGTTCACGTTTGGACGTATGTTCGGTGCGATGTCGAAAGTGTTCGGCATTAAACTGGAGCTGCGCATTCCGGACAATGCTTATAACCGCGGCCAGGCGATTTACATTGCCAACCACCAGAACAACTGGGACTTGTTTACGGTTTCTTCGGCAGTGACACCCAAAGTGGTGACGGTCGGTAAAAAGAGCCTGGCGTGGATGCCGTTGTTTGGTCAGCTTTACTGGCTGACCGGTAATATTCTGATTGACCGTGCTAATAAAGCCAAGGCGAAAGGTACTATCGATCAGGTTGTCGACAGCATGAAAAACAGCGATGTGTCGGTATGGATGTTCCCGGAAGGGACCCGTTCGCGCGGTCGTGGCTTGCTGCCGTTTAAAGCCGGTGCATTCCACGCGGCGATTGGCGCTGGTGTGCCGATTATTCCTATCGTGTGCAGCTCAACCGATAAACTGCGTATTAACCGCTGGAACAATGGTCATATCATTGTTGAAATGCTGCCACCGGTCAGTACTGAAGGCCTGGGCAAGGAGCACGTGCGTGAACTGACTAAACAGTGTTACCACGACATGAAAGTTAAGCTGCAGGAGCTGGATGAAGAAGTCGCGCTGCTGAACAGTAACAAGGTGACATCCAACAGCTAAGGTTCAAGCGCAGAACTGCCTGAATAGCGGCAGGAGCGGATCGTCAGCGATAAAAAAGGTTGCTCAGAGAGCAACCTTTTTTGATCCGGTCACGGATGATTGGCGCACTGCAATCTATCTGCGTACTGCAATCTATCTGCGTACTGCAATCTATCTGCGTACTGCAGTTTATTTGCGTACTGCAATCTATTCGCGTACGGGAATTTATTTACGTACTGCAATCGCTTCGATTTCGATGCCTACATCTTTTGGCAGACGAGCCACTTCCACACAAGAACGAGCAGGGTAGTGAGCAACCTGGTGCTCATCAAAGAACTTGCCGTACACTTCGTTCACTGTGCCAAAATCGTTGAGGTCTTTGACAAACACTGTCAGTTTCACGATGTCGCTAACAGTCAGCCCTGAAGACTCAACGACAGCTTTCACGTTTTCCAGTGACTGGCGAGCTTGCGCGGCGATATCAGCCGGAACTTCACCTGTTGCCGGGTTTACCGGGATCTGACCCGAAGTCAGAACCATGTTACCTAGGTCTACGCCCTGAATGTACGGGCCGATTGCTGCTGGTGCAGACTCAGTATGCAGAACTTTAGTCATGCTTGTTTATTCCATTGTTTAAGCAAAAAGCGGGAAGATTAGTGTGCCTGTTCTTGCCTGAGAGGTAAAGAGCCAGTCACCCATTCCGTGCGACTGGCCGTCGTATCCGATAACTGAAAATGACGTAATCAGGCTTCGCGTTCAGTGACGATTTCGCGCGAGAATACTTTTTCGCAGTACTTACACTTGAGGCGGATATCGTGGTTCTTTTCGAAAATGCGGAAGCTGCTTTCCACCGGTTCATTGTGTGAAATGCAGTTGCTGTTCGGACAAGCGAAAACATCGTTTATACGCTCAGGCAACACCAGCTCCAGCTTCTTCACCACCTGATAATCTTCAATCTGGTTCACGGTCGCGTGCGGTGCGTACAGCGCCAGTTTGTTGGCCTGCTCTTCACTGATGAACACGTTCTCGATTTTGAGCAGATCTTTGTGGCCCAGAGCCGAAGAGGGCAGATTCAGGCCGATCGTGACGCGCTGGCTGGAGTTGTGCATATCAAACAGACGCAGCACCTTGATGCCGACTTTGGCCGGAATGTGGTCGATCACTGTGCCGTTTTTGATGGCTTCGACTTGCAGTTTGGTTTCTTTATTCATGACAGACTCCGGTTACAGTGATTCATTCAGAAACGAGGGCAAGCAGGGCTTCACGTGCGTACACACCGTTTTCTGCCTGCTGGAAGAAGTACGCGTGTGGAGTCTTATCGACATCTGTGGTGATCTCGTCCACGCGTGGCAGCGGGTGCAGCACTTTCATATTCGGACGTGCGTCCTTCAGGTGGTCGGCCGTCAGTACATAAGCCGATTTGATATGCGCGTATTCCGATTCGTCAAAACGCTCTTTTTGCACCCGGGTCATATACAGAATATCAAGTTCAGCAATCACGCTTTCCATATCATTGTGCAGGCTGTATTCAATTCCGGCGTCGTCAAGATCTTCACAGATGTAGTCCGGCATCGCCAGTGCTTCCGGCGCGATGAAGAAGAAGCGGTTGTTATTGAACTTAGCCAGCGCCTGAGTCAGCGAGTGCACAGTACGGCCATATTTGAGGTCACCGACAAATGCTACGTTGAGGTTATCAAGGCGGCCCTGGGTTTCATACAGCGAGAACAGATCGAGTAAGGTCTGGCTCGGATGCTGGTTAGAGCCGTCTCCGGCATTGATGACCGGCACACCGTTGGAGAATTCAGACGCCAGACGTGCCGCGCCTTCCTGCGGATGGCGCATCACAAACGCATCCACGTAAGAAGAGATAACCTGCACCGAGTCAGCCAGGGTTTCGCCTTTTTTAGCCAGAGAAGTGTTACCGCCGTTATCAAAACCGATCACACTGCCGCCGATACGCTGAATCGCAGTTTCAAACGACAGGCGGGTACGCGTCGATGGCTCAAAGAAACAGCTCGCGACCACTTTGTTCTTAATCAATTCCGGATTTGGCTGCGCTTTCAGCTGGCCTGCGGTTTTGACAATCAGTTCCAGCTCTTCACGAGACAGCTCAGAAATGGAGATGATGTGCTTTTGATAAAGCGAATTCGCCATGATCTTCTTCCCTTTAATATGTAGCAATACAAAGCTTTTAGCCATAAAAAAGCCCCCCGATCTGGGAGGCTTTAAAATCATTGGTGAGGAGCAAAAAATAGCAGGCCCTGTAAGCATAGTCGCTTACCAAACGTGCTCGCAGTATGTACAACCTGGTTCAGTTTCACTGGCTACCCCTCAGACAAATTGCTCGGAATTATACGCCTAGTTTGTGTGAGCGCAAGCGATTACCTCACAATCTTCTGCATCCTTGGCACTGGCGCGGCGTTAGCGGCTTTCGCTCACCCGAATCACATACTGATGTATGCTCATCGGGCTTCGCTCAATTGCTGCCTTGCGACAGCCCCAATGATTTTGAAGATGTCTTATTAAGCTAGGCTTTGGCGCGGCGTTAGCGGCTTTCGCTCACCCGAATCACATACTGATGTATGCTCATCGGGCTTCGCTCAATTGCTGCCTTGCGACAGCACCAATGATTTTGAATATGTCTTGTTAAGCTAGGCACTGGCGCGGCGTTAGCGGCTTTTGCTCACCCGAATCACATACTGATGTATGCTCATAGGGGGTCGCTCAATTGCTGCCTTGCGACAGCCCCAATGATTTTGAAGATGTCTTGTTAAGCCAGGCTTTGGAGCGGCGTTAGCGGATTTCGTTCACCCGAATCACATGCTGATGTATGCTCATCGGGTTTCAAGCAATCAGCTGCCTAGGGTTGCAACCATAATCGCTTTGATGGTGTGCATGCGGTTTTCCGCTTCATCGAATACGATCGAGTGGTCAGACTCAAACACCTCTTCAGTCACTTCCAGTCCTTTCATGCCGTATTTTTCTGCCACTTCTTTGCCGACGGTGGTTTCGTCGTTGTGGAAAGCTGGCAGGCAGTGCATGAATTTGACCTGCGGATTGCCGGTGGCTTCGATCACGGCCATGTTCACCTGGTACGGTTTCATCAGTGCAACCCGCTCATCCCAGGCTTCCGGGGCTTCGCCCATTGATACCCATACATCGGTGTAGAGGAAATCCACCCCGTTGACACCTTCATTGACATCTTCGGTCAGCGTGATGCTGGCACCGGTTTGTTGTGCGATTTGCTGGCAGGTTTGCACCAGTTCGGCTTCCGGCCAGTACGCTTTTGGTGCAACCAGACGAATATCCATGCCCATTTTCGCTGCGCCGACCATCAGGGAATTACCCATGTTATTACGCGCGTCACCCAGGTAAGCAAAGCTCAGCTGATGGAGCGGTTTGCCGCCACCGTGTTTCCTGCATGGTGAGAAAATCGGCC
This sequence comes from Vibrio sp. CDRSL-10 TSBA, assembly GCA_039696685.1. Taxonomy (NCBI): domain Bacteria; kingdom Pseudomonadati; phylum Pseudomonadota; class Gammaproteobacteria; order Vibrionales; family Vibrionaceae; genus Vibrio; species Vibrio sp. CDRSL-10 TSBA. The sequence goes on along the minus strand of CP155566.1, from coordinate 2,999,628 downwards.
AGGATCTGGGTCGGATGGAACTCGTCCGTCAGGCCGTTCCAGACCGGAACACCGGCGTATTGTGCCAGCTCTTCTACGATCGCCTGACCATAACCACGGTATTCAATGCCGTCATACATGCGACCCAACACACGGGCGGTGTCTTTCATTGATTCTTTGTGGCCGATTTGTGAACCGGACGGGCCGAGATAGCTGACTTGCGCACCCTGATCAAATGCGGCTACTTCAAACGCGCAACGGGTACGGGTTGACGACTTTTCAAAGATAAGCGCGATGTTTTTTCCCACCAGCTTTTTTTGTTCTGAACCTGTGTATTTAGCACGTTTCAGATCCGCCGCCAGGTCGAGTAAAAATTGAATTTCCTTCGGCGTGAAGTCGAGCAGTTTGAGAAAATTGCGGTTACGTAAATTGAAAGCCATATCTCAGTCCTTAGCAATAACAATTGAGTCTGGCTAGTAAAACATACTAATGCGGTTAAAGTGAATAATTATTTTAAATAAATGGCGAGATATTGGAGATATCTCGCCAGATGTGATTATAAATTCTCTTCGGCGAATTCGGCCAGACGGCTGCGAACCACGCCATTGAGGTGGATGTTAGCGCTGCCTTCAAAGTTTTTGAAGCGCTCTACCATGTAAGTCAGTCCGGAGGTCACCGGAGTCAGGTAAGGGGAGTCAATCTGCGCCAGGTTACCGGAGCAGACGATCTTAGTGCCTTCGCCACAGCGGGTGATGATGGTTTTGATTTGCGAGGCAGTCAGGTTCTGACATTCATCAAGCAGCACGAACGCATTCTGAATTGAGCGGCCGCGCATAAAGTTAATCGATTTAAACTGGATATTGGCTTTGTCGACAATGTACTTGAGTGAGCTCTCGGTACAGTGGTCATGTTTGTGCAGCGCTTCCAGCGTATCGGTGACCGAGGCCAGCCACGGCATCATTTTCTCTTCTTCACTGCCGGGCAGAAAGCCGATGGACTCGCCGATGTCTGGCGTGTTGCGGGTTACGATGATCTTATCGAACATTTTCTTCTCAATGGTCTGCTCCAGCGCTGCGGCCATTGCCAGCAGGGTTTTACCGCTCCCCGCCGCGCCGGTCAGGATCACAAGGTCGATATCGCGGTCAAGCAGGGCGTCCATCGCCATACCCTGATAAATATTTTTCGGGGTAATGTCCCACGCTTTGCGGTGCAGCATACGCTCACGGCTTAAATCACGCAGGGTAATTTTGTCTTCATTGATGACTTCAACCCGGGCAGCAAAGTCACTCTCTTCATCCAGCACGTACTGGTTAATGTAGGTAGGTTCAAACGGTTCACGGTCCAGCTTATGGTAGGTCTTGCCTTCCAGGGTGTAGCTGTCGACACTGCTGACCTGATCCCAGAAATTACCCGGACGAGTCTGGAAGCCTTTGGTCAGGTACTGTACGTCGTCGATCAACTGGTCGCTGCGGTAATCATCGACGAAGCGAACCCCGGCACCTTTGGCGCGCAGGCGCATGTTGATGTCTTTAGTGACCAGCACCACTTCCCGCGGCGCACGTTTGTTTTGCAGATGCAGTACAGCGTTAAGAATGCGGTTGTCGCCTTCTTTATCGGTGAAGGCTTTCACGGTTTCCGGTACGTCATAATCGGCCAGAATGGCGATTGAGCCGGACGCGTTGGTATGAGTGGTGAACGGGATGCCTTCGGTAATTTCATCCGGGGTGGCGTCGTGGAACAGGTTTTCCAGCGCCCGGATGGCGACGCGTGCGTCGCGCGCTACATCGCGTTTGCTGTCTTTGATTCGGTCGAGTTTCTTCGAGCACGGTCATCGGGATGACCACATCATGTTCTTGGAAGGAGTAAATGGCTAGTGGTTCATGAAGCAGGATATTGGTATCCAGGACAAACAGTTTCCGGTCGGTATCGCCCATAAGCGTCTCCTTGCTACTATGTAGCTTGCTAAGCAATGGATGTTTGCATCCATCGGCCTGTCAGGGGATCGTACGCTTAAGGGTATGTGTTCGATCACCTGACGGCTGACTGCAAACCCGTGTTGATACTCTCTGTTTGAACTTGCAGACTTTGTGCCAGTTTTTACTGGCTGTCGTGCGCCTTCTCGCTGAGTATAGCAACCCTTCCTGAATAGAAATGCCACTTGTTTCTTACAGTTTGATGTCAGCCGGATCTTGACGAAAAAAAGCCGGGTTTGCGCGTGACCTCTATCACGCCATCAAGTAAGATTAGCGACCTTTTTCTGCACCACTCTTTTTGAACCACCATAATGTTATCCAAACGATTTTAAACTCAGTGTCTGCGCTGGTTTGTGGTCGGATTTCCCTTCTGTGGGTGCAGTGTCAGTAGATATATTCCATTCCAAATTGATGAGGTAGTCGATACATGACTTTTGCTTTGGGGCAACGCTGGATTAGCGATACGGAAAGCGATTTAGGTTTAGGTACAGTGGTGGCTCTCGATGCCCGTACTGTGACTTTGATGTTCGCAGCATCGGAAGAAAACCGTGTTTACGCGCGTAATGATGCCCCGGTCACCCGAGTGACATTTAACGTGGGTGATGTCATCGACTGTCAGGAAGGCTGGTCGCTGAAAGTGGACCAGGTGCTGGAAGAGAACAGTGTGTTCACTTATATCGGTACCCGCGAAGACAGCGACGAGGAGGGTGTCGCGCTGCGTGAGATCTTCCTTAGCAACCAGATTCGCTTTAATAAACCACAGGACAAATTGTTTGCCGGCCAAATCGACCGGATGGACAATTTCGTGCTGCGTTACCGCGCTCTGAATAACCAGTACCAACAACATAAAAGCCCGATGCGTGGCTTGTGTGGCATGCGCGCGGGTCTGATTCCGCATCAGCTCTACATTGCCCATGAAGTGGGCCGTCGTCATGCGCCGCGTGTTCTGCTGGCGGACGAAGTGGGCCTGGGTAAAACCATCGAAGCCGGTATGATCATTCACCAGCAGGTGCTGTCCGGTCGTGCGGAACGTATTCTTATCGTGGTGCCGGAAACCCTGCAGCATCAGTGGCTGGTTGAGATGCTGCGCCGCTTTAACCTGCACTTTTCGGTGTTTGACGAAGAGCGCTGCGTGGAAGCCTTTGCTGAAGCCGATAACCCGTTTGAGACCCAGCAGTTCGTGTTGTGTTCGCTCGATTTTCTGCGCAAAAGCCGCAAGCGTTTTGAACAGGCGCTGGATGCTGAATGGGATCTGCTGGTAGTGGACGAAGCACACCACCTGGAGTGGAGTGTCGATAATCCAAGCCGCGAATATCAGGTGATTGAAGCGCTGTCGGAAAGCACACCGGGTGTCTTGCTGCTGACGGCAACACCGGAACAGCTGGGACGAGAAAGCCACTTTGCCCGTTTGCGTCTGCTCGATTCGGACCGTTTCTACGACTATGAAGCATTCGTGCAGGAAGAAGCGCAGTACGAGCCGGTCGCGGATGCGGTCAGCGCGCTGTTCAGCGGTCATGTGCTGGCGGACGAGGCCAAAAATCAGATCGCCGATCTGCTGTCCGAGCAGGATGTCGAGCCGCTGTTCCGTATTCTGGAGAGTGACAGTGACCAGGCACAACAGGCGGCCGCACGTCAGGAGCTGATTGATAACCTGATGGACCGTCACGGTACCGGCCGCGTGCTGTTCCGTAACACCCGTGCCGCTATTAAAGGTTTCCCGGTACGTAATGTCCATCTGATGCCGATGGAGATCCCGCAGCAGTACACCACTTCGATGCGAGTAGCGGGCATGATTGGCGGCAAGATGAGCCCGGAAGCGCGGGCAATGAAAATGCTTTACCCGGAAGAGATCTTCCAGGAATTTGAAGGCGATGATGCGAGCTGGTGGCAGTTTGACTCACGGGTTAACTGGCTGCTGGAGAAAATCAAAGCCAAGCGCAGCGATAAAATTCTGGTCATCGCATCGCGCGCCAGCACCGCATTGCAACTTGAGCAGGCACTGCGCGAGCGCGAAGGTATCCGTGCCACGGTATTCCATGAAGGCATGTCGATTCTGGAGCGTGATAAAGCCGCGGCTTACTTTGCCCAGGAAGAGGGCGGCGCTCAAGTGCTGATCTGTAGCGAAATCGGCTCGGAAGGACGTAACTTCCAGTTTGCCAGCCAGTTGGTGATGTTTGATTTGCCGTTTAATCCGGACCTGCTTGAGCAGCGTATTGGTCGTCTCGATCGGATTGGTCAGAAACAGGATATTGATATCCACGTACCTTATCTGAAAGGGACCTCGCAGGCGATCCTGGCGCGCTGGTATCACGAAGGTCTCAATGCCTTTGCTGAAACCTGTCCGACCGGCCGTGCGGTGTACGATGAGTTTGCTGAGCGTCTGATTAGCTTGCTGGCGTCCGGTGAGGAGACTGGCCTGGATGAGATCGTGGCTGAATCCGCGCAGATGAACAAAACGCTCAAAGCCCAGCTCGAGCAGGGCCGTGACCGTCTGCTGGAAATGCACTCCAACGGTGGTGAACGGGCGCAGAAAATTGCCGAGCAGATCGCCGCGACCGATGGCGATACTAATCTGGTGACCTTTGCGCTGAGCCTGTTTGATACCGTGGGCCTTAATCAGGAAGATCGCGGTGAAAACGCGCTGGTCGTGACGCCGTCTGAGCACATGATGGTACCAAGCTACCCGGGCCTGCCATACGAAGGGGCGACGATCACGTTTGATCGTGACACGGCGCTGTCGCGTGAAGATATGCACCTGATCAGCTGGGAGCACCCGATGATCCAGGGCGGTATGGATCTGCTGATGAGCGAAGGGGTCGGGGTTTCCGCGGTATCACTGCTGAAAAACAAAGCCCTGCCGGTCGGTACCATTCTGATTGAGCTGGTGTACGTGGTCGATGCCCAGGCGCCGAAACGCAGCGGGATCAGCCGTTTTCTGCCGAAAACACCGATTCGTATGCTGATGGACTCGCGCGGTAATGATTTATCGGCTCAGGTGGATTTTGAATCGTTCAACCGCCAGCTCAGCCCGGTTAACCGCCATCTGGCGAGTAAACTGGTCAGCTCGGTGCAGAATGACATCCACCGTCTGATCAGCGCCAGTGAAACTCCGGTGGTTAAACATGTAGAGGCGATTCGTACTCAGGCCCAGCAGGAGATGCAGCACAGCCTGAACGGCGAAACTGGAACGTCTGCAGGCTCTGAAAGCGGTCAACCCGAACATTCGTGATGAAGAGATTGCAGCTCTGGATCAGCAGATTGCTGCGCTGAACGGCTACATCAGCGAAGCGCAGTATCAGCTCGACTCGCTGCGTCTGATTGTGGTGGCACACAACTAAGGTTTGCTGCCGGCAACGAAAAAGGCTTTCCCGCGGGAAAGCCTTTTTTATCGCTGTTATCTGGTACCAAACCAGCGTATGTGCTGCAGCGGCTTACATCAGCCACTTCCACCATACAAACAGTGCCAGGAAGCCGAACAGGTAAACCAGGCCAATAATTGACAGGGCTTTCAGTTTCGGACCGACTTTGAGTTCGTCCGGCAACTCAGTGCGGGTCACCAGAATGTAGTTGAGCAGGGCAAACACCGGCGTGGTCATAAACGCCATGATCATGGCAAAATTGAGCATCGGCATCAGCGCGGAAGTAAAGAAGCTGACAATCGCCAGTGCTGCCGCAGAGACCAGTACAATCCAGCCTTGCAGTACTTTCGGGCTTTGCTGCTGTTGCTCTTTCAGCAGGCGCTGAGATTCGGCAATCACACGCGAATAGCCATCAATCACGGTAATCGTGCTGCCAAAAATACAGAAGAAGGCAATCACAGCAATCAGGTAACGGGACCATTCACCAATTGTTGAGGCGTACATGCCAACCAGCTGGTGCGAAAAGCCCATACCGGATTTGGACAGCTCAACGCCGGTGCCGTGGATAACCAAAGCCCCCAGCGCCAGGAATACGATGGCCAGCAGGGCAGTACCAATGTAGCCGACGTTGAAGTCAAACAGCGCAGATTGCGCCGTCACTTTTTGCTGACGGCACTGACTCTTAAGCCACACGGAAGTCAGTGAGGAGATTTCGATCGGAGCCGGCATCCAGCCCATGGTCACCACCAGAAAGCCGATCGCAGCCAGCGTCCAGGGAGACGGACCATCGGTGACCGCCGCGGTCACCGGGGCCGGGTTGAACGCGGCGATAGCCACAGCCAGCAGGGTTGCGATGGTCAGCACCGCCATGATGACTTTCGACAAGGTATCCAGAGCACGGTAATGCCCCGCAAACAGAATAATCAGGCAGGTGGCTAGAATGATCGCGCTCAATACCGCCAGCGGTAGCTCAAACGGAACAAAAATACTCAGCAGACTGGCGCTGAACAGCAGCAGGGCTGCGGTATTGACGATGCCGGAGAACACCGCCAGCACGGAAAAAATCCACAGATACGGTTTACCCAGTTTGGCATAGCCTTCGACCAGGCTTTGACCTGTGCCCATGGTGTACTGAACGCCGGCACGAAAAAATGGGTATTTCAACAGGTTAACCAGCAGAATCAGGATAGCCAGTTGCCAACCGTAAATAGCACCGGCTTTGGTCGAGGCGACCAGATGAGAGCCACCCACGGCAGCGGCAGCCATCATGATGCCCGGGCCCAGTGAGCGCATCAGCTGGGATAACGATAGCCGTTGTTGCGATGGATAAGGGACGGCGTTTTCCATTCTTGTTCCTTACAAATTTTGATGTTGTGTTGTGCGAGTAAAAGCGGCACCTGCCTGCGTGGACCGGCGCTCATTTTTTTATCAATATTCACCATCAATATCACAGTTAATATTCGTGTCAATTTTTAGTTACAATTTAGAGCAAACTTTTTTGCAAGCTGTTGTTTGACCTTTGTCGATTGTTGTTTTAAGCGGCATATGTCAACAGCGCAGAGTGGGTTTGCCTGCTGCATCCCGCAGGCAGTTAGGGTTATAATGCGCCGATTTTTTACTGACCTGTTGGAACGAGATAGCACATGGCGATGACTGAGTACCACCCACCGACCGATCCGTGGATTGATGTGGTTTTCGAAGATGATTACATCCTGGCGGTGAACAAGCCTTCCGGTCTGCTTTCCGTCCCGGGTCGGCTGGCCGAGCATCACGACAGTATGTGGAGCCGCCTGCAGGAGCAGTATCCACAGATTCAGGTGGTGCATCGTCTTGATATGTCGACCTCTGGCCTGATGCTGTTCGCCAAAGACAAATACATGGAAGCGGCACTGAAAAAGCAGTTTCAGTATCGTCTGACCCATAAAATTTACTACGCACGGGTGTGGGGCAAGGTGCAACAGGATGAGGGCGAGATTGATCTGCCCCTAATTTGTGACTGGCCTAACCGGCCCAAACAGATGGTTTGTCATGAGACGGGCAAGCCGTCCAAAACCTTGTATCAGGTGGTCAAACGTGAAGAGCAGACCTCGGTGGTGCGCCTGTTTCCGGTTACCGGCCGTTTCCCACCAGTTACGCGTCCATATGATGGCCATCGGCCACCCGATTGTCGGTGACGAATTCTATGCGCCGCAGGAAGCGATCGACTTTACCGATCGTTTAGAGTTGCATGCAGCCGAGTTGAGCTTTTATCATCCTCGTAGTCATTGGCTACGCTCGCTGTTTGTTGCGTGTGATTTCTATCCCGAAGCGCAAGAACAGATATTGCAGCATTTCGATCCTGAGCGAAAATTACCCGATTATAAAACTCTGCCCCGTCCTTAACTGCTGACAGTGGGCAGACCGAGGAGAAGTTATGTCGTTACCCACTGTTGTATTCCTTGACCGCGCAACCATACCGCGCCATATCCACCTGCCGGCGCTGACCTTTTCTCATCGTTGGCAGGAGTTCGATACCACAGCGCCCGAGCAAGTGGTTGAACGCTTGCAGGATGCGGAAATCGTCATTACCAACAAAGTCGTGCTCAGTGCCGAAATCCTGGCTCAATTGCCGAACTTGCGACTGGTCGCGGTATCTGCCACCGGCGTGAATAATGTCGATGTTGATTACTGCCGGGTGCATAATATTGCGGTGTGTAATGTGCAGGGTTATGCAACCCGTTCGGTGCCGGAACATGTGGTGGCGATGATGTTTGCTCTGCGCCGTAATCTGATGGGCTATCACCATGATATCGCCGCCGGTGAATGGCAGCGTAACAAGCAGTTTTGTTTCTTTACCCACTCGATCGGCGATATTGCCGGCAGTACGCTTGGTCTGATTGGTGGCGGTGCGCTCGGGCAGGCAACCGCTGCTCTGGCTCGCGCTTTGGGAATGCAGGTGCTGTTTGCTGAGCATAAAGGTCAGGCTGAATGCCGCGCCGGTTATACCCCGTTTGAACAGGTGCTGCGCGAAGCGGATGTGTTATCGCTGCATTGCCCGCTCACCGAGCAGACACGTAATCTGATTGCTCAGCCTGAGCTTACCTGTATGAAGCCGACCGCAATCCTGATTAATACCGGCCGTGGTGGTTTGGTGGATGAAACCGCGCTGGTGGATGCGCTCAAGCAGCGCACAATTGCTGGTGCCGGGGTCGATGTGTTTACCCAGGAGCCGGCTGATATTAATAATCCGCTGATTGCCAATATGGATTTGCCGAATTTGCTGTTAACACCGCACGTCGCGTGGGGCAGTGATTCTGCCATTCAGCAACTGGCGAACATCTTAATCGACAATATTGAGGCATACGCCGCCGGTAAACAGCAAAACCGGATTGTGTAAGCGTGAGCCGGGCTGGTAAAGCGTTAATCCGGCCGGCAACCTATTCCCGGAAGGGACAGATACAAAAAAGGCAGCGAATTCGCTGCCTTTTCTTCATCCTGATCACTTACAGAGCGGCGATGGTCGCTTTCTGCTCTTCCAGTTTAGTCAGGGTCTCTTTGTAGCCGTCCAGCTTCTCACGCTCTTTGGCAACCACAGCTTCCGGCGCTTTGGCGACGAAACCTTCGTTACCCAGTTTGCCTTCAATGCGTTTGATTTCGCCTTGAGTTTTCGCGATCTCTTTTGCCAGACGATCCAGCTCGGCATCTTTGTCGATCAGGCCCGCCATCGGGATCATCAGCTCAGATTTACCAACCAGTGCGGTTGCACAGGCCGGCGTTTCTTCACCTGATGCCAGGATACGTACGCTTTCCAGTTTCGCCAGCGACATCAGTACTTGCTGGTTCGCCTGCAGACGCTGAGCGTCGGTCTCGTTGGCTGCTTTGAGCATCACTTCGAGTGGTTTACCCGGGTTGATGTCGTATTCTGCACGCAGGTTACGGATGCTGGTGATGAAGGCTTTTACCCATTCGATGTCATCCAGCGCTTCCTGATGGAAGTTGTCAGCATCGTACTGAGGTAGTGCCTGCAGCATAATGGTGTCGCCTTCCACACCTTCAACCAGTGGTTTAACGCTTTGCCAGATAGTCTCAGTGATGTACGGCAGCACCGGATGAGCCAGACGCAGGGTCTTTTCCAGCACAGTGATCAGGGTACGGCGTGTCGCACGTTGCTGTGCTTCGTTACCTTTCCACAGCACCGGCTTGGTCAGCTCCAGGTACCAGTCACAGAACTGGTTCCAGATGAACTCGTACAGGGTGTTCGCTGCCATATCGAGGCGGTAGTTGTCGATATGTTCGTTGAACGCTTTCGCCGCCAGTTCAAACTGAGATTCGATCCATTTGTCGGCCTGTGAATACTCAAGTGCAGCGCCTACAGCAAAGCCACAATCCTGCTCTTCGGTGTTCATCAGTACATAACGGCTCGCGTTCCACAGTTTGTTGCAGAAGTTACGGTAACCTTCCAGACGCTTCATATCCCAGTTGATATCGCGACCGGTCGATGCCATTGCCGCCAGGGTAAAGCGCAGTGCATCGGTACCGTAAGGTTCAATTCCGTTTTCGAACGTTTTACGCGTGTTTTTCTCGATCTTGGCGGCCAGTTGTGGCTGCATCATGTTACCGGTACGTTTGGTGACCAGCGACTCCAGATCGATACCGTCGATCATGTCGATCGGATCCAGTACGTTACCTTTTGACTTCGACATCTTGTCGCCGTTTTCATCACGGATAAGACCGGTGACGTAAACCGTCTTGAATGGGACTTGCGGCTTGCCGTTTTCATCTTTGATGAAGTGCATGGTCATCATGATCATGCGCGCCACCCAGAAGAAGATGATGTCAAAACCGGTCACCAGAAACTTCTGACGGATGGAAGACTTTCAGGGCGTCAGTGTTTTCCGGCCAGCCCAGTGTACCGAAGGTCCACAGCGCAGAAGAGAACCAGGTATCCAGCACGTCTTCGTCCTGGCTCAGAGCAACATCAGCCGGGATGTTGTTGTCAGCACGTACTTCGTCTTCGTTGCGACCAACGTAGACGTTGCCGTTGGCATCGTACCAAGCCGGAATGCGGTGACCCCACCACAGCTGACGAGAGATACACCAGTCCTGAATATCACGCATCCAGGAGAAGTACATGTTTTCGTACTGCTTAGGAACAAACTGAATGTCGCCATTCTCAACCGCTTCAACCGCAGGCTGAGCCAGAATACCGGCACGCACGTACCATTGGTCGGTCAGCATAGGTTCGATTACCACGCCGCCACGGTCACCGTAAGGGACAGTCAGGTCGTGATCTTTAATTTCTTCCAGCAGGCCAAGCTGCTCAAATTCTGCCACGATGGCTTTACGCGCCGCAAAACGTTCCAGGCCTTGGTATTGCGCCGGAATATCGGTGCTGTAAGCGTCGCTCGCTTCACCATTTGAATTGAACACTTCCGCCGCAGCACGCACGTTAGCATCAAAGGTGAAGATGTTGATCATCGGCAGCTGATGACGTTTACCCACTTCATAGTCGTTGAAGTCGTGTGCCGGGGTGATTTTCACACAGCCGGTACCTTTCTCCATGTCAGCGTGTTCATCGCCTACAATCGGAATACGACGGCCAACGATAGGCAGCAGGACATCTTTGCCGATCAGATCTTTGTAGCGTGGATCTTCCGGGTTAACGGCCACACCGGTATCACCCAGCATGGTTTCCGGACGCGTAGTTGCGACAACGATGTAATCTTTACCTTCTGCGGTTTTTGCGCCATCGGCTAACGGGTAGCGGAAATGCCACATGTTGCCTTTAACGTCTTTGTTTTCCACTTCCAGATCAGAAATCGCGGTGTGCAGTTTTGGATCCCAGTTAACCAGGCGCTTACCACGGTAAATCAGGTCGTCTTTGTACAGACGGACAAACACTTCCTGGACCGCTTTGTAGAAGCCGTCATCCATAGTGAAACGTTCACGGTCCCAGTCAACCGATGCACCCAGGCGGCGCAGCTGTTTAGTGATGGTGCCGCCGGATTCGTTTTTCCATTCCCAGATTTTGTCGATGAAGGCATCACGACCGTAATCGTGTTTAGTTTTGTTCTCTTCTGCCGCGATCTTACGCTCAACAACCATCTGAGTCGCGATACCTGCGTGGTCAGTACCGACTTGCCACAGGGTGTTCTTACCCTTCATGCGCTGGCAACGAATCAGGGTATCCATAATGGTGTCTTGGAATGCGTGACCCATATGAAGGCTACCAGTGACGTTCGGCGGCGGAATCATGATGCTGTAGGCGTCTTTTGATGTGTCACCGTGAGGCTTGAAGTAGCCTTTTTCTTCCCAAGTCTGATACAGATCTTGTTCGATTGATGTTGGGTTATATGTCTTTTCCATAGCGCTCTTAAATGGATACTTTGATGGTTAATACTGGCAATCTTTATAAGTGAGGTCTCTCAACAAGAGAGCTTAACTATAACGATGAACCATTATGGATATTGGATCTCGATGGTTTGCAGCTGATAGCCCGCCTGGCGGTACAACTTATAACGTTCACGAGCCCGTTGTTTCGCATTTTCTTCGTTGGGGACGAAGTCTACCACCTCTGCGAAGGCCTTCGCAAAGGTTGTATGATTATCGGCCAAATTTATTGCCAGTTGCCGGTTCCAGGTGGGTTTGACCCCGCAGTGACCGATTTCGATCGCCGTGCCGTAGCGCGGACCTTCTCCAACCAGATTATGGGCAATAAAGTCCGTCGCGTCGACCTGCCAGAAGCGCTCAGCCATCTGCTCGGCATGGGTTTTATCATTGCATTGCAGATACACTTTGGCACCCTGACGGGCAAAATGCTGACTGAGGAACAGCGCATAGTCAGCCAGACCGGATTCCGTCGCCTGCGGGGAATCGGGTTTGACGATATAAAACGTTGCGGTTGCCATACTTGTGCCTCATTCGGTTCACGACCAACATTCGCCGTTATTAAACATAATTAGCGGTAAACATAGTTAGCGATAAACCTGGATTCGCCATAAACAAAAAAGGGCCTGACGGCCCTTTTATTTTCGGGAGTATTACTCCTCGCTATCCTGGCCACTGCGATTCAGCAGGAATTGGACCAGCATAGAGACCGGACGACCGGTTGAACCTTTCGCTGCGCCAGAGCGCCACGCGGTACCCGCGATATCAAGGTGTGCCCAGTTGTACTTCTTGGTGAACTTCGACAGGAAGCAACCGGCGGTGATAGCGCCACCCGGACGGCCACCGATGTTCTGCATATCCGCAAACGGGCTTTTCAGCTGTTCGTGGAATTCATCCGCCATCGGCAGACGCCATGCGCGGTCGCTGGCCTGCTCAGAAGCATTCACCAGTTCATGTGCCAGCGGGTTATGGTTGGCCATCACGCCACTGATGTGGTGACCCAGCGCAATCACACAGGCACCGGTCAGCGTTGCCACATCGACCACACAATCCGGTTCGAAGCGCTCAACGTAGGTCAGGGCATCACACAGGACCAGGCGGCCTTCTGCGTCAGTGTTGAGCACTTCAACGGTCTGACCTGACATGGTCGTCAGGATGTCACCCGGACGGTAAGCGTTGCTGCCAGGCATGTTTTCACAGCCAGCCAGAATGCCTGTCACGTTAAGTGGCAGGTTCAGTTTGGCAATCGCTTTCATGGTGCCAAATACTGAAGCGGCACCACACATGTCGTACTTCATCTCATCCATAGCTTCGCCTGGTTTGAGTGAAATACCGCCTGAATCGAAAGTCAGACCTTTACCAACCAGAACAATCGGCTTGGCATTCGGATCCGGGTTACCCTTGTACTCGATGACTGACATCATGGATTCGTTTTTGGAACCACGGCCAACTGCCAGGTAAGAGGTCATGCCCAGTTTTTCCATCTCTTCTTCACCAATGATCTTGGTGCTGATGGTTTCGTAGTCGTCAGCCAGACGACGAGCCTGGGAAGCCAGGTACGCCGGGTTAGCGACGTTGGGTGGCATATTGCCGAGATCTTTACAGGCTTTCACACCGGAAGCGATAGCCAGACCGTGCGTGATAGCACGCTCGCCCAGGCTCAGTTCACGGCGGGTAGGGACGTTGAACACCAGTTTACGCAGCGGACGACGAGTCTCCGGCTTCACGGTTTTGAACTGGTCGAAAGTGTACAGGCCATCTTTGGTTGCTTCGACTGCCTGACGAACTTTCCAGTAAGTATCGCGACCCTTAACATGCAGTTCAGTCAGGAAGCAGACCGCTTCCATTGAGCCGGTTTCGTTAAGTGTGCTGATGGTTTTCTGAATGATTTCTTTGTACTGACGTTCGCCCAGTTCGCGCTCTTTACCGCAGCCAACCAGCAATACGCGCTCAGACAGAACACCTGGTACCTGATGCAGCAGTAGCATCTGCCCCGGTTTACCTTCCAGATCACCGCGACGCAGCAGTGAACTGATATAGCCGTCGCTGATTTTATCTAGCTGTTCTGCGACTGGAGAAAGGCGGCGTGGTTCGAAGACACCGACAACGATACATGCGCTACGTTGTTTTTCAGGGCTACCACTTTTAACACTGAACTCCATGCGTACTCCTACATCCTAAAGACAAATAGAACTAAATGTTAGATAATGCGTTCTTACTTGTTGAATCCTCACTTGGATCTACCCTTTGGTTAAGCGCTCTAACACATAGTGAAATTTTAAAAAATAAAAGGTTCAACGGGAAATTATAGTGATTCAATCAAAAAAACAAGTTTTGCATAGGTTATTTCAGCGTGATTATTGTTAGATATTTGATCCGCGAGACACTAAAAAGCCAATTAGCGATCTTTTTCGTGCTGTTTTTAGTGTTTCTGAGCCAAAAATTTATTCGCGTTTTAGCCGATGCGTCTGATGGTGAAATCCCGGCTCGTTTGATTTTATCCATTGTTGGTCTGAACATGCCGGCAATGGGGTTGTTAATGCTGCCACTGAGCCTGTACATCGGGATTTTGCTCACCTTCGGTCGCCTGTACGCGGAAAGTGAAATTACAGTGATGAATGCCACCGGGATCGGTAATAAGTTCCTGGTGCGCGCCGCGTTGTATCTTGGCATTATCACTTCGTGTGTCGCCGGCTTTAACGCGCTGTGGCTGTCACCCTGGAGTCAGGATAAAGTCGAATCGCTGATGGAGCAGCTGGCGGCGGAAAACAGTGTTGATCTGTTGCAAACCGGTCAGTTCCAGCGTTCGCCGGATGGTTCGTCGGTGGTGTTTATCGATAATATCGACAACAAAACCCTGAACAACGTGTTCGTGGCGCAACTGACGCCGCGTGAATCGATCCTGCCGAGTGTGATGTTCTCCGATTCCGGTGATGTGAAAGAACTGAGTGACGGACGCCAGATCATCACCATGTATAACGGCACCCGTTATGAAGGTGTACCGACCCGCGTTGATTACATGATCTCCAAGTTTGATGAATATGAAGGCTTGATTGGTCAGCGTGAGGTGGAAGAAAAAGGCCGCGACTGGGAAGCCATTCCGACTCTTGAACTCATGCATAACTCCGATCGCCGCGCGCAGGCGGAGTTGCAATGGCGTATTTCACTGGTGGTCTGTATTCCGCTGTTGACCATGCTGGTGGTGCCGCTGTCTGCGGTCAATCCGCGTCAGGGACGGTTTGCCAAAATGGGCCCGGCAATCCTGATTTACCTGACTTACTTTCTGGCCATCAGTGCGACTAAGTCAGCACTGGAAGATGGTTCCATCCCGGCGCTGGTGGGGATGTGGCCGATAAATGCAGCGCTGCTGCTGACCGCTATTATTGCCAATACCATGGATAGCGTGCCAGTGAGAAAATTCAAAGATAAGTTAAGACAAAAGAAGAAAAAGGTAGCCTAAGTCGTGTTTAAGATTCTTGACTGGTACATTGGCCGCACCATTATTGCCACCACCATGCTGGTACTGGCCACCTTTGTCGGGTTGTCCGGTATCATCAAATATGTTGAACAGCTGCGCAAAGTGGGAGACGGTACCTACGATCTGCTGCAGGCCCTGCTGTTTGTGGTGCTGAGCATTCCGCGTGATATTGAAATGTTTTTCCCGATGGCTGCATTGCTGGGTGCACTGATTGGTCTTGGTGCCCTGGCCGCAAGTTCAGAGTTAGTGGTCATGCAGGCGGCGGGTTTTTCGAAAATTGATATTGGTTTGTCGGTGCTGAAAACCGCGGTGCCGCTGATGATTATGGTCACTCTGCTTGGTGAGTGGGGCGCGCCGCAGGCACAGAAAGCGGCGCGTGATTTGCGCGCATTCGCAACCTCAGGCGGCCAGATTTTATCGGTGCGTACCGGGGTATGGGCGCGCGATGTCAATGATTTTATCTTCATCGCGAAAATAGACGATAACCGTCTGCACGGCCTCAATATGTGGCGTTTCGATGACAATAAACATCTGACCAACGTGGTTTTTGCCAAACAGGCCGATTATCTCGGCGACAATCTATGGATGATGAAAGGCGTTGAGGTAACTGACATGAAAGATGACGTCGTCATCACGAAACAGTCACTGCCGGAATATCGCTGGCAGACCTCTCTGGCCCCGGACAAGCTGGCGGTGGTCACCGTCAAGCCGGAAGAGCTGGCACTGAGTGGTTTGTATGATTATGTCCATTATCTCAAAGAGTCGGAACAGGATGCCACCCGTTATGAACTGGCGTTTCTGGCGTAAGATTACTCAGCCGTTTTCGATTGCGGTAATGATGCTGATGGCCCTGTCGTTTATCTTTGGTCCGCTGCGCAGTGTTACTATGGGCGCCCGGATCTTGTCCGGAGTCATCGCAGGTTTCACCTTCTATATCTCCAGTGAGTTTTTTGGTCCGCTCAGTCTGGTGTATGGCATTCCGCCGGTGTTTGGCGCTGTCGCGCCGAGTCTGGTGTTCCTCAGTATTGCTATCGTGCTACTGCGACGCAAACTGTAACCGGCGCTATGAACAGAAAAGGAAAGCAGAAGCTTTCCTTTTTTATTCCTTAACTTTTTATTCTTTAACCGGGGGACTGCGCTATTTTACTTTAGGCAGCACCACCACACAGGTCTTGGCCCACATGTCCTGAAAAGCACGTTTCTTCGGGTCAAAAGGTACGGTCAGGTTTCCCAGTCCGAAGACCGATGTTGCCAGGCGGATCAGTGCCTGTGTCGCTGAAATGCGCGTACCGTCCGGATTACAGACTACCAGTTTCCAGGCCCGCATTCCGAGGGTTTGGCCGCCGCGGGTCCAGAAGAACACGAAAAAGTAGATCCAGGCGCAGGCCAGATACAGGGTATAAACCGGGCTCCAGAGCGGGTGGTGGCTAAGCAGGTCACCCGCGTCCTGATAAGGGGCATAACTGAGTATCCCGGCGGCGACACACGCTTCCAGTACAGCAACGACAACGCCACCGGCAATCATCAGGATCGCCATTACCACCAGTGTATCGTAAATCAGTGCTCCGACACGGCGTAGCAGCCCGGCAGGAGGCAGAGTGGACTCGTTCATAACAACCTTTGTATCTAATCAACCGGTCGTCAGGATATAGCCTGGTTGGTCAGGTGAAAAGAGAGCTGCCGCACAGCTTAGGGATTCGCCGCAATTTGTTACCCTGAGGAAGCAGAGCGATCGAATCGGTTCACAAAAGCGTACCCAAACTTGCCTGTGCTGAGTCTGCAGGTAAAATTCGGCCATTATGGCAGAGCTGGGCTCGGTGCAGCCGGCGGTATTGGTGACGACTCTTGGTCTGGTTTCATTTTCTGGTTAGGAAAATTCATGGCGCTTTTTAATTGGTATCACGCTTCAATCAAACACAAAATCGGCGGGCTGTTCGTTTTACTGCTGACGTTTTTGCTGTTTGCGATTGTCTATTCAGGTTACAAAATTAAGCAGATAGACCATGAGATGCGTGAGCTCGCCTATCTGGATATCCCTCTCAGCCAGATTATGCGCCAGATAGAGTTTATTGAACTGGAACAACACCAGCAGTTTGAGCGCTCACTGTTAGCGGGGAAGTCATATGATGAGCTCAAACGCCATCAGCAGCTGGCATTTCAAAAGCACAAAATGAAGAGCCTGCTCGATAAAGCGGTACAGTTGATTGAGCAGAGTCTGAGTCAGCACAAAGTAATCCTGATGCCTGCCAAGCATCAGCAGGTATTGCACGAGATCAGTCGCTATGCGCAGCAGAGCGCTGCGTTTGAACAACACCTGGAAATGGTGGCTGGACGAGATGTTATTTCTGCTGCGGAGCAGAATAGGATGGAAACCCTGGCCGATGAACTGGAAGCAGCCGGTACAAGCATTATTGGCCATCTCGAGGACGTCACTCGTCAGGATGCTTATTACACAGAGCGGCACGAGAAAGATTTCCTGCTGGTCAGTATACTGCTTGGTGTTGGCGCGCTGGGATTAGGATTATTTCTGACCGTTTATATTGTGCAGATCATTCTGCATCGTATCCGCCGGATTCAGGGTGAAATTCATACCATGACCTCGACGCTTGATCAGGGCAACGGAGCATCAGAGCTTGATGTGGCCCCTATCCAGACCCGCGACGAGCTGGCGGAAACTGGAATATGAAATCAATATTGTGATGTCACGTCTCAGCGTTGAGATGACCAGCCGTGCAAGGGTAGAAAAGCAGTTACTGGCGCTCGCGACCCAGGACAAACTGACCGGTGCATTCAATCGCCATAAATGGGAAGAGCAGATTCAACTACAGCTGGATCTGGCCGCGCGTGGTGGTTATGACTTTGGTCTGGTATTGCTGGATGTGGATTATTTTAAACGGGTCAATGATCGTTATGGTCACCAGGTGGGGGACCAGCTACTACAACTGTTAGTTGCTCAGCTCAAGCAGCGTATTCGCTCTACGGATATGCTGTTTCGCCTCGGCGGTGAGGAGTTCGCGATTGTATTACCGATGCAAAATGGCGACAGCAGCTATCAACTGGCACAAGATCTGAGACAGCTGGTGGAGGATTTGCGCGAGAAGGGTTTACCCGGGTTTACCATCAGCGCCGGTGTCACCAGTTATAGAGCGCAGGACAGTGAAGCCTCTTTGTTCAAGCGGGCGGATATGGCGTTGTATCAGGCCAAAGCACAGGGGCGTAATCAGGTTATCTTATTGGCGCATAACGAGTAATAACGAGAGAGTGAGCCTGAATTAGGAGAGTCAGGGGGGGGGGGGGGGCGAAATATTCAGCAAACAATTTAGTTTTCAATATATTGTTATTGCACCCTCTTCGTTCTTACGTATAATGACCATCCATTGCAGGGGATTCCCCTAAGATGCCGGTGTGGTGAAATTGGTAGACACGACGGATTCAAAATCCGTTTCCTTCGGGAGTGGCGGTTCAAGTCCGCCCATCGGTACCATGATTAGAAAGGTCGCTTATTGAAGCGGCCTTTCGTCGTTTTGGGAGCAGTGAAATACAGGGCGGGAAAACGGCGTTTTCCGGAGTGTCGGCTTGAGCGCAAGCCCGGTCAGCCCGCCCATCGGTACCATGATTAGAAAGGTCGCTTATTAAAGCGGCCTTTCGTCGTTTTGGGAGCAGTGAAATACAGGGACGGGAAAACAGCGTTTTCCGGAGTGTCGGCTTGAGCGCAAGCCCGGTCAGTCCGCCCATCGGTACCATGATTAGAAAGGTCGCTTATTAAAGCGGCCTTTCGTCGTTTGGGAGCAGTGAAAAACAGGGACGGGAAAACGGCGTTTTCCGGAGTGTCGGCTTGAGCGCAAGTCCGGTCAGCCCGTCGGTACCATGATTAGAAAGGTCGCTTGTTGAAGCGGCCTTTCGTCGTTTTGGGGGCAGTGAAATACAGGGACGGGAAAATGGCGTTTTCCGGAGTGTCGGCTTGAGCGCAAGCCCGGTCAGCCCGCCCATCGGTACCATGATTAGAAAGGTCGCTTGTTGAAGCGGCCTTTTGTCGTTTTGGGTTAGTGAAAAACAGGGACGGGAAAACATAAGGGGACAACACGGTCCCCTTTGTCACTATGATTTGCTTGCAGATTATTTGGCCGTAATCACACTCATAACCAGCTTGCCGTCTTCGCGTACCGGGCCATCTTCTTTGGCACCTAACGTGTACTCAAAAATACCGGTTTTCATGCCGCCGGCTTCGCCGTGTAACATTAACATCAGCATCTCACCAGATTTGACTGGTTCAGTTAGGATCGCAGTAACATCACTGTTGTTGCCTTTTTTAACCGGCGAGTAACCAACCACCGGGCCGGGTTTCATTTCTTTATCGGTTTCGGTGCACGACCATCCAGCCATTGTCACCGGCCATAATCATGTTGGCAGACACTGTTCCACCGGAAACATCTTGATCAGTCGCTTTGACGCCAAGGTGATGTCCGGCCCACGCCATAGAAGAGGCAGTGGTCAGTGCAGTTAAAAGACAAAAGGTTTTTGCTGAAGCTGTAAAACGGTTTTTCATAATATTTTCCTGTTGCAGCGTAATCTTAAACACGATTTGTCAGCGCTACTTCTGCCAACTTTCTCTCATACGTAGCAAAATCGATTGCAGTTCAACCATGGACGTAAAAAGGGGGATCTATTTATGTGTCCTGATAGCTAAGTCTGACCATTATTCTGACTGATAATGTAATATATTATTGATAAACATGGCTTTTTTGGTAGATAACCGCATGGTGTGATGTTGAATTGGAATGGGGTTGGGGTGTGTACCGAAATCGTGATGAACTGACCCTGATATTCAGTCTGGCTCATTTGGCTTAGTGAGCTCACAGGTCGTCGAGCAATATGTTCGGTGATAGAAATAAACCCCGAAAATTTCGGGGTTTATTATTTGTGCAGCTCACGGCCTGAGATTATTGAGCAGCAATCAAGGGTTTTTGGCTATCTCGCCATTGAGCCAGTACTTGGATATGTTCCGGCCTGATACCGCAACATCCTCCGAAAAGAGTGGCTCCGAGCTGATACCAATGTTGCGCCAATACTAAGTAACTTTGTGGTGAGAGTTCCAAGATTGGTGTACTCGTGTTTTGTGCTGTAAGGGCAGAGTCTGTGGTGGCGGAAAAATTGATGTATCCGCCCAGTTCGATATCTGCATGCTTGATGTGTTCCGCGGCATGAGTAATCGCTTGGGAAATGACGCCGGTTGTTTCACTCTCAAACAGAATACCCTGGCCACCGTGCTGGACGATAAAATCAATGGCATCAATAGCGGACTCTCCGGAGCGCAGCTTAAGTTCGGGGGTTATTTCCTTGCTCAGCGATAAAATGTAGTAACAGGGTTGCTGAGCTTGTTTCAGAACCGATTGCACTAATTTGAGTTCAGTTATACTGGATATCTCTTCTGCGAACCACAGATCAACGTAGCGGTTTTGAGCTGTAAACAGAGCGTGATAGATACTCTGTGCAGACTCAGGATCAAACAAGTCTGGGTTGTCATTGCCATAAGGTGGAGATAACGCACCCGCAGCCAGAACTTTATTCTGGTGCTTCACTTTTTCGTGCTGTACGACGGACTGAGCGATAATAGCTGCCTCGCGTGCCAGTAATTCACCTTTCGTCTGATAGCACTCTTGACCGAGATAAAAGGGTACGCAAGCGGAGCTGTTTGCAATGATGACTTGTGCTCCGGCATCAATAAAATTTTGATGAGCTTGGCGCACATAGCCTGGTGTTTCCAACAGCGCTTGTGCACTCCACATCGTTTGTGAAAACGGGGCACCGATTCGTTCTAATTCTCTGCCCATACCACCGTCTATGATGGTTAATTTTTTCATCTTAAGCGCCTGAAGTACGTGGGATGATGGCGGTTATTGAACCATATTGTGATTTTTATCAAATTGAATTCTGTTCAATATTACTATGAATTAAATTCACGCTTTAATCTCGACTCAGTGTCATTTTTTAGACGTGAACAATATTAATACTCTGATTTATTGCATGTAATGGTAAGTAAATTGTCGCTATGATTGTGCACGGAAAAGTAGCGGAAGAAAACCAATAGGCAACGGTTAATGGAATGATAGAAGTGTCCGGAGATAAACTAAATTTAAGAAGACTCATTTTACTGTTGTGCATATTCACTGCATTTATCACCCTAATCAATGCATTCTACTCCATGTATCGGGTGCAGCGAGAGTTAATCGTCGACAATACTTTGGCTTCTAATCAGGTGTATGCCGAGAAGATGGCCGAAATGACAGATGCATTTTTGACTTCGGCACTCAATCAGCTCGCGTTTAGTGCAGCGGTGCTGAGTGATAAAATCGCGGATCCTGAATTGTTGTTGGCTGAGACTGAGCGGCTAAAAAAGCAGACTGACTCATTTAATTCTGTGGTCGTGGTCGATGCCGATGGTGTGATTCAGGCGATCGCGCCGCAAACGCTGCCAGTGACTGGCATGACGCTGACCGGCGTCAACTCGCTCCAGTCTCTCACGGCAAAAAAGCCGCTGATTACTGATCCTTTCGTCTCCCCGGCGGGCAACTATATTACCAGTATCTCTTATCCGATCTTTTCAACTTCCGGCCAGTATCAGGGATTTGTCAGCGGCACGATTTATCTGGAACAGAAAAATATGCTGGCCACGCTACTGGGTAAACACAGTTACCGTGACGGTTCATATCTGTATGTGGTTGATCATAATCGTACTCTGATTTATCACCCGGACCATCGACGCATCGGCCAGGTGATCACAAAAAATGCGGCGATAAACGCAGTCACACGTGGTGAAACCGGCCACATCGATACGTTCAATTTTCTCGGTACTGAAATGCTGGCCGGTTATGCTCCGGTTAAACAATCCGGTTGGGGTATTGTGGCGCAGAAACCACGTGCAGAGGCATTGATGGTGCTTGATGAACAGTTGCTTAAAGTGGTGTGGCAATCGATCCCGATAGGTATCGTCACGCTGATTATTATCTGGATATCGGCGATTTTTATCTCAAAACCACTTTGGCAATTGGCCAGCGCGGTCAAGAAACTAGAAAGTGACAGTTTAGTCATGGATGAGATGAAACTCGTCAAACCCTGGTATTTTGAGGCCGCTCACCTCAAACAGAGTTTTCTACGTGCATTCGGGGTTGTGTCTAACACGATCGATCGACTGCAGTCCGACAGCTTAACTGATGCTATGACCGGATTGTTGAACCGACGTGGGTTAGAACAAAGTATTGAGAGTTTTACTGTCCGCCAGATACCATTTTCTGTGCTTGCACTGGATTTGGATTATTTCAAGAAGGTCAATGATACCTATGGGCATGATGCGGGTGATGAGCTGCTACGCGAAGTATCGAGTTTGATGAAACAGCAGGCACGAGAGCAAGATATTGTGTGTCGTGCAGGCGGAGAAGAATTTATCCTGTTTCTCAGTAATACCAATATCGCCCGGGCTTATGAGGTGGCGGAACGTATCCGGGCCTCAGTGGCCAATCATAGTTTCACTATGGTGCCGTCTATTACTATTTCAATTGGTGTGGCGCATTGGGCCGCTGATGATGAAACCATTGAATCAGTGATGAAAAAGGCGGATATGGCGCTGTATCAGGCCAAGCATAATGGTCGTAACCGTACTGAGATGAGTGATTGATAGCTAAAGATGTAGCAGACAAGCAGGCAGAACTTTGGCGCTGCTTGAGTCCCTATCTGTAAAGTGACATTCCAGTATTAAGATTTGGTGAGAGGGATCGACTATGCTTTTTATAAAAGCAGGAGGTGACTATGTTTATCCTCACACCGTATATATTTTTTTCCGGTCGCTGTGAACAGGCGCTCGACTTCTATTGCCAGTGTTTTGACGGCCATGTATTAACTAAACGCTATTTTCATGAAGCGCCGCAGTTGATTAAAGGCGTTGATCCGAACTGGATCATGCATGCTGAACTGGTTACGCAGCATATGAAGTTAATGCTGTCTGATGGCATTGCCACTCAGGAGCTCAAAGATAATCAGATTGCACTGTCTGTAGTCATGGATGACATTGATCGTCAACTCGTATTATTCGAGCAGTTAGCGGAACAGGGTAAAGTGATGATGCCATTAGAAGACACGTTTCTGGGGCACCCGGTGCGGAAAAGTTGAGGATCAGTTCGGTGTTCGCTGGATCATTAATTGCGAAGTTTGTTGAAGATCTCGCTTCATGAACTGACTCTGAGGATTGTATTGATGATCTTATTATTGAGTTCTTCTAATATATGAACACCTAACATTAAGGCCCCTGATAAGCAGGATCCTGCACACCATGGACAGAGTGATAGAGTGGCGAGTATCAAAATTACGGTAGATAGGCTGCAACCTGGTTTACATATCCGTTTGCCGGTCAAATGGAATGAGCATCCTTTTCTGTTTAACAGCTTTAAGATTTCGACTCAGGAACAAATCCGTCTGATTCGGCATCTGGGTATTCAGCACGTTTTTTTGAATCCGGCTCAAAGTGATACCTCACCTTTACCTCCACAGACCCAAGGGCAGCCAGAAGCTGAAGAGGGCAGTGATCCTGCTATTGACGATGAAGCTGACAAGCTATGGCAGGAAAAGCAGAAACGAATCGAAAAACTGAATGCTTATCGGCGCCGGGTTTTGCATTGTGAGAAAGAATTTGAACGCTCACTGGCGCGGATGCGTGCGGTTATGAATAAAATTCGTAATCGTCCGCAGGATGCGGTCGATGAGGCTAAGCAGCTGGTCGATGATGTCGTCGACAAGCTACTCAGTGAGGACAGCGTTACCCTGCATCTGATGAACAGCAAAAGTGAATTTGAAGACATCTATTTCCATTCACTTAATGTTTCAGTGATTGCCATGATGATAGGTAAGAACAAAGGATTTCCTGCTGATAAATTGAAAGAGCTCGCTTTCGCCTGTCTGTTTCATGATATTGGTAAAATTCGCGTGCCGAGTGCCATTGTCAGAAAGCCGACTCCGCTCAGTGAACCGGAAAAAAACTACCTCAAACTGCATACCAAGTATGGCCAGGAGCTAGCTGCTAATATAGAGGACTTTCCGGCCAGTGCGATGCGAGTGATAGAGCAGCATCATGAATTGAATGATGGCTCTGGCTATCCGCAGGGTTATAAAGAAGAAGAAATTGATGAATTGGCGCAGGTAGTCGCAGTCGCCAATGCGTTTGATAACCTTTGCCACCCCAATGTAGTGGCTGAGCAAAAAATCCCTTATATCGCGTTATCTCACCTTTATAAGAATTGCCGCCATCTGTATAACCATGAAAACCTCAATATCATGGTCAAATTCATGGGGGTGTTTCCGCCCGGAACAGTGGTTCAGCTTTCTAATGACATGGTGGGTTTGGTCATCTCGGTGAATGCTAAGCATCTGCTGTTTCCTAACGTCCTCATCTATGACCCTTCAGTACCACGTACTCAGGCTCCGATTATCGACCTAGCAAATAAAGACATAAAAATAGTCAGTGCGATATTACCGAATAAGTTACCGGACAAAATTCGGGATTACCTCAATCCTCGTTCACGGATTTCCTACTTTTTTGATAGTGATGATTAGTTATCCACAGCTTTTTGTGAGTAAATTGTGGGTGTGTTGAGAATAAAGTCTGCATAAAAAGGCGTTCGTTTGTTTAATAATCAAACAAACGTTTTTTTATAAAAAAAGTGATTTTTAGTATTGCCAAGTTGAAGCAACTCTCTATAATGCCGCCTCACTGACACGGCAGACGCCACAAGGCTTCAGGGCTAGTCAGCGAGGTGAAAAGCTTCTGAGAAATAAATTTGAAAAAGTGTTTGACTCTTCAAATTAACTCGCTAGAATGCACCTCCGCTTTGAGAGAAAAGCTTCTCGAAAAGCACGCTCTTTAACAATATAAACCTATCAATCTGTGTGGGCACTCGTTGATGATAATCAAAGATGATTCTAAAGAATCAACTTAGGTATCAATGAACTGAGTGACCAATCGATACTTCGGTATCGGCACAGTCAATTCATTATCATTCTGTTGGAATGATAATAGCTTTGAATTACTAAGGTAATTTGAAGTCAGTATTCATTGAGCCACAAAATCTTAAATTGAAGAGTTTGATCATGGCTCAGATTGAACGCTGGCGGCAGGCCTAACACATGCAAGTCGAGCGGCAGCGACTTAACTGAACCTTCGGGGAACGTTAAGGGCGGCGAGCGGCGGACGGGTGAGTAATGCCTGGGAAATTGCCCTGATGTGGGGGATAACCATTGGAAACGATGGCTAATACCGCATAATAGCTTCGGCTCAAAGAGGGGGACCTTCGGGCCTCTCGCGTCAGGATATGCCCAGGTGGGATTAGCTAGTTGGTGAGGTAAGGGCTCACCAAGGCGACGATCCCTAGCTGGTCTGAGAGGATGATCAGCCACACTGGAACTGAGACACGGTCCAGACTCCTACGGGAGGCAGCAGTGGGGAATATTGCACAATGGGCGCAAGCCTGATGCAGCCATGCCGCGTGTATGAAGAAGGCCTTCGGGTTGTAAAGTACTTTCAGCAGTGAGGAAGGCGGGTGTGTTAATAGCACATTCGTTTGACGTTAGCTGCAGAAGAAGCACCGGCTAACTCCGTGCCAGCAGCCGCGGTAATACGGAGGGTGCGAGCGTTAATCGGAATTACTGGGCGTAAAGCGCATGCAGGTGGTTTGTTAAGTCAGATGTGAAAGCCCGGGGCTCAACCTCGGAATTGCATTTGAAACTGGCAGGCTAGAGTACTGTAGAGGGGGGTAGAATTTCAGGTGTAGCGGTGAAATGCGTAGAGATCTGAAGGAATACCGGTGGCGAAGGCGGCCCCCTGGACAGATACTGACACTCAGATGCGAAAGCGTGGGGAGCAAACAGGATTAGATACCCTGGTAGTCCACGCCGTCAACGATGTCTACTTGGAGGTTGTGGCCTTGAGCCGTGGCTTTCGGAGCTAACGCGTTAAGTAGACCGCCTGGGGAGTACGGTCGCAAGATTAAAACTCAAATGAATTGACGGGGGCCCGCACAAGCGGTGGAGCATGTGGTTTAATTCGATGCAACGCGAAGAACCTTACCTACTCTTGACATCCTCAGAATTTAGCAGAGATGCTTTAGTGCCTTCGGGAACTGAGAGACAGGTGCTGCATGGCTGTCGTCAGCTCGTGTTGTGAAATGTTGGGTTAAGTCCCGCAACGAGCGCAACCCTTATCCTTGTTTGCCAGCGAGTAATGTCGGGAACTCCAGGGAGACTGCCGGTGATAAACCGGAGGAAGGTGGGGACGACGTCAAGTCATCATGGCCCTTACGAGTAGGGCTACACACGTGCTACAATGGCGCATACAGAGGGCGGCCAACTTGCGAAAGTGAGCGAATCCCAAAAAGTGCGTCGTAGTCCGGATTGGAGTCTGCAACTCGACTCCATGAAGTCGGAATCGCTAGTAATCGTGGATCAGAATGCCACGGTGAATACGTTCCCGGGCCTTGTACACACCGCCCGTCACACCATGGGAGTGGGCTGCAAAAGAAGCAGGTAGTTTAACCTTCGGGAGGACGCTTGCCACTTTGTGGTTCATGACTGGGGTGAAGTCGTAACAAGGTAGCGCTAGGGGAACCTGGCGCTGGATCACCTCCTTATACGAATGATTATTGCGATGAGTGTTCACACAGATTGATGGTTTATAACGTTTAAGAGACGATACTGGGTCTGTAGCTCAGGTGGTTAGAGCGTTCGCCTGATAAGCGAGAGGTCGGTGGTTCGAGTCCACTCAGACCCACCAATCTTCCTCCCAGGAGATTGGCACACAGTATCAACACCTGATGGGGCTATAGCTCAGCTGGGAGAGCGCCTGCCTTGCACGCAGGAGGTCAGCAGTTCGATCCTGCTTAGCTCCACCATCTTTAAGCGCATTTGCGATTTCTTTGTTATGAAGAAAAGTGTTCTTAAAAATGGTTTTCATTAGAAAATCTTGCTCTTTAACAATTTGGAAAGCTGACAAAATAATCTTTTAGATTATTTGTAAAGTTCTCAATGTATTCCTTAGCGGAATACACCAACAACACATTCAAGTGTGCTTGGTAGAAACTTGTTTTCAAGTTTCAAAATTGAGTCCGGCAAAATCAAGTCTGCATCATGTTTAAATAATTGCAGACAAACTTGGTGACTTGTTCATCAACTCGAAACTCCTTCGGGTTGTATGGTTAAGTGACTAAGCGTACACGGTGGATGCCTTGGCAGTCAGAGGCGATGAAGGACGTACTAACTTGCGATAAGCCCAGATGAGACAGTAAGAGTCATTTGAGTCTGGGATTTCCGAATGGGGAAACCCACGTGCATAAGCACGTATCATTAACTGAATACATAGGTTAATGAAGCGAACCGGGGGAACTGAAACATCTAAGTACCCCGAGGAAAAGAAATCAATTGAGATTCCGAAAGTAGCGGCGAGCGAAATTGGATTAGCCCTTAAGCTTTATATGCGTCAGGTGAAGGTTCTGGAAAGGACCGCGAAACAGGGTGATAGCCCCGTAACCGGCAGCGCATGTTCAGTGAAATCGAGTAGGGCGGGACACGTGTTATCCTGTCTGAACATGGGGGGACCATCCTCCAAGGCTAAATACTCCTGACTGACCGATAGTGAACCAGTACCGTGAGGGAAAGGCGAAAAGAACCCCTGTGAGGGGAGTGAAATAGAACCTGAAACCGTGTACGTACAAGCAGTAGGAGCACCTTCGTGGTGTGACTGCGTACCTTTTGTATAATGGGTCAGCGACTTATATTCAGTGGCAAGGTTAACCAATTAGGGGAGCCGTAGGGAAACCGAGTCTTAACTGGGCGTTCAGTCTCTGGATATAGACCCGAAACCGGGTGATCTAGCCATGGGCAGGTTGAAGATTGAGTAACATCAATTGGAGGACCGAACCGACTAATGTTGAAAAATTAGCGGATGACTTGTGGCTAGGGGTGAAAGGCCAATCAAACTCGGAGATAGCTGGTTCTCCCCGAAAGCTATTTAGGTAGCGCCTCGGACGAATACTACTGGGGGTAGAGCACTGTTAAGGCTAGGGGGTCATCCCGACTTACCAACCCTTTGCAAACTCCGAATACCAGTAAGTACTATCCGGGAGACACACGGCGGGTGCTAACGTCCGTCGTGGAGAGGGAAACAACCCAGACCGCCAGCTAAGGTCCCAAATTACAGCTAAGTGGGAAACGATGTGGGAAGGCTCAGACAGCTAGGATGTTGGCTTAGAAGCAGCCATCATTTAAAGAAAGCGTAATAGCTCACTAGTCGAGTCGGCCTGCGCGGAAGATGTAACGGGGCTAAGCTGTAAACCGAAGCTGCGGCAATGCGATTTATCGTATTGGGTAGGGGAGCGTTCTGTAAGCCGTTGAAGGTGAACTGTAAGGTTTGCTGGAGGTATCAGAAGTGCGAATGCTGACATGAGTAACGATAAAGGGGGTGAAAAACCTCCTCGCCGGAAGACCAAGGGTTCCTGTCCAACGTTAATCGGGGCAGGGTAAGTCGACCCCTAAGGCGAGGCCGAAAGGCGTAGTCGATGGGAAACGGGTTAATATTCCCGTACTTCTTACAATTGCGATGGGGGGACGGAGAAGGCTAGGTGGGCCTGGCGACGGTTGTCCAGGTTCAAGTGCGTAGGCTTGAGGGTTAGGTAAATCCGGCTCTCTTTAAGGCTGAGACACGATGTCGAGTCACTACGGTGATGAAGTCATTGATGCCATGCTTCCAGGAAAAGCCTCTAAGCTTCAGATTGTAAGGAATCGTACCCCAAACCGACACAGGTGGTCGGGTAGAGAATACCAAGGCGCTTGAGAGAACTCGGGTGAAGGAACTAGGCAAAATGGTACCGTAACTTCGGGAGAAGGTACGCTCTTGACGGTGAAGTCCCTCGCGGATGGAGCTATTGAGAGTCGCAGATACCAGGTGGCTGCAACTGTTTATTAAAAACACAGCACTGTGCAAAATCGTAAGATGACGTATACGGTGTGACGCCTGCCCGGTGCCGGAAGGTTAATTGATGGGGTTAGACTTCGGTCGAAGCTCTTGATCGAAGCCCCGGTAAACGGCGGCCGTAACTATAACGGTCCTAAGGTAGCGAAATTCCTTGTCGGGTAAGTTCCGACCTGCACGAATGGCGTAATGATGGCCACGCTGTCTCCACCCGAGACTCAGTGAAATTGAAATCGCTGTGAAGATGCAGTGTACCCGCGGCTAGACGGAAAGACCCCGTGAACCTTTACTACAGCTTGGCACTGAACATTGAACCTACATGTGTAGGATAGGTGGGAGGCTTTGAAGACGTGACGCCAGTTGCGTTGGAGCCGTCCTTGAAATACCACCCTTGTATGTTTGATGTTCTAACTCTGGACCGTTATCCGGTTCGAGGACAGTGCCTGGTGGGTAGTTTGACTGGGGCGGTCTCCTCCCAAAGAGTAACGGAGGAGCACGAAGGTGGGCTAATCACGGTTGGACATCGTGAGGTTAGTGCAATGGCATAAGCCCGCTTGACTGCGAGAATGACAATTCGAGCAGGTGCGAAAGCAGGTCATAGTGATCCGGTGGTTCTGAATGGAAGGGCCATCGCTCAACGGATAAAAGGTACTCCGGGGATAACAGGCTGATACCGCCCAAGAGTTCATATCGACGGCGGTGTTTGGCACCTCGATGTCGGCTCATCACATCCTGGGGCTGAAGTCGGTCCCAAGGGTATGGCTGTTCGCCATTTAAAGTGGTACGCGAGCTGGGTTTAGAACGTCGTGAGACAGTTCGGTCCCTATCTGCCGTGGGCGTTGGAAGATTGAAGGGGGCTGCTCCTAGTACGAGAGGACCGGAGTGGACGAACCTCTGGTGTTCGGGTTGTGTCGCCAGACGCATTGCCCGGTAGCTAAGTTCGGAATCGATAACCGCTGAAAGCATCTAAGCGGGAAGCGAGCCCTGAGATGAGTCTTCCCTGACACTTTAAGTGTCCTAAAGGGTTGTTCGAGACTAGAACGTTGATAGGCAGGGTGTGTAAGCGTTGTGAGGCGTTGAGCTAACCTGTACTAATTGCCCGTGAGGCTTAACCATACAACACCCAAGGGGTTTTGATTGGACTCAATGCAAGTACATTGAATGTGTGTGAGAACATAAACAGCTTTCCAGATTTTTTGTCTTCACTTTTTTAGAAAAAGTGAAAATAAAAACAGAATTTGCTTGGCGACCATAGCGTTTTGGACCCACCTGATCCCATTCCGAACTCAGAAGTGAAACGAAACAGCGTCGATGGTAGTGTGGGGCTTCCCCATGTGAGAGTAGAACATCGCCAGGCTTTAAATTTCAGAGACTTGTTTTTAACAGGTTTCCCGTCCTCAGTGACAAGATTTAGTGTGCTGATATGGCTCAGTCGGTAGAGCGCATCCTTGGTAAGGATGAGGTCCCCAGTTCGATTCTGGGTATCAGCACCATTTATTCGACACGCATAAGCTGTCAAAAAATTTGTTTGGCGACCATAGCACTTTGGACCCACCTGATTCCATTCCGAACTCAGAAGTGAAACGAAGTAGCGCCGATGGTAGTGTGGGGTTTCCCCATGTGAGAGTAGGACATCGCCAGGCTTGATTTCAAAACCCTGACCATAAGGTCGGGGTTTTCTCGTTTTAGGCCAGTAGAATTTGGAAAAGGGAGTGTGTGCTTGCGAGTCGTCGCACCGCCCCTGTGAGAGTAGGACATCGCCAGGCTTGATTTCAAAACCCTGACCATAAGGTCGGGGTTTTCTCGTTTCAGGCCGGTAGAATTTGGAAAAGGGAGTGTGTGCTTGCGAGTCGTCGCACCGCCCCTGTGAGAGTAGGACATCGCCAGGCTTGATTTCAAAACCCTGACCATAAGGTCGGGGTTTTCTCGTTTTAAGGTTATACCAATCACACTAATTAACTGGTCAATATAGTCCAATCTCTAAAGCAGAGCGAAATGACTCTGCTTTTGTCTGCACAAAAACGATTCCAAGCACTACACAGCTTGTCGACAATATCGTCGTAACATTCAAAACACCTATTGGCTATTTCGTTCTGACGCAACCAACTCCATACCTGCTCTATTGGGTTGAGTTCCGGTGAATAGGGCGGTATATGAATGACAGTCAGGTTTCTTGAATGAATCAGCAAGATAACTTTGATGCCAACTGGCTTGATCCATGATGACGACAGCATGTTTGTCTGCGGGTGTGGATTGAGAAATGAGCCTGAGTTGCTCTTTCATTGCTTCCATGTTGCTCATCGGAACAACAATAGCTTCAGTTTCTCCGGTATTAACGCACACCGCTCCAAATAGGTACGCATACTCAAATTGCTGTTGTTGTACCGCTCTGGGACGAGTCCCTTTTTCTGCCCATATTCGGGTTGTTGTGTTGCGCTGGCCAAATCTGGCTTCATCTTGAAACCAGATTTGAACATCTTTTAAAGCAACATGTCCTGGGATCTTAAGGATCGTTTCTATTGGGAATTTTTTTAAAAGCTTCTTGTGCTTCTACAGATTGCTTTGGGTGCTTTGAACGCGTTGTTATCCAAACTAAATCAAGCTTTCTCAATATCTTATAGATGCCTGATAAGCTGTACGATAGGCCAAATTCTTCATGGATGAATTCAATAATATCTGTCCCCTGTAGTCTGCCACCTTCAGGCTTAATCGCATTGGAAGTGATGTACAGCTTTAACTGAGATAGCTGGTCTTCAGTCAGTCGTGGAGGACGGCCTGTATGCTGCTTTTCTACCAAGCCTTCAACACCATTCTTTAAATAAGCCGCGACCCAGTTATTGATACTGGTACGGCTGGCTTTTAAATATTTGGCGATCTGAGTGCGGCTTTTTCCATCCACGAAATGAGATATAGCAAGAAGTCTCGTACGCATCCTAGCATCGGATGTTTCACGAATAAGTTTTGGGAAGTCAGGGGTCGTCATATCAGCTCCTATTGAAGCTGATATTAGATCATAAAATTAGTGCGATTGGTATTATAGGAACCTAGGTTTCTAGTTCCTAGAGTGATAACTTGTCCCTTCCTTCTCCCTGTTTTTATCAATAAATGTTCTCACATGGGTGTTGCTTACCATGTCCCTATGCGACATATTTTCTAGACCCTAGACCCTAGACCCTAGACCCTAGACCCTAGACCCTAGACCCTAGACCCTAGACCCTAGACCCTAGACCCTAGACCCTAGACCCTAGACCCTAGACCCTAGACCCTAGACCCTAGACCCTAGACCCTAGACCCTAGACCCTAGACCCTAGACCCTCTATATTCCTGCTCCCGCCTCATTTAATGCCCAGTTGTACTGATAGCGGATGTTGCCCTGAAAACCGGACAGGTCTGCACGATAGGTTGCCAGGTGCCGGATAAGTTGCTGACGGGAGCCAAAATCGGCCTGATACCAGTCATAAATACTGGAGAGAACCAGCTTTTCGTCTTTCATGTGTGCGCCTTTTTCACTGTTGATAAACTCTTGTGCGGCACTATCGAGTAACTGTTCGAGATTATCAGCGGTAAAGGCTTGAGGCTGCAGGTTAGGACAGCCCAGGCTGGCACAGTTGAGTGCATAGTGAGTTCTGGGGTCGAGCCAAATCGGGCGCAGTATACGATGCTCAATGTCATTCAGGGTTAGCCTTTGACCGGCAATGGTAAGTACTTTGTCATCCCAGGGCCCAAAGCTGAACAGGCCGCCTAATTGGGTAATGGAGTCCAGTGGATAGTGTTGCAGGATGAGTTGTACGGTTTGTGCGTTGTAGAGATTTATCCAGTAGGCATATTGTTCTGGGCGGTTAAGCTTTCTTGGGTCGACAGCAGCCAGAGAGGAAAGGTAACGACTGAGTTTGTGCTGATCTGTCTGACTGACGGCGGCGTAGTCAAACAAGGTATATTCACCATTGTGGGAGAGATAGCGATCAAGCAGTTGTTGCCAGGTGTCATGCGCTACTTTTTGCTGGTTTTCTTGGTTACTGGTCGCCCAGAAAAGCCACAAATCCGCTTTTGGCGCAGCGAATACGCTGACAGGTAAGCAGAATAATAAACTCAGTATATATTTCATCGGCTTAACTTTCCTTACTGTTGCTGAGCTGAGGTCATTCAGACCGGATAAGGTGACAGTTACTTACAGAAGTAAATACTAGCCGCTAATACGTCAGGTACAAAAAAGGGCTGCAGTATGCAGCCCTGGTAAATAATCTCAATCGCGCCGTTATTTCAGAAACGCCGGGATTTTCGCTTCGTATTCGGCGATCTTCGCTTCATGCTGAAGAGTCAGGCCGATGTTGTCTAAACCGTTGAGCAGGCAGTGACGACGGAACTCATCGATTTCGAATGAGTAGCTTTTGCCATTCGCAGAAACTGTCATGCTTTCCAGATCAACCGTGATTTGTGCACCTTCGTTAGCTTCAACGTAAGTGAACAGTTCATCGACTTCCTGCTCGGTCAGGCGTACCGGAACCATCTGGTTGTTGATTGAGTTACCGTAGAAAATGTCCGCAAAGCTTGGTGCGATCATCACACGGATACCGTAATCCGCCAGTGCCCATGGGGCGTGCTCACGAGATGAGCCACAGCCGAAGTTTCTCGCGCGCCAGCAGAATACTTGCTCCCTGATAGCGGGCCTTGTTCATCACAAATTCCGGGTTGGCTTCAAGACCGGCATCATCCAGGAAGCGCCAGTCGTGGAACAGGTGCTTACCAAAACCGATGCGGTTTACTTTCTGCAGAAACTGTTTCGGGATGATGGCATCTGTATCGACGTTTGCTGCGTCCAGAGGAACCACTAAGCCTGTATGTTGTTGAAAACCTGCCATTGTTTATGTCCTCTGTCCTTAGTTAATTTCGCGGATATCGACGAAGTGGCCAGCGATCGCTGCTGCTGCTGCCATTGCCGGGCTGACCAGATGGGTACGACCATCACGGCCCTGACGGCCTTCAAAGTTACGGTTGGAGGTTGATGCACAACGCTCCCCAGGACCTAAGCGGTCATTGTTCATCGCCAGACACATTGAGCAACCTGGCAGGCGCCATTCAAAACCTGCTTCGATAAAGATCTTATCCAGACCTTCTTGTTCGGCCTGAGCTTTCACCTGTTCAGAGCCAGGGACGATCAGGGCCTGTACGTGAGAAGCAACCTTTTTGCCTTTGGCAACTGCGGCTGCTGCACGCATATCTTCAATACGTGAGTTAGTACAAGAACCGACGAAGACTTTATCAACCGGGTAGTCAGACAGCATTTTGCCTGCTTCCAGGCCCATGTAAGCCAGTGCTTTTTCTGCTGAAGCACGCTCCACCGGATCGGCAAATGAAGCCGGAGCCGGAATCGGTTGATCGACTGCGATCACCTGACCCGGGTTTGTTCCCCAGGTCACCTGAGGTTTGATGTCAGCACCGTTCAGAGTCACGACAGCATCGAACTGCGCATCTTCGTCTGTTTTAAAGGTTTTCCAGTACTCGACGGCGGCATCCCAGTCAGCACCGCTTGGTGCAAACTTACGACCTTTGATGTAGTTGAATGTGGTCTCATCTGGTGCGATCAAGCCGGCTTTTGCACCTAACTCAATGGCCATGTTACACACGGTCATACGGCCTTCCATCGATAGATCACGGATAGCTTCGCCGCAGAATTCAACCACGTAGCCGGTACCGCCGGCAGCAGTGGTTTCACCAATGATAGCCAGCACGATATCTTTCGCGGTAATACCCGCTGCCACTTTGCCTTTCACTTCGATTTTCATGGTTTTGGCGCGTGCTTGTTTCAGCGTCTGAGTCGCCAGAACGTGTTCAACTTCCGACGTACCAATACCAAACGCCAATGAACCGAATGCGCCGTGAGTCGCGGTATGTGAGTCACCACATACAATCGTCATGCCCGGCAGGGTAATACCCAGCTCCGGCCCCATAACGTGCACGATACCCTGATATTTATGGTTGAGGTCATACAGGGTAACACCAAACTCTTCACAGTTTCTTGGACAGCGTTTCCATCTGAATGCGGGCCATCTCGCCAGACGCATTGATGTCTTTGGTGGTGGTCGATACGTTGTGATCCATGGTGGCGAAGGTCTTACCGACCTGACGCACTTGGCGGCCTTTTTCGCGCAGGCCGTCAAATGCCTGTGGTGAGGTGACTTCATGTACCAGGTGACGGTCGATATACAGAATCGGGTTTTCACCTTGCGCCGCAACGACAACGTGCGCATCGTAAACTTTTTCGTATAAGGTTTTTGCTTGGGACATTGCTACTTCCTTGAGCTCAAGAGAGCCAGAGTGGAGCCGGTTTAAACCGGCTCTTTTAGTTATGCTTGAGACGATTATGCGTTCAGAATATATCCGGCAATCACATCACCCATTTCGCTGGTCGACAGCGCTGGTTTGTCACCAGCCAGGTCTCCGGTCAGCTGGCCTGCAGACAGCGCCTTGCTGACGGCTGCTTCGATATCCTGAGCGGCATTTTCTTCACCCAGGCTGTAACGCAGCATCAGTGCCGCAGACAGGATCTGCGCGACCGGGTTGGCGATGTTCTTACCTGCGATATCCGGCGCACTGCCGCCCGCAGGCTCAAACAGGCCAAACTGGCTCTCGTTCATGCTGGCTGATGGCAGCATACCCATTGAACCGGTGATCATTGCACATTCGTCAGAAATGATGTCACCGAAGATGTTTGAGCACAGCATGACATCGAACTGAGACGGATCTTTGATCAGCTGCATGGTCGCGTTGTCGATGTACATGTGCGACAGTTCAACGTCCGGGTAGTCTTTGGCGATTTCAGTCACCACTTCGCGCCACAAAATTGAGCTTTGCAGTACGTTGGCTTTATCAATTGAGCAGACTTTTTTACGACGCAGGCGCGCGGACTCAAACGCAATCTTGGCAATACGTTCAATCTCGTAACGGTGGTAGACCTCGGTATCAAACGCTTTTTCATTTGCGCCTTCACCTTCACGGCCTTTTGGCTGACCAAAATAGATACCGCCGGTCAGCTCGCGTACCACCACAATATCAAAACCACGCTCAGAAATATCAGCACGTAAAGGAGAAAAGGCTTCCAGACCTTTATGGATCTGCGCAGGGCGCAGGTTACAGAACAACTGGAAATGCTTACGCAGTGGCAGCAGGGCACCACGTTCCGGCTGATCGTTTGGTGGCAGGTGTTCCCACTTGGGACCACCGACTGAACCGAACAGCACAGCATCCGACTCTTCACAAGCCTGCAGAGTGCTCTCTGGCAGCGGACAACCGTGATTGTCGATTGCGATACCGCCAATGTCATGTTCTTCACGCACGAAAGTTAACTGGTGTTTCTTTTCTACTGCATCCAGCACCTTATGTGCCTGTTGCATTACTTCTGGGCCGATGCCGTCACCTGGAAGTACGGCAATCTTGTAAGTTTTGTCTGTCATGCGAGTCCTTTACGTATCTGATATTTTTCGTTCAAAGTTGTGTTTGCGATAGTGACGGTGTTAAACCGTCGCTATTTTCTTTTTCTGTTTAATTTCGGCAATCTGGTCGGCACGGTGAATGCTGTTAATCACGTGCAGCAGTGCCTGGCCGGATGCCTCTACGATATCGGTCGAGATGCCGGTACCGTGATATTTACGGCCTTTGTAG
The DNA here is from genome assembly GCA_039696685.1 of Vibrio sp. CDRSL-10 TSBA. Taxonomy (NCBI): domain Bacteria; kingdom Pseudomonadati; phylum Pseudomonadota; class Gammaproteobacteria; order Vibrionales; family Vibrionaceae; genus Vibrio; species Vibrio sp. CDRSL-10 TSBA. Next base: position 2,962,809 of record CP155566.1, on the reverse strand, counting down.
TTAGCAATGATATCTGCCTGGCCTAAGCCGTCTTCGCCTTCGCCTTTCGCGGTCAGGTCAAACTTGTCCAGTACGATATCGTAACCGGTGATGCGGTAGATACACTGGTATAGTGCATCTACCGGGCCGTTGCCGACTGCCGCTTCGCATTTCTCTTCGTCACCGCATTGCAGTTTGATGGATGTTGTCGCCATCACACTGCCGGATTGGACGCTCAGGTAGTTCAGCTTGTAGAAGTCATCTTCTTCGCGCAGATTAGAGAAGTGCATCAGCGCTTCCAGATCGTAGTCAAACACCTGGCCTTTACGGTCAGCCAGTTTCAGGAAGTCGGCGTACAAGGCATCCAGATTGTACTCAGCCTCGTTGTAACCCATGCTATCCATGTGGCTCTTCACTGCAGCACGGCCGCTGCGGCTGGTCAGGTTCAGAGCCTGGTTTTTCAGGCCAATTGACTCCGGTGTCATGATTTCGTAGGTATTCTTATTCTTCAGCATGCCGTCCTGGTGGATACCGGAAGAGTGGCTGAAGGCATTGGCACCAACGATTGCTTTGTTACTTTGAATCGGCATGTTACACAACTGGCTGACCAGTTTACTGGTACGGCTGATTTCTTCATGCTTGAAGCCGGTTTTTACGCCCATCAGTTTCGCCACGCGTTTTGATGATCATGGCCACTTCTTCCAGAGCGGTATTACCGGCGCGTTCACCGATACCGTTGATAGTCCCTTCTACCTGACGTGCACCTGCTTGAACTGCTGCAATTGAGTTGGCAACCGATAAGCCTAAGTCATCGTGACAGTGCACAGAGATAACGGCTTTATCGATGTTTGGTACGCGGTTAAACAACTGCTCAATAATACCACCGAATTCGCTAGGCAGGGTGTAACCCACGGTATCCGGAATGTTAATTGTGGTCGCGCCCGCATTAATCGCCGCTTCAACCATACGGCACAGATTATCGATAGGAGTACGGCCTGCATCTTCACATGAGAACTCGACATCATCGGTGTAGTTACGCGCATGTTTAACGGCATTTACTGCCATTTCTACCACATCATCATAAGTGCGGCGTAATTTGTCTTGAACGTGAATGGTGGAAGTAGCCAGGAAGGTGTGGATTCGGAAAGCTTCAGCGACTTTCAGTGCTTCTGCTGCGACATCGATATCTTTTGCAACGGCGCGGGAAAGGGCACAAATACGACTGTTTTTGATGTTTTTAGCGATGGTTTGCACCGATTCAAAATCACCAGGTGATGAAACCGGAAAGCCCGCTTCGATCACGTCAACACCCAGGCGTTCCAGTGCGAATGCGATTTGCAGCTTCTCCTTTACAGTTAGGCTGGCAGATAATGCTTGTTCACCATCGCGCAACGTTGTGTCGAATATAATCACCTGATCGTTCATGTTTGCTTCCTCTTTCCGAGAGTTAATCGTTTACTTCCTGAATTTAATTATAAAAAAACCCGCATTGGATGCGGGTTTTTGTAAATCTGTTGTGGTGTTTTTCTGCCACAGACTACCCGCGCGATGGAATCACGATAAGGAGCAGGCTGAGGAGTAGAGAAAAGCGCATTGTCATGACAAGCTGACCACCAAAATTAAGATAACAGATTAGTACCGCACTCACTTGAGCACGTCAACCATAAGTTGATTTTTTATTCGTGGTCTGGAGTTTTAAATTGTAATCAAACCTATGGGTAGCATTATATGCTGCTGCTTGTGCTGCGACCCCACTCTAAATACAGTGTCACCGAAGTTTTCTCTCTTTGTCTTTTGTTGTGTTTTATAGCAACAGGGTGCTTATTTGACGTTAAGCGCGTGCATTATCTTCTGCTCGCTGACTTTGTCATTCATTTACAAACAAAGCATCACCGATTTGTCATCTGCTGCTCTTATCTTTGGCCTAGATAGGGTATCTCAACAGGGAGAAGAGTGCTTATGCGTACCATCGAACCTATCGCTAAGCTTGACTTGGCCTTTTCACTACTGTGTTTACAACACAAATTCAATCAGCCGATAGCCCGGGTGAGCAGGGCCGTATCCCATACTGGTGACGGCCACTTGTACGTTTTGTTCGGGTTATTGGCGTGGGCGTTGGATGGGCACAACGGACATCTTTTTTTGTATGCCGGTCTGCTGGCGTTCGCGTTTGAGTTACCGGTGTACTGGGGGTTAAAAAACAGTTTTCAACGCCGTCGACCGGCAGAGTTGTCGCCTCATCTGACCGCTTTTATTACTCCGTCTGATCGCTACAGCCTGCCATCCGGCCACACCGCAGCAGCCTTTGTCATGGCTACCCTGATTGGGCATTTCTATCCTGAGATTTATGCACTGGCCCTGTTATGGGCGGCATTGATTGGCAGTGCCCGTATTTTGCTCGGGGTGCATTTTTTAAGTGATGTACTGATTGGTGCCTGTCTGGGCATCGGCAGTGCGACTCTGTCGCTGTTATTGCTGGAGAGCTTCCTGTGAAGATCCTTTACGGTGTGCAAGGCACGGGCAACGGGCACATAACCCGTGCGCGAGCCATGTGTGACGCATTTGCCCTGCGCGGTGCGCAAATTGACTTTCTGTTTTCCGGCCGGGCGCAGGGACAATATTTCTCGATGGAGTGTTTTGGGGATTATCAGACCCGGCGTGGAATGACGTTTGCCACCGATAAGGGGCGGGTGAATTATTGCAAAACCGCACTCAATAATAGTCCGCTGCAACTGCTGCGCGAAATTAAGCAGTTGGATCTCTCTGCTTATGATCTGGTGCTGAACGACTTTGAGCCGGTGTCCGCCTGGGCGGCAAAGCAGCAAAAGGTTCCTTGCATCGGTATCAGCCATCAGAAACGCTTTTCGTTACTCGGTGCCTCTGAAAGGTGCGAGCTGGCTCGATAAAGTGATCATGCGCCGTTTCGCTCCGGCCGATCACCACCTCGGCCTGCACTGGTATCATTTTGAACAGCCGATTCTGCCGCCTATTGTGCACACTTCACTGCAACCGAGCAGCTGTCAGGATTACATCCTGGTCTATCTGCCGTTTGAAAATGTTGAACATGTATGTGAGCTGCTGTTCCGTTTTGCCAATCATCAGTTTGTGTTTTATCACCCCAATATTGTGGAAGATGAAGTGATCGAGAACGTTGAGTTGCGTTCGCTTTGTCACAGTCGCTTTCAACAACATTTACATCATTGTGCCGGTGTGATGGCCAATGGTGGTTTTGAGCTGCCGTCAGAGGCGATGTCGCTGGGTAAGAAACTTTTGCTCAAGCCGCTGAATGGTCAGTTTGAACAGCAAAGTAATGTCGCGACATTAGATATTCTCGGGTTGGCTTCAGTGATGGATTTTCTCGATCCTTCCGCAGTGAGCCGCTGGCTGGATGAGAAACAGGCTGAGAAAGTGGTTTACCCTAATGTGGCGAATGCAATCGTTGATTGGGTACTGAAAGGCCACTGGAATGATCACTCTGAGCTATGCAACAGTTTATGGCAACAGGTCGATTTTCCGAGCTATGTCTCAATAAATTAATTGCTCTCATGATTGGATTTGATGCTTGTATTAACCCGACGAATGACGGTTAACGATAAAACTTTTATTCATTAATCCAGTCAATGAGTGTGGTTATGTCATTGATATCGATTTTTATATTTTTTTATAAAAAGCCAATGCATTGAATTGTATTGGCTTTTTTTGTCTTCGGGTAAAAAATACTGACTTTTTATCAATCGTATTGCCAATCGATTAGGGAATGTTGATATTAGATTTCCCGATGGATGTATCCGGTGGATAAATACCACCAATAATGGCTATTCACTTGCCCCTCCGGACATCAATAAGTCGTCGAATTTTTCGCGACTGTGAGCAGACAACTACGAAGAGGCGTACCAAATGCTAGATAGAAAAGATACGATGAGCGCCATAGCCAGCTATCGAATGGAAAGTACATTACGTGGTGTAGACCTCAATTTGCTGACGGTGTTTGATGCTGTCATGCAAGAGCAGAACATTACCCGAGCCGCACACAATCTGGGCATGTCTCAACCGGCGGTGAGTAACGCCGTTGCCCGTCTGAAAGTGATGTTTAATGATGAGCTGTTTATGCGCCAGGGGCGTGGTATCCAGCCAACCCAGCGTGCGCGTCAGTTGTTTGCTCCTATCCGTCAGGCTCTGCAATTAATTCGCAATGAACTGCCAAGCGCGGTGTTTGCCCCTGAGTCTTCCACCCGCCTGTTTAAACTGGCGATTTGCAGTCCGTGTGATATTCGCTTCGCACCGCAAATCATGACCGGAATTCACCAGCAGGCTCCGAACGTTCAACTGCACTTAGATGCGGAATTTGATCGTCAACTGGCTGAGCGTATGCGTTATCAGGAGATCGATTTCGTCATCGATTACGCTCACTTTGATGAGCAGGGTTTCTCCAGTACAGAAATCTTCCAGGATGAGCTGGTGGTGGTCACTTCAAAAAATCACCCGCGTATCCAGGGTTCGGTCAGTCGTGAAGAGCTGGCGCGCGAGCAGCACGCTAAGCTGTCCAAAGTCCATGGCCAGCGCAGTTTTTCTGAGCAGGCTTATCGTGAACTGGATTGTCAGCCAAGCTATGAAGGTACCGGTCTGAGCAACGTACTGTATGTGGTTGGCCAGTCTGAGCTGGTGACCATTGCTCCACGCTGGATGGTGGAAAATGCCGCCAACAAGCAAGAGCTGCAAATGCTGGAGTTTCCCGTTTGATCACGGCCGTATCAGTGGTTATCTGAGCTGGCATGAATCGAGTGAAAAAGACAAAGGACACATTTGGTTACGAGATCAGTTAATGATGATTTGTGGTGACGTCGTCGCCGGATAATCAGCCTCTCAGGCCAGAAGTAACCTCAGATTGGAGTGATCCAGTCTGAGGTTTTTTTATCTGTGTAGCACACCACTATTACTGATAACTTTGATATCCATCGTTGTCTTTTACCCCGCGAAAGGTAGACTTGCGCGCGAAATAGCTTACAGGTGTAAGCCAAAGGTAAATAGAGATGACGAAGTTGACTTTTCATATCGTTAAACGCATCCGGGAGCAGGTCGCTGCCGGCAAGAATCGAATCGCACTGCAACATAAAGTTGGCGGGCAATGGCAAGGTATCAGCTGGACGCAGTTCGGCTCGCAAATGGACGAATTGTCCCTGGCACTACTGAGTTTTGGCCTTGATGTGCAGGACAAAGTCGGCATCTTTGCCAATAACAGTCCGCGCTGGACTATTGCTGATTTTGCCGCGTTACAGGTTCGCGCGGTTTCTGTCCCTATTTACCCGACTAATACTCTCGAGCAGGCTGCTTATATTGTCCGGGATGCGCAGGTGAAAGTTCTGTTTGTCGGTGAGCTGGCACAATATGACGCGGCGCGCCAGTTGCTGGCCCTGTGTCCGTCGCTGCAACTTGTCGTGGTGATGAGTGATGAAGTTGCAGTCCGCGATGAGCCGCAGGTTGTTCACTGGCAGCAGTTTGTTGCTTCAGCTCAGCCCGAACGGCAATCACAGCTATCTGAGCGTCTGCAGCAGGCGAGCGACGACGATCTGTTTACCCTGATTTATACCTCCGGCACAACCGGCAGTCCGAAAGGGGTGATGCTGGACTATCGCAATGTGGCGGCACAGCTTAGTGGTCATGATCAGCGCCTGACCATGACAGAGCAGGATGTATCACTCTGTTTCCTGCCTTTATCACATGTGTTTGAACGGGCCTGGACCTGTTTTGTGCTCTATAAGGGAGCCACTAACTGTTATCTGCAGGATGTCTCAGAAGTGCGTGATGCCCTGACTCAGGTGCGGCCGACAGTGATGTGCGCAGTGCCGCGTTTCTACGAGAAAATTTTCTCAGCCATTCATGACAAAGTCGCCAGCGCACCCTGGCATAAAAAGTGGCTGTTTACATGGGCGGTTAACATGGGCGCGAAAATGGCCCAATGCCGGGCGAGGCAGGTTAAGCCAGCCTGGCTATTGAGTCAGGCTTATCGGCTGGCTGACCGCCTGGTGCTGAATAAGCTGCGCGCACTGCTCGGCGGCAGAGTGCGCTTTATGCCGTGCGGCGGGGCCAAACTTGATGCCACCATCGGTCGTTTTTTTCATGCGCTGGGGATCAACATTAAACTGGGTTACGGCATGACAGAAACCACGGCCACGGTTTCATGCTGGGATGATGATACGTTTCATCCCGACTCGATCGGTACCATGATGCCGGGCGCTGAGGTGAAAATTGGTGCCAACGACGAAATCCTGGTCCGTGGTCCTATGGTGATGCGCGGTTACTACAACATGCCGCAAGAGACAGCGAGTGCCTTTGATGAGCAAGGATTCCTGAAGACCGGTGATGCGGGGTATCTGGATGAAGAGGGTAACCTGTTTATTACCGATCGGATTAAGGAGCTGATGAAAACATCAGGGGGTAAATACATAGCGCCGCAGATGATTGAAGGCACGCTGGGTAAGGATCATTTTATTGAGCAGATCGCCGTGATCGCGGACACGCGTAAATTCGTGTCGGCGCTGATCGTGCCCTGTTTTGATACTTTGGAACTCTATGCCAAACAGCTGAACATTAAGTACCAGGATCGCCTTGATCTCATCAAGCACAGTCAGATCATTGAGATGTTTGAGCAGCGTATCAACGATCTTCAGCATGGTCTGGCAAAATTTGAGCAGGTCAAAAAATTCAAATTGCTTCCTAAAGCCTTTTCGATGCATGACGGAGAATTAACCCCGACGCAAAAATTGCGCAGAAAGGTGATTAATGACCGTTATCAGGATGAAATCGAAGAAATGTATCAGGATAAACCTGAGCGCCGTTAAGGCGGTCAGGCACTAATTTTACCTTCAATCCCCGCTGCCACTGGTCTGCGGGGATTTTTCTATCTGCAGACTGCGCTGGTGGTCTGATAGGCATTTTGTGTGGTTTTAATCCGGCTGCAGCAAAATATTCCACTTTTTTTTATATGTATGGTTGCGTTACTGGCTGAATATGTAACCTGGTTCAGAATTGAACACTTGAGATTGCACTATTTGCCATATCTTGTCAGAAATGCGTGTTTTGACCGGTTAGACCTGATGGAAATAAAGCGTTAAAGTTGTTGCGTTACCTTAGTACTTGTTATGACAAGTACGGGACATAGCCGAAAGCGGAAAGTTTTCGAATTAGGCTACGAATAAGCCCTAACTATGTATAACCCATCCCGTTTACTGACCTGGTAACTGGTGTTGGGTAAGGAGAAAATATGGCAATGTTATCCGGCGCAGAGATGGTGGTTCAGTCTCTGATCGAAGAAGGTGTAGAGCAAATCTTTGGCTACCCAGGTGGCTCCGTTTCTCGATATCTACGACGCCCTGCACGAAAAAACTGACAGCATCAAACACGTTTTGGTTCGTCATGAACAGGCTGCCACGCATATGGCCGATGGTTATGCGCGTGCAACCGGTAAACCGGGTGTGGTTCTGGTCTGTTCTGGTCCGGGTGCGACCAATACCGTGACTGGTATTGCGACCGCATACATGGACTCCATCCCAATGATCGTTATTTCCGGCAACGTGGCGACCAATCTGATTGGTAATGACGCGTTCCAGGAGTGTGATATTGTCGGCGTCTCCCGTCCGATCGTAAAACACAGCTTCCTGGTGAAAAAAGCCGAAGACATTCCTGAGACGATCAAAAAAGCATTTTATATTGCATCAACCGGACGTCCCGGCCCTGTGGTTATCGACGTACCAAAAGATGTGATGAATCCGCAGATCAAATTGCCTTATCAGTACCCTGAAAGCGTGAAAATGCGCTCTTACAACCCGACCACTTCCGGGCATAAAGGTCAGATAAAGAAAGCACTTAAAGCGTTGTTGGAAGCGAAAAAACCGGTGCTGTACATCGGTGGTGGCGCGGTCATTTCCGAAGCGCATGAACAGGTGATCAAACTGGCGGAAGAGCTTAACCTTCCTGTGGTCAGCACCCTGATGGGGCTGGGCGCGTTTCCGGGTACTCACAAGAATTCTCTCGGTATGTTGGGCATGCACGGTGTGTATGAAGCCAACATGGCGATGCACAATGCCGATTTGATCTTCGGGGTCGGTGTACGTTTTGATGACCGCACGACCAACAATCTGGAAAAATACTGTCCGGATGCCAAGATCATGCACATCGATATTGATCCATCATCGATCTCGAAAAACGTCAAAGTTGACCTGCCGATTGTCGGCTCGGCTGAGCAGGTACTGGAAACCATGCTTAAACTGCTGGCAGAGCAGTCAGAGCGTAATGACAGCGAAGCGCTGGCAGAGTGGTGGAGTGAGATCGATGTCTGGCGCTCACGTCAGTGCCTGGCTTATGAAACCAATCCGGAACGCATCAAACCACAGCAAGTGATTGAAACGCTGCACAAGCTGACTAATGGTGATGCTTATGTGGCGTCTGATGTGGGTCAGCACCAGATGTTTGCAGCCTTATACTATCCGTTCAATAAACCACGTCGCTGGATCAACTCCGGTGGTCTTGGCACGATGGGCTTTGGCCTGCCAGCCGGGATTGGGGTCAAGTTCGCCATGCCGGAAGAAGAAGTGGTGGTGGTGACCGGTGATGGCAGTATCCAGATGAATATTCAGGAACTGTCTACGGCACTGCAGTACGATATTCCGGTCAAAATCATTAACCTTAACAACCGCTTCCTGGGTATGGTCAAGCAGTGGCAGGACATTATTTACCAGGGGCGTCACTCAAACTCATACATGAGTTCTGTGCCGGACTTTGCGGCAATCGCAGAAGCTTACGGCCATGTTGGTATTCGAATTTCCACTCCGGATGAACTGGAGGCGGGACTGAAAAAAGCGCTGGATATGAAAGATCGTCTGGTGTTTGTCGATATCAATGTGGATGAAACGGAGCACGTCTACCCAATGCAAATCAAAGGCGAGGGTATGGACAAAATGTGGTTAAGCAAAACGGAGCGAACTTAAGATGAGACATATTATTTCACTACTACTAGAAAACCAGCCGGGTGCTTTGTCTCGTGTTGTTGGCTTGTTCTCGCAGCGTGGTTACAACATTGAAACCCTCAATGTGTCGCCAACGGATGATGAGACCTTATCGCGTCTTAACATCACCACCACTTCCAATGAGATGCAGCTTGAGCAGATTCAGAAGCAGCTGCACAAGCTGATTGATGTGCTGAAAGTGCAGGAAGTGACCGAGTTTGAACATATCGAACGTGAACTGATGCTGGTTAAGGTCAAAGCCAGTGGCTTTGCCCGCGCCGAAGTGAAACGAACCGCTGATATTTTCCGTGGTCAGATTGTTGATGTGACCGCTTCACAATACACCGTCCAGTTGGCCGGCAGCAGTGATAAGCTTGATGCGTTCATCGACGCGATTGCGGAAGTGACCGATGTAATAGAAGTGGCGCGTAGTGGTGTGGTGGGCATTGCCCGCGGTGAGCGTGCGCTGCGCGGTTAACGCAGCCGTCAAATACAAAAAACCAGCCTGATGGCTGGTTTTTTTATGTTCAAGCAACTTTATCTACAAGCCACTTTGAAATTTAAGCGGCAACAGCGGGCGAAGCGGCAGGCCCCGCCCGGTGAGGCTTAGTGCAGGATACGCGCGCGAATCGTGCCTTCGATGTTCTTCAGTTTGTCCAGCGCTTCTTCTGAACGTTTCTGCTTCAACGTCAATCACCACGTAGCCGATCTCCGGAGAGGTTTGCAGGTACTGGGCTGCGATGTTGATGCCATCCTGAGCAAAGATGGTGTTGATTTGAGTCAGGATACCCGGACGGTTCTGGTGGATGTGCAGCAGACGTGAGGTGTTACGCTGCTCTGGCAGTGAAACTTCTGGGAAGTTCACGCTCGACAGGGTTGAACCATTGTCTGAGTATTTCGCCAGTTTGCCCGCAACTTCGATACCGATGTTTTCCTGGGCTTCCTGAGTTGAACCACCAACGTGCGGAGTCAGCAGCACGTTGTCGAATTTCATCAGCGGAGATTCGAATGCTTCTTTGTTTGAGCCAGGTTCGGTCGGGAATACGTCGATGGCTGCACCAGACAGGTGGCCTGATTCCATCGCATCACACAGGGCCGGAATATCTACCACAGTACCGCGTGCCGCGTTGATAAAAATCGAACCCGGTTTCATGCGGGCGAATTCTTCTTTGCCCATCATGTCTTTGGTGCCTGCCGTTTCAGGAACGTGCAGCGAGATCACGTCACATTTGTTCAGCAGCTCGCTCATGGTGTGAACCTGAGTGGCGTTACCTAATGACAGTTTGTTCTCGATGTCATAGTAGTAAACGTGCATGCCGAGGTTTTCAGCAATAATGCCCAACTGAGTACCGATATGGCCGTAACCGATGATACCAAGTTTCTTGCCACGTGCTTCGTAAGAGTTGTCCGCACTCTTTTTCCATACACCGCGGTGTGCCAGGGCGTTTTTCTCAGGAATACCGCGCAGCAGCAACAGGATTTCGCCCAGTACCAGTTCTGCCACACTACGTGTGTTAGAGAATGGGGCGTTAAATACCGGAATACCACGTTTGGCAGCCGCGTTCAGGTTCACCTGGTTAGTACCGATACAGAAACAACCGATCGCGACCAGCTTTTCTGCAGCGTCGATCACTTTCTCTGTCAGGTTAGTGCGGGAGCGAATACCAATAAAGTGAACGTCTTTGATTGCTTCAAGCAATTCAGATTCGTCCATTGAACCTTTGTGGTATTCGATGTTGGTATAGCCGGAAGCTTGCAGAACTTCAACTGAAGATGGGTGAAGTCCTTCAAGGAGCAGGATTTTAATTTTGTCTTTTTCCAGTGAAACTTTGGCCATTGTTCTCGTCCTTAAATATGGGAAGTGGGCAAAAGAAGCTATCCCTTTTCTCCCTGAAATTGCAGCGGTGTGTGCCGTACAGAACGGCCGGGCCACACAATCAGCTAAGCTCAACGGGCTAGTTTGCCTGCTGACTAACTGCAACTCCAAGTTGTTTTGGGTATATCACCCAACGAAACGCGTCATTATAGAGGCTTTTACAACGAAGCAAACGTTTGCATTGTGTATCTTCTATGCAATAAGTTAACAAAAAATTTTTGCTTTGGGTAAGAAAATTACGGAATAAGGCATAATTTTATTGGAGAAAAGAAATAAAAAACGGCACCCCGGGTGCCGTTTGTAGTCAAATGACTGAAAAAATACGATTGTTTCAATCTTATTCTGCGATTTTCGCGCCTTCCGGAGTACCGGTGATCACGACATCGGCACCACGGTGGGCAAACAGGCCATTGGTGACCACACCGGCGATCGCATTGATGTCTGCTTCCAGTACTTTCGGGTTGGTGATACGCATGTTGTATACATCCAGAATGATATTGCCGTTGTCCGTTACCACGCCTTCACGGTACACAGGATCACCGCCCAGTTTGACCAGCTGACGTGCCACGTAAGAGCGCGCCATCGGGATTACTTCTACCGGCAGCGGGAATTCGCCCAGCACATCGACGGCTTTGCTGCCATCGACGATACAGACAAATTTATCGGCAATCGCTGCCACGATCTTCTCACGAGTCAGCGCGGCACCGCCGCCTTTGATCATCTCACGTTGCGGGTTGATTTCGTCCGCACCATCGACATAGATATCCAGGCTGATGACGTCGTTGCAGTCAAATACTTCAATGCCTAAGCCTTTCAGTTTTTCGGTTGATGCAACAGAGCTGGAGACGGCACCTTTAATATCATCTTTGATGGAACCCAGAGCATCGATGAAGTGATTCACGGTCGAGCCGGTACCGACACCGACAATGCTGCCTTTCTCTACGTATTTCAGCGCAGCCCAACCGGCGGCTTTTTTCATTTCATCTTGAGTCATGCCCATCTCCTGATTTCGATTGTGTGAGGACGCAGGTTTGCGCGGCGCGATTATACCCGCAAACTAAGGTGATATGTACTCAAACAGAGCGATAATGCGCCTTGTGAAGCGGTTCTTGATCACGCTTTCCATTGCCACAAACGGCTGGGCGTAAGAATTTTGGGTAACGGAACATCCCAGGCTTCGGTCGGCAGTTGTTCAACATGCTGACAGTCATGAGCCAGGCCAATCGGCATCGCTCCCTGACCGGTTTTAAACCAGCTTTCCAGTGTGCGATCGTAATAGCCGCCACCCATGCCAAGCCGGTGTCCGTGTGAGTCAAATGCGACCAGCGGAGTACAGATAAGGTCCAGCTCTCGCACAGGCTTCACTAAGGTCTGATTGAGCTTAGGCTCGAGGATGCCGTACTTGTTAAAGGTCATCGCCGTATCAGTATCATAATGCAAGAACAGCAGGTTACCGGCGGAGAAACGGGTGCAGGACAGGCAGATACACCGATTTACCCTGCGACCACAGCCATTCGATCAGCGGCTGGGTATCGAGTTCTCCGTCAGTCGACAGATAGAGAGCGATGTGCTGACAGGTGTGCATTTCTGGCAGTGCGGCGAAACGTCGGATCAGATCCTGACTGGCCTGATAGTGAATATCGCTGGTCAGTTCATTGCGTCGTTGACGGATGAGCTTACGCAGCTCAGGACGAGAGTATTGCATAAGAGGGACCCCAGGGTGCCGTTGAGGATTGTGGCCCTTGAACCAGCTGGTTCAAGGCGGGTCAGCAAGGATAACCGTAGGCTTCTCGATACGAGCCGAGCTTGCTCAATAGCTACCAAATACTAACCCTTTGGTGTTGCTTATCGGCTCAGGGACTTACATCCGCTGACGAACACCCCAGGGAAAATTCGTTGTATGGTAAAGGCTACAGCTCTCCTGGCTTGACTTTACGTAGTGCTTCTTCAAGAGAAGCGGCGAGCTTTTCCATTCGCCCGTTTATTTCCGACTGCTGACCATCTTTTTCCTGCTGCTTGGTTTGCAGCTCATAACAGATGTTCAGCGCGGCGATTGTCAGTAGCTTAACCTCATTGGTTACCTTAGTACGATCGGCCATCTCTTTCAATCGTCGGTCGAGGTCTTGGGCGGCAGTTAACAATGATTCTTCTTGTCCCGGTGGACAGTTAACCCGAGTTACTTTGCCTAAAATTTCAACGTCAACCGCTTGATTACTCATGATAAATGAACTCTATTCGCGTACTAGGATGATATCGCTTACGTGACCATCGAGGGTCAAACTATAGGTAAAGCGATAGTAAGATTCAAGCTTTTCACACTCGGAATCAAAAATTGTCAGGACAAAAACACAGTTATTGGGCAATTTGCATAAAAGCTGGTCACAATTGATGATGTGAGCGTTTTCGCCGGATCGCTGAAGTGGTACGATGGCAGTTATTTGCCTGAATACGAGCCCATTATGAGCGACAACACCTTCCCTGATTACGCAACTCTAGCTTCTGAACTGCAGTCGGCCGCCGTTGGCGTGACACCGGCAGAAACTGCACGGTCTGCTGACCGGCATGCTGTCTGGTGGCCTGAGTCTGCATGATAAAAGCTGGCAAGCGCTGATTTTCGATTACACCAACGACGGAATGGGCTGGCCGGTCCAGGCGCTGACACTGGCTGAGCAGACGTTGAAAGCCAGCAGTGCGGAACTGACGGCAACGGATCTGGAACTGACGCTGCTGCTGCCGACAGAGCAGGGTGAACACGCACTGATGCTGTTTGCTGATGCTGTTGCGGAGTGGGTCAATCACTTTATCTCTGGGCTTGGCCTGGTTGGCGCTAAAGTACAAAACGCTTCAGCGGTAGCCAAAGAGGCACTGGAAGATCTGGAAGAGATCGCCAAGCTGGGTATTGATGAAGAGGATGATCTGGAAGAGCAGGCGCAACTGCTGGAGCAGGTGATCGAGCATGTAAAAGCCTGCGTACTGACTCTGCACGCCGAGTTCGGTGTTAAACCACAAAAAGATTCTCAACCAACCATTCACTAAGTGAGGTGTCAGTGAACGAGGCGCACTGTTTTGATGTGATTATCGCCGGTGGTGCGATGGCGGGCGCAACCCTGGCTCTGGCCCTGGACAAGCTCAGTCATGGCCGCTTATCCGTGGCGGTGGTAGAAGCATATCAGCCAGATCATGACCAGCATCCCGGGTTTGACGCCCGTTCGATTGCGCTGTCACATGGTACGGTACAGATTTTAACCTCGTTGGGCCTGTGGCAGACCATTGCCCCGGTCGCCTCACCGATTTCACATATTCATGTGTCGGATCGTGGTCATGCCGGTATGACCGACATCAGCAAGGATAAGCTCGCTATTGATGCCCTCGGGTATGTGGTTGAACTGGCGGATGTGGGCCGTTTGTATGCCGGGTTAATCGAACAAAGCGCCGCGATCCGGCTGTTTTGCCCGTCCAGCGTCACTTCGGTGGTGCGTCAGCACAATCAGGTTGAGGTGACGCTGAACAGCGGTGAACACCTGCAGGCTAAAATGCTGGTGGCAGCCGACGGTGCGGTTTCAACCTGTTGCGAACAGGTCGGCATGGCACTGGCCGAGCATGATTTCGGCCAGGTGGCCGTGATTGCCAACGTGGTTGCCAGTGAAGCGCATCAGGGACGTGCCTTTGAGCGCTTCACCGAGCACGGTCCGGTGGCTTTGCTGCCGATGCGTGATAATCGTCTGTCTCTGGTATGGTGTCTGCCGCCACAACTGGCCGAACAGGTGATGGCGCTCGATGATGCCGCTTTCATGGCGCAATTGCAGCAGGCGTTTGGCTGGCGGCTGGGCGCGTTTGTCAAAGCGGGTAAACGCAGCGCTTATCCGCTGCTGCTGCGCCACCGTGAGCAGAATGTCTCTCACCGGTTTGCGATTGTCGGTAATGCCGCGCAGACACTGCATCCCATCGCGGGGCAGGGATTTAATCTTGGTATCCGCGATGTAGCCTCTCTGGCCGAAGAGCTGACCCGAGGTGATGAACTGGGCAGTTACGCGCAGTTGCACCGTTTTAGTCAGCGCCGTGCCGCGGATCGTCAGCACACCATTACGCTGACCTCGGCTCTGGTGCACCTGTTCTCAAATGATTTACTGGCACTGCGTATCGGCCGTAATCTTGGCCTGGCAGCGATGGATAATCTGCCGCTGCTGAAATCTCCGTTACTGCGCCGCACTCTGGGCGTAGTGAATCGATAAAGGGTATAAAAAATTATGATGCAAAGCGTGGATATTGCGATTGTTGGCGGCGGTATGGTCGGACTGGCTCTGGCTGCGGCATTTAAAGATACTGACCTGCGAATCGCGGTAATTGAAGGCAAAATTCCCCACGAAGGGTTGAATGAACTGCCGGATGTACGCGTTTCTGCGCTCAGCCGCTCCAGTGAGATCATCCTCAGTAATCTGGGTGCCTGGCGTGGCATCATGAGTCGCCGTGCGGCGCCTTATCATGCGATGGAAGTGTGGGAACAGGACAGTTTTGCGCGGATTGAATTCAGCGCTAACCATCTGACTCAGCCAAATCTGGGCCATATTGTCGAAAACCGTGTGATTCAACTGGCGCTGCTCGATCAGGTCAAACAGCAATCCAATGTCTCTCTGTTTATGCCGGCTACCTGCCAGAATCTGGCGGTTGGCGAAAGCGAAGCGTGGCTGACACTGAGTAATGGTCAGGCTCTGACGGCCAAGCTGGTGGTCGGCGCTGACGGCGCGAACTCCTGGGTGCGTAAACAGCTCGATATTCCGCTTACTCACTGGGACTATGGCCACAGTGCGGTCGTGGCGAATGTGCGCACCGCAGAGCCGCATCAGTCCGTGGCTCGTCAGATTTTTACTCCGCAGGGCCCGCTGGCATTTTTACCGATGGGGCATCCGCTGATGAGTTCCATTGTCTGGTCAACCGAAACCTCGCACGCAGAGCGCCTGGTCGCGATGGATGACGCGTCATTCAATAAGGCGCTGACAACGGAATTTGATGTCAAACTCGGTTTGTGTGAAGTGGTTGGGGAAACGTTATGCCTTCCCGCTTAAAATGCGTTACGCGCGTGATTTTGCCGTTGAGCGGGTTGCTCTGGTCGGGGATGCTGCGCATACCATTCATCCGCTGGCCGGTCAGGGGGTCAACCTCGGACTGCTGGATGCCGCCAGTCTGGCTCAGGAAGTGATGACACTTTGGGAGCAGGGACAGGATATTGGCACCAAGCGTAACTTACGCGGCTATGAACGCTGGCGTAAAGCAGAGGCAGCAAAAATGATTGCAGCCATGCAGGGTTTTAAAGATCTGTTTGCCGGTGATAATCCGGCCAAGAAACTGATTCGTGGCATTGGCATGCGCCTGGCGGGTCAGTTGCCTGGTGCGAAAGATGAAATTATGAAACATGCGCTGGGACTGAAAGGCGATCTGCCGCAACTGGCCAAAGCCGCGCGTAAAAGCATGGTTTAGTCTGGATAAGCCGGAAAGTTAAAAGGGTTGGCGTAAAAGCCAACCCTTTTTAGATCTGGGAGCTCAGGTTATGCATAGGCGCAGCGCAAGCGCATAATTTCCTGGTTGACCTCTTTCACGGTCTGGTAGTGGCGCGGCTCAGCACGCTCCGGCAAGATAAGCTTACCGTTATCAAATTCGAACTTACCTACACCGTAGATATAGATTCGACCTTTAAAAAGACGACTAACATGTTTAGCTATCATACCTGGTGTATAGCGCTTAAACAGTCTCATTTCTCGATCCTTTCTTTGTTGCTGCGCTGCATAGTATACGAATAAACCCGTTGAAATAGTGTGATGGCCCGGGGATACCTGCAGCGAATATCAAGTTACATGGATATTTGTGCTGCTACGTGCAAATTTGCCGATGAGTATCCATTTTTATGTGACTTTAACCCAGCGAAATAGCAGTTAATTCGGTTTCTTCAGTCAGACCGCCGCTATTTAGCCAAAGTAATGTGACACTTTTAAGAATAGTTGTCCTGAATTAAAAGGTGTAAGAAACATGTCATTATTTGCATAAAAAAAAGCCCGCAGTCAGATGCGGGCCAAATAGTCACAGATGCATTACACAAAAAGTGGATGTCCTGAAACAATCAGTGGATTCACTTTTTTGTTGGAGAAGGATATCAACCGAGTCGTACCTCTGATTGAACTTTACCAACGTCGAGAGAGTAAACGAAAATCTTTCATATGACTATTTATGTTTTAACGTTGGATAAAAATTCACGATTCAATGATGTTAAATTGGAGGTGGATCACGATCACATGTAATGCATTACACGGATTTGCATCACTTAATCACGTTGAATATGTGCAAACTGTGGCTGGCAAAGTTGAATCAGATCGTTGGGTGCCAGGCCGATCCCGACCATTAACGATCCGCTGCTGATCGTGACCATGTGGTGCGCACAGATGGCATGATCAAAAATGATCGGCATCGCGGTGCGCAGCAAGAGCGGGGTCACGGTTCCGATCCGGTAACCGGTGATCGCTTCCACCTGACTGAGATCAACACAGGTCATACGGCGCCAGTTGAGCAGAGCCCGGACCTTTTTCGGATCCACGCTGCGATCGCCTGGTGTACAGGCCAGGGCAAATCGATCACTCATATCGCGCAGCAGGATGCATTTCACCATTTGGGCAGGGGTGATACCACGCTGATGCGCGGCATCTTCGATTGTCTGAGCTTCGCTGTGGTGAGGCAGCAGGCGATAGGCCACCTGCTGCTGGTCGAGATACTCAGTGAGCGGGGTGCGCTGTGAGTTATTCATCATCTAAAGAATAAGGCAGGGCTTCAATGACCCAGCGCGTATTCGGTTGAGCGGTCAGGCGTAACTCAGTACCGTCCTCAAGATTATTGGGCAGGACAATCAGGCCGATGGCGCTGTTATCCGAGAAGGTGTAATGCGTCATCAGGTGGCCGGCACTGCGCCAGTTGTCACCCACCGAGCGTTCCATCTGCTGTGCTTCATCAGTAGACAGCGGCTCATTCACATCACCGCGCACTATGTACATCGCCCGTTTGTTGATGCCACGATATTTTGCCCGGGCAACGGTTTCCTGGCCGGTATAGCAGCCTTTACTGAAACTGATGCCGCCTAATGCCTGCACATTGACTGCCTGCGGAATATGTTCGCTCTGCTCAGAGCGTTCAATGACCGGAATCGCTTCTTCGATATCAAAACGGGTCCACAGGGTTGCATCTGTTTTGACCGCTTCACTTTGGCTGACCAGTTGTGCTGCGTGATCTTCGCTCAGCAGCAGTAACCAGCGCAGGGCGCTGACCCGAACCGCCGTTCCGCCTTCGATGGCACGGACGTCACCTTCGCTGTCACTCAGGGTATTAATGTAGGCGTCAGCGCCGTTGCCCATGACGCCCAGAGCCACGTCCTGGCTTTGCGTCAGTTCGATCTTGGAGAAAATCGCGTATTTTTTCAGTTCGCGCAGTTCCGCTTCAATGGCCGATACAGGTTGAAACATCGCGTAACCATCATGGTGATGGAACAGACGAAATACCGACCACACCTTGCCTTTGGCATCGCAATGTGCGCCGAAGGTAGATTGTTGGGTTTGCAGCGATACCACATCGCAGGTCACCTGACCTTGCAGGTAGCTTTTTTTATCCGCACCAACGGCAGTAATCGCCCCCCAGTTATCCAGATGGGTCAGCATCAGGTCTGGCAGAGCATCAGTTGGTTTGACGCGCAGCGGAGCAAATGTGTTTTTCCAGTTCATATCCTTCACCTGGGTGAAATCTCGTTTCACTTCATACTTCTGTCGGTTATTGCAGCGCGTTAAAAGCCACGACCTGATGTTAAGGCAGGTTGGCCGGATGGAATCCCGGCTGCAACGATGTTGGTTTTAACAATATGGTAATCTGGTTCAAGTTTTTTGTCAGCATCAACAGGGACTGTGACTGAGTTACTAGTTGGGCGCCTTGTCTGTTGATAGACTTGGCGCAAATAATCATAAGGTGAGGATAACCGATGTACACCCCGGAAGAAAAAGCGCGAATCAAATGGGCATGCCGTCGCGGAATGCTGGAGCTTGACGTAGTCATCATGCCATTCTTCGAAGAGTGTTTTGATTCTCTGACTGAATCAGAACAACAAGACTTTGTTTCCCTGCTGGAGTGTGATGATCCGGACTTGTTTACCTGGGTCATGGGTCATGGACGCTCTGAGAATCTCGGCCATGCGTCGATGGTGGACAAGATTGTCGCTCATAACCTCGGCAAAGTCCGTTAAGCTCTACCTCTCTCCCTCTTTCTACGCCCACATCGTTGCGCTGTTACAACTTAACATGCTGATATGGGCGTTGCTTATCTCCGCCATCCCTGTTGTTGTTAGTTTGGTCATTATTGCGATATGGCTGCGTGTGGCGCTGTGTGGCTGGCTGACGCCGACCCTGAGCGGAGCGGTGGACATCGATTTTTCCGGCCGCTTGCGGACGCAGGATAACGATGAACCTATTCGCTCGGTAGGCCTGAAGTTTGCGTGTGCTTTTGTTGTTATCGTTACGCCGCAACGGCGCTGGCTGTTGTGGCGTGACAGCTGTCGCGACAGCGACTATCGTCAGCTCTTGGTGAGACTGAAACGGGAGCTGTGACGCTCCCGTTGCCAAGATGAGGTTATTGCTGGTCCGGGGTCAGTATGGTCGGACCGCTGTCAGGCTGCAGTTCCGGATAGTCCAGGGTGTAATGCAGGCCGCGGCTCTCTTTGCGTTGCATCGCGCAGCGTACCATCAGCTCTGCGACCTGGAGCAGGTTACGCAGTTCGAGCAGGTTATTGGATACCCGGAAGTTACTGTAATACTCGTGGGTTTCCTGCTGCAGCAGCTGAATGCGGCGCAGGGCACGTTCGAGGCGTTTGTCGGTGCGGACGATCCCCATGTAGTCCCACATAAACAGGCGCAGCTCGTGCCAGTTATGCTGGATGACCACTTCCTCATCGGAACAGGTAACCTGGCTTTCATCCCAGCTTGGCACTTGCGGCGCTAAAGTCGCCTCTTTCACTTTACTGAGGATATCTTTCGCTGCCGCCCAGGCGTAGACCACGCACTCAAGCAGTGAGTTTGAGGCCATACGGTTGGCACCATGCAGTCCGGTATAGCTCACTTCACCAATCGCATACAGCTGGCGGAGATCGGTCTGGCCCTGCTGATTGACCATGACCCCGCCACAGGTGTAGTGCGCAGCCGGTACAATCGGAATCGGTTCTTTGGTCATATCGATGCCGAGATCCATCAGACGGCTGTAAATCATCGGGAAATGTTTTTCGATAAAATCGGCCGGTTTATGGCTGATGTCGAGATACATGCAGTCGGCGCCAAGACGTTTCATCTCGTAGTCGATGGCCCGGGCCACGACATCACGCGGTGCCAGTTCGCCACGCTCATCAAAGTCCGGCATAAAGCGCGAGCCATCAGGACGGCGCAGATAAGCACCTTCGCCGCGCAGGGCTTCGGTGAGCAGGAAGTTACGTGCATCCGGATGGTACAGACAGGTCGGATGGAACTGGTTGAATTCCAGGTTCGCTACCCGACAGCCGGCGCGCCAGGCGATCGCAATGCCGTCACCGGAAGAGACATCCGGGTTGGAAGTGTACTGATACACTTTTGATGCGCCGCCGGTGGCCAGGACAACAAACTTAGAGCGAATCACTTCAACGTGTTCGTCATTGCGGTTCCAGACATAAGCGCCAATCACTTTTTTCTCGTCACCACCGACTTTGTCTTCGGTGATCAAATCCAGAGCGTTGTAACGTTCGAACAGAGTAATGTTAGGGTGATTATGAACGTTATCTTGCAGGGATGTTTGCACCGCCATGCCTGTGGCATCAGCAGCATGCAGAATGCGGCGGTGGCTGTGTCCGCCCTCGCGGGTCAGGTGATAACGGGGTTTCTTCATCATCGCTGCTGTCTTCCTCTTTATCGAACGGGACACCACCGTCAATCAGCCATTGCACGCACTCTTTGGCATGCTCAGCGATAAAACGCACTGTGTCTTGTTCACAAATTCCGGCACCGGCAATCAAGGTATCTTCGACATGTGAGTCGATGCTGTCCGATTCGTCAAAAACCGCGGCAATGCCGCCCTGAGCATAATACGTTGACCCTTCACTGCGCGGGCCTTTACTCAAAACGATGACTTTACAGTGTTTGGCGACACGCAGCGCTAACGACAAACCTGCTGCTCCGCTGCCCACAACTAATACATCACACTGATGTTCTCGGTTGGCGTTCATAAAATGTTTATATTCCCGAACTAGAGTAGAGCTGTCCTGCTCTGCTGCAAAATTAACTATGTCTGTCCTTTCATTCTTGGTCAGGTGCATGTGCCGCATGTGACCAAGAATGGATAAGCGCTGCGCGCATCAAATAATGTGCGCTGACCCTGACATACCCGCATGAGTCATGAGGGTATCATCATCGCGCCAAAAGCAATACTTTATAAATACTATTGTCTTTTGTGATTGCTGTCCCCAATATCAGGGGAGAATCCCAACAATTTAGATTACATCACATTGCACCGGGAAAAAGGTAAAATTTTTCACCGGGTGTTGAACTTTCCCTGCGCGATTGAGTCACAATAGTGCTCATGTAAGCAGTGGTGTCAAGACAGCATTCTGCATAATTAGTGCCCATATCTGAGAAGGTAGGGGAGATAACAATAGGAGTAACCGCTCGAATGAACGAGCAGCTGACCGATCAAGTGTTGATTGAGCGAGTTCAGAATGGCGATAAGCAGGCATTTAACCTTCTGGTGCTGAGATATCAGAACAAAGTATGCAATCTTATCTCCAGGTATGTGAGCAATTCAGGTGATGTAGCCGACGTAGCGCAGGAAGCGTTTATTAAAGCGTATCGGGCGATCCCCACATTTCGTGGCGAAAGTGCCTTCTATACCTGGCTGTACCGTATTGCTGTCAATACCGCGAAAAATCACATCGTGGCGCAAAACCGCCGCCCGCCGGCAAGCGATGTTGATGCTGAAGAAGCTGAATTTTACGAAAGCGGTAACGCGCTTAAAGAAATATCGAACCCAGAAAACATTACGCTGTCCAAAGAGTTAAAGCAGGCGGTGTTTCATGCGATAGAAGCGTTACCTGAAGATTTAAAAACCGCGATGACGTTACGCGAGCTTGATGGCTTGAGTTACGAAGATATCGCAGAAGTCATGGATTGCCCCGTAGGTACGGTGCGTTCTCGTATCTTCCGTGCTCGTGAAGCGGTAGAAAAGAGAATCCGTTCTCTTTTATAGCGCAAACCAGCAAACTTAATGGTGAAAAGAATGGCTGACAAAGAAAAACTTTCAGCGCTCATGGATGGAGAGCTGGTCGATAAGCTGCTAATTCAGGAATTAGCCAGCGACAAGGACAGTCTCGATACGTGGAAGAATTACCACCTGATTGGTGATGTAATGCGTGGCGAGGCACCTGAACGACCAGAGTGGAATATCGCTGAAAGGGTTGCCCTGGCGTTGGAAAACGAACCTGCGCACACCCTGCATCACGCTGCTCATTCCAATATTACCCAGCTTGACCAAGTCCGGATCGAAGAACAGCCGCAGCCGAAACAGGCGCGTCGTCAGCTTCCGGGCTGGTTGTCCCAGTTTGGTCAGGTCGCGGTGGCGGCTTGTGTCTCTTTAGCGGTAATCATTGGTGTTCAACAATATGGCGGCAGTGACAGCGCAGGCGCGCAGGATCAGCAATTGCCTGTACTACAGACCATCCCGTTTTCCGGCAGTGCTGAACCAGTCAGTCTGACCCGTGACTCGATGGAAAGACACAGTTCGGAAGCGAATGTGCAGGAAACAGCGCCGTCGTGTGAATGCTTTGCTGCAAGACTATGAACTTCAATTAAGATTGAATAGTGAGAGCCTGAGCTCTCAATCAGATTCAGTTGAACCGGTAGTTGAATGAAAAAACTTCTGATCAGTGCTCTGGCGCTGTTCAGCTTGAGTGCATCGCCAGTCTTTGCTGAGGATTCTTCAGCAAAGGCTTTGTTGCATCAGATGAACGAAGCCAGTCAGCACCTCAATTACGAGCTGTCCTATATCCTGATTAAGAAAAACAGCATTGAACCTTTGCTGTATCGCCATGCGCGGGAAAAAGACGATCAGCAACTGGCCCATTTGGTTTACCTCAGCGGGCCGGTGCGTGAAGTGATTCGGCGTGGTAATGAGGTCAGTTATGTCGAGCCGGGTGTAGAACCGTTTACCATTGAATCCGGTAACATGGTCGCGCCGACCATTCCGATGCTCAACAGTGATGTGGCTGAGATCAGCCAGTATTACGATTTTGTCAAAGTCGGCCGCGCGCGCGAAGCCGGTACGGCATGTCAGGTACTGCGCGTAGTACCGAAAGACGGGCTGCGTTATTCGTACGTGTTATGGGTTGATGAAAACAGCCACCTGCCGCTGCGCGCCGATTTGGTCGATCGTGACGGAGAAGTACTGGAACAGTACCGCACTATTTCTTATTCTATCAGCGACCAACTGGTGGACATGATGTCCGGTCTGAATAAGGTGCAGTTACCTGAGGTGCTTTCGCTGCCGAAAGGTAACATTGAGGATACTTTCTGGTCAGTCGGCTGGACACCGGAAGGGTTTAAACCTCTCGAGCTTAACCGTTACCGCATGGCAATTACCGAGCGGGTCGTGGAAAGCCAGATGTTCTCAGATGGTCTGTTCAGCTTCTCGGTGTACGTCTCGGACAGTGACAACTTCTCTCTTAAGGGACAATTGGTTCGTCAGGGCCGGCGCACACTGCACAGTTTTGTAAAAGGTAACAACGAAATTTCGGTCGTGGGTGATATCCCGCCGGATACTGCCAAGCGTATTGCGCAGTCTGTGACCTTTAAGGCCCATGAGGAAGCCAAACCATGATGACCGCACTTGCCACCGTGACGGATGTGCACAGCCAGCGAAATGGCTATCACATTGCACTCAGTTGTGAACAAAAAACCAGTTGCAGCAGCTGCGCGTCAGCCAAAAGCTGCGGCACGGGCATTGTTTCCAAAGCGGTAGGCAAAAAGTCGCTGTTGTGGCAACTCGATACCGAGCAAAAAGTCACACCGGGTCAGGTGGTGGAAATCGGTTTTCCGGAAAAAAGTCTGCTCCAGTCGGCGGCACTGGTTTATCTACTGCCGCTGGTCATGATGATCCTTGGTGCCTGGCTTGGTGATGCCTGGCTGGCGCCTGCGCTCGGCGCGGGAGAAGGGGTGACGATTGCCAGCTCGGCACTGTTTATCGGTTTTGGGATTGCCCTCGCTAAGCGCTGGTCGGTTAATCTGGAACGGCGCAGTGCGCAGGAAGTGGTATTGGTCCGGGTTTCTGGGCGAGCCGATTGCTTAGTCGGTTAATGATGCTAGTCCATTAATAACTTTGGTCCGCTAGCAATCTCAGTCTGTTGACAACTTGGGTCTGTTAACAGCCTTGTCTTGGCGGGTATCACTTTGGTGGGCTTAACTTGGGGTGAGCCTGTACCCAGACCTGACTTAGCCTGCCAGGCTCGCGTTCATCTCATCCCAATTTATGATGCGAACCCCAACGAAATTGGGTAGAATCGGCCAACTTGAATGAAATGCCGCCAGCTGCGGTATTTCTTATGTCCTAATTTGCAAAGAGTTTAGTCATCCCAAACCTATGAAGCACATTCGTAACTTTTCGATTATCGCCCACATTGACCATGGCAAATCGACCCTGTCTGACCGTTTGATCCAAGTATGTGGTGGATTAACCGACCGTGAAATGGCCGAACAAGTTCTGGATTCCATGGACCTTGAACGTGAGCGTGGCATCACCATCAAAGCGCAGAGTGTGACTCTCGACTACAAAGCAAAAGATGGCGAAACCTATCAACTGAACTTTATCGACACCCCGGGACACGTTGACTTCTCGTATGAAGTATCGCGTTCACTGGCCGCCTGTGAAGGTGCGCTGCTGGTGGTCGATGCCGGTCAGGGTGTAGAAGCCCAGACTCTGGCTAACTGTTACACCGCGATTGAGATGGATCTGGAAGTTGTGCCAATCCTGAACAAAATCGACCTGCCGGCGGCAGAGCCTGAGCGTGTAGCAGAAGAGATTGAAGACATCGTCGGTATCGATGCTATCGATGCCGTGCGCTGTTCGGCGAAAACCGGCCTCGGCGTTGACGATGTGCTGGAGAAAATCGTCTCTGATATTCCGGCGCCGGTCGGCGACCCGGATGCACCACTGCAAGCTTTGATTATTGACTCCTGGTTCGATAACTATCTGGGTGTGGTTTCTCTGGTCCGGATTAAAAACGGCAAGCTGAAGAAAAACGACAAAATCAAAGTGATGAGTACCGGCCAGGTATGGGGTGTTGACCGTCTGGGTATCTTTACTCCGAAACAAGTCGACACCACTGAACTGGAAACCGGTGAAGTGGGCTGGGTGGTGTGTGGTATCAAAGACATCCTCGGCGCGCCGGTGGGTGATACGCTGACACTGGCCAAAAACGGCTGTGAAAAAGCCCTGCCAGGCTTTAAGAAAGTAAAACCTCAGGTTTACGCGGGTCTGTTCCCGGTATCTTCTGATGATTACGAAGCATTTCGTGATGCGCTGGGCAAACTAAGCCTGAATGACGCGTCACTGTTCTACGAGCCAGAAACGTCTGCGGCACTGGGCTTTGGTTTCCGTTGTGGCTTCCTTGGTATGCTGCACATGGAGATCATCCAAGAGCGTCTTGAGCGCGAGTACGATCTGGATCTGATCACCACCGCACCGACGGTAGTGTATGAAGTGCTGAAAACCGACAACGAAATCATGTACGTTGACAGCCCGGCTAAACTGCCTGCTATCAATGACATCGAAGAAATTCGTGAGCCGATTGCCCGTTGTAACATCCTGGTACCGACCGAGTACCTGGGTAACGTGATTACCCTGTGTGTGGAAAAACGCGGTACACAGGTCGACATGGTGTATCACGGTAATCAGGTCGCCCTGACTTACGATGTGCCTATGGCAGAAGTGGTACTGGATTTCTTCGACCGTCTGAAATCGACTTCGCGTGGTTATGCGTCTCTGGATTACGGCTTCCAGCGCTTTGAAGCGTCAAGCATGGTGCGGGTTGACGTGCTGCTTAACGGCGACAAAGTGGATGCGCTGGCGATCATCACTCACAAAGAGCAGTCCCAGACCCGTGGTCGTCTGCTGGTTGAGAAGATGAAAGAGTTCATTCCGCGCCAGATGTTTGATATCGCGATTCAGGCCGCTATCGGTAACCACATCATCGCCCGTTCAACCGTGAAACAGCTGCGTAAGAACGTACTGGCGAAGTGTTACGGTGGTGACGTGAGTCGTAAGAAGAAGCTGTTGAAGAAACAGAAAGAAGGTAAGAAACGCATGAAGCAAATCGGTAACGTTGAGCTGCCGCAAGAAGCGTTCCTGGCCATTCTGCACGTTGGCAAAGACTAAACCTCGTCAGGTAATGTCTGGTAGATTGCATTAACTCTCAAGTGAAAGGGTCCCGGCTCTTTCACTTTCGTATTTTTTAGATAAGGGAAGTCAATGGCGAATACATTTTCACTCATTCTGGTCATCGTCACGCTTGTGACCGGTGTCATCTGGGCACTGGAGAAGTGGGTATGGGCGAAGAAACGGCACGCGAAAATGGCGCAGCTGCAAAGTGAAACCAATGGTATTGATGCCAGTCTGACTGCCAAAATCAATCCCCAGCCATGGTGGGTAGAAAACTCGGTTTCTATCTTCCCGGTTATCGCTTTTGTCCTGGTGTTGCGCTCATTTATTTTTGAACCGTTTCAGATCCCGTCCGGTTTCTATGATGCCAACCCTGCTGGTCGGCGATTTTATCCTGGTGGAGAAGTACGCTTACGGCCTGAAAGATCCGGTATGGCGCACTCAGCTGCTGGAAACCGGTAAGCCGCAACGTGGCGATGTGGTGGTATTTAAATATCCGAAAAATCCGAGCATCGATTACATCAAGCGTGTGGTTGGTATGCCGGGAGATACGGTGCGTTACAGCAGTACCAAAGAGGTGTGTATCCAGCCGCAGGGGCAGTCGCAATGTAAGCCGGTCAAACTGTCTAACGTGGTGGAAAGTGAATTTATTCAGAATAATGTACCGCTGATCAAGCTCGACGAGCAGTTAGGTGAGGTGCAGCACAGCATTCTGATTAATCCGCTGCGCATTGACAACGTCAACGAGTATGAACCGCGTCACGGCGTGAATGAGTGGGTGGTTCCGCAGGGGCACTATTTTGTCATGGGTGATAACCGCGACAACAGTGCTGACAGCCGTTACTGGGGCTTTGTGCCAGAGCAGAACTTAGTCGGTAAAGCGGTGGCAATCTGGATCAGTTTTGAGTTTGAACGCTCAGCTGACAGTGTATTACCAGCGTGGATCCCAACCGGTGTGCGTTTCAATCGCATCGGTGGCATTAACTAGGTCGGCGCATGCCGGCCACAACACATCGAGAGAGCATGAATTCTCCAATTAGCAGATTAGAAACTAAGCTCGGGTATCAGTTTAATGATCCCGAGTTTATCGCCCTGGCGCTGACTCACCGCAGCGCCAACGGTAAACATAATGAACGTCTTGAGTTTCTGGGCGATTCAATTTTAAGTTTTGTCATTGCTGACGATCTTTACCATCGTTTCCCGAAAGTAAACGAAGGCGACATGAGCCGTATGCGTGCCACTCTGGTGCGTGGTAATACGCTGGCAGAACTGGGTCGTGAATTCGACTTAGGAGATTACTTAAAATTAGGTCCAGGCGAGTTGAAGAGTGGCGGTTTCCGTCGTGATTCAATTCTGGCCGATGCCGTGGAAGCCATCATAGGCGCGATTTACCTCGATAGTGATATCGAAGTTGTGCGCGGTATTGTGCTGAGCTGGTATCAGTCCCGCTTGGATGCGATCAAACCGGGTGTTTCCCAGAAAGACCCGAAAACGCGCCTGCAAGAGTTCCTGCAGGGCAGAAGAAAACCGCTGCCTGTCTACACAGTGACTAATATTAAAGGTGAAGCACACAATCAGGAGTTTACTGTGGCGTGTGACGTAGCAGGCATCGGACAGCCTGTGATCGGTAAAGGAACCAGCCGCCGCAAGGCAGAACAAGCGGCTGCGGAAACGGCACTAGAGCAATTAAGCAATGGCTGAGCAAGAATTTGATATTGATGCGTTCTTCGCATCGAGCGGTGAGCCAACCAGTTCACCAGACAACCAACACTGTGGTTTTATCGCCATCGTTGGCCGCCCGAACGTGGGTAAATCGACCCTGCTGAATAACCTGCTGGGTCAGAAGATTTCAATCACCTCGCGTAAGCCGCAGACTACGCGTCACCGTATCATGGGTGTCGAGACGGAAGGCGATTACCAGGCGATTTTCGTCGATACGCCGGGGCTGCACATCGAAGAGAAACGCGCCATCAACCGCCTGATGAACCGTGCTGCCAGCAGCTCACTGAGTGACGTGAACCTGGTACTGTTCGTGGTGGAAGGGACGCACTGGACTGATGATGACGAAATGGTACTGACCAAGCTGAGAAATGCGAATTTCCCGGTGGTGCTGTGTGTCAACAAAGTCGACAACGTTAAAGACCGTAATGACGTGATGCTGCACATGCAGGAGCTGTCAAAGCTGATGGATTTTGTTGATGTGGTGCCGATTTCGGCCAAGCACAGCAAAAACATTGATGTGCTGCGTAAACATGTGCGCGCGCATCTGCCAAAAGCGGTGCACCACTTTCCGGAAGAGTATGTGACGGACCGTTCACAGCGTTTCATGGCGTCAGAGATCATTCGTGAGAAACTGATGCGTTTTACCGGTGACGAACTGCCTTATTCGGTCACGGTGGAAATCGAACGTTTCGATTACAACCCGGACAACGACGGTTTCCATATCAACGCCCTGATCCTGGTCGAACGTATCGGCCAGAAGAAAATGGTGATTGGTAACAAGGGTGAAAAGATCAAAACCATCGGCCGTGAAGCCCGCCTCGATATGGAGGAGCTGTTCGGACGTAAGGTGTATCTGGAAACCTGGGTGAAAGTGAAATCCGGTTGGGCCGACGATGAACGTGCACTGCGTTCACTCGGTTACATCGACGACCTGTAATGGTTTCTGCACTGGCTCCTTTGGGAGCTAGTGTGCTCTTATCCTGTCTTATTCATAAGCTCCCGCGCATCTGTTCGCGATTTCAGAGGGTTGACCACCAATGTCAGAGGGTTTACAACGCTGTTTTGTCCTTCACCGACGTCCTTACAGTGAGTCGAGCCTGATTCTGGATGTGTTCAGCGAAGAATATGGCCGCCTGACCCTGATCGCCAAAGGCGCGCGCAGTAAACGTTCGAATCTTAAAGGCGCGCTGCAGCCGTTTACTCCCTTACTGCTGAAATGGTCCGGCAACAGCTCGATGAAAACGCTGCGCCAGGCAGAAGCCATCAGTCTGGGCCTGCCTTTGCACGGCATTCATCTCTACTCTGCGATGTATGTCAACGAGCTGATTGGCCGCGTGCTGGCACCGGAAGTACCGTTTCCTGGTTTATTCCATGACTATCTGCTGGTCCTGACCGAACTGGCGCAGAGTGATAACCCGGAGCCGGCGCTGCGCCGCTTTGAACTCGCGCTGCTGTCCAATATGGGCTACGGCGTCGATTTTCTCCATTGTGCCGGCAGCGGTGAGCCGGTCGACCCTGATATGACGTATCGTTATCGCGAGCAAAAAGGCTTTATTGCTTCAGTGCGGCGCGATAATCTGACTTTTGCCGGTAATGAGCTGATTGCCATCAGTGAGCGGCGCTTTACCACCAAAGAGCAGCTGCAGGCGGCAAAACGCTTTACACGCATTGCCTTAAAGCCGTATCTTGGCGGCAAACCTTTAAAAAGCCGGGAGTTGTTTCGGCAAGTCCTTCAACCCAGAGCACGGAGTATAGGAAAATGAGCTCAATTCTTTTAGGTGTGAATATCGACCACGTCGCCACTTTACGTAACGCGCGCGGCACCAAGTACCCGGATCCTGTCCATGCCGCTGAGATCGCAGAAACGCGCCGGCGCGGATGGCATCACCATTCACCTGCGAGAAGATCGTCGCCATATCCTTGACCGTGATGTGCGCATTCTGCGTGAAACGATTCAGACCCGTATGAACCTGGAGATGGCAGTCACGGATGAAATGGTTGAGATTGCGCTGCAAACCCAGCCGGAGTTTGTCTGTCTGGTGCCGGAGAAGCGGGAAGAGCTGACCACTGAAGGTGGCCTGAACGTGGTGGGTCAGCTGGAAAAAGTCAAAGCAGCGACTCACAAGCTGAGCCAGGCCGGGATCAAAGTATCGCTGTTTATCGATGCTGATCGCGAACAGATTGATGCTGCCAAGGCGTGTGGTGCGCCGTTTATCGAGCTGCACACCGGCCATTATGCCGATGCACAAAACGAAGCTGAGCAGCAGAGCGAACTGAAGAAAATCGCAGCTGCCGCAAGCTATGCAGCCGATCAGGGTATCACGGTGAATGCCGGTCACGGCCTGACTTACCACAACGTCGCCGCGATCGCTGCCATTCCGGCAATTTATGAACTCAACATCGGCCACTCGATCATCGGGCGTGCGGTGTTTGATGGCCTGGCAAAAGCTGTCGCGGATATGAAAGCCGTGATGGAAGCTGCGCGTCGTTAATTTCCGGACGGATTATGATTGTCGGTTTAGGAACGGATATAGCGGAAATTGCGCGCATCGAGCAGGTGCTGGCCCGCAGCGGGGCGGCATTTGCGGCGCGCATTCTGACGCCGCAGGAGCTGGAATTATTCGCGGCGCGCAAACAGCAGGGCCGTTTTCTTGCTAAGCGTTTTGCTGCCAAAGAAGCTGCATCGAAAGCGCTCGGAACCGGGATTGCCGGCGGGGTCAGTTTCCAGGATTTCATCATCAGTAATGATGCGCTGGGTAAACCGGTGCTGAGCCTGCAGGGTAAAGCCGCCGAGCTGGCAGCGGGTGCAGGCGTCACCGCGCTCCATCTGTCGATTTCTGATGAGCGTCACTACGCGGTTGCGACCGTTATTCTTGAATCCTGATCTGAACGCTGCTGAGCGGAGACTAAAAAAGAGGTGCCTTTGGCACCTCTTTTGGTTTGTCAGCCCTGCTGCAGATAAGGCTGGGCGGTGACAGTCACTTTTTCCATCTCGTCCTGCAACTCGAACAGCTCGGGTTCGACGTCACTGATGCCGGCCCCGGAGCGCAGAGTCTGCTCCAGTGTCGCACACACTTTCTTGAGGCGCGGTACGCCACTGTAAGAGCAGCTGCCGTGCAGTTTGTGCACATGATGCAGCAGGTCGGCAATCGGGTACTCGTCATCCTGCAACGCCATATCGATCACCTGGTTGACTTCCGGAATTGAGTCAACCAGCATGCCTAACATCTCACGCGCCAGATCTTCTTTGTTCGCGGCCTGTTTGAGTGCGGCCTGCCAGTCGACAATGATGTTATTGTGCTGCGCTTCGCCTGCGGCCGGCTGAGTCGCCTGTTCAAACGCCGTCGGATCCGGCAAATCGAGCTTATGTACGTTTTGCAACAGGGAATCCGGGCTCCAGTGCACCAGAAACCTGCTGCAGAATATGCTCCTCAATCGGTTTGGTCAGGTAGTCGTCCATACCGGCTTTGAGCAGGCGATCACGCTCACCAGGCATGGCATGCGCAGTGACGGCAATAACCGGTGTGGCCTGGTTGAGTTCAATCTGTTTGATCTCTTTACAGGCTGTTACTCCGTCCATGTGCGGCATCTGAATGTCCATCAGGATAATATCGAAATGACGCTGGCGTGCCTGATCAATCGCACTCTGGCCATTGTCACAGGCGACCACACTGTCGACCCGCTCCTGCAGCAGAGCGGTGATCAGTTTCAGGTTGGCCGGGTTATCATCGACCGCCATCACGGTCAGCGGCAGCTTGTCTTCATGCACCACCGGCAGTGGCAGCGGGGCTTCAATCACGGCAGGCTGATGGGCAATCAGGGTCTGCAGCAGCTTCTTACGCGACAGCGGCTTGGTGATACATTGCACCGGATACTGTTTCATCAGCTGATCGGCCAGCGCCAGCTCGGTACTCGGTGTACCTATGATCACGTGTGACGTCATCGCCGTGGCGCGTTGTACCCACTGATGAACCAGTTCCAGATTGGTCTCTTTGCTTGGCGACAGGTTAAGCAGGACATAATCGAAATGATCCGATTCTTCCGGCATGGCTGAGCGGTAGGTCACCGCAACTCCGGCCTGAACCAGTTGTTGCTGCACAATCGAGGCAGCCTGCATATTGGGCTCAACCAGCAGCAGCTGTTTGGTGCTCAGCACTTGCGGATCAAGCCAGTCGCTCATCGGCATATCGGTGATGTGCAGGCGCAGGGTGAACCAGAAAGTGGACCCTTGATGCAGGCGGCTGGTGAGACTGATCTCGCCGCCCATCTGGCTGACCAGTTTTTGGGTGATGACCAGCCCCAGACCGGTACCGCCATAACGACGTGAAATGCTGGCGTCAGCCTGACTGAACGCCTGGAACAGCTGGGCCTGCTGGCGTTCGGAAATACCGATACCGGTATCGCGCACCATAAACTGCAGCTCGACCAGATCGTCACGCTGAGAGCGCATTTCGACGCTGATATCGATATTACCGCGTTCGGTAAATTTGATGGAGTTACCGACCAGGTTGGTCAGTACCTGCTGGATCCGCAGCGGGTCGCCGACTAGACCGGCCGGGATCTTCGGATCCACTTTGAGGGTGATTTCCAGCCCTTTTTCATGGGCGCTGGTGGCCTGCAGGTTGACCACTTCTTCCAGCGTTTCCTGGAACTCGAACGGAATGTTTTCCAGTGCCAGTTTACCCGCTTCCAGTTTGGAGAAGTCGAGAATGTCGTTGATGATTTTCAGCAGGTTGTTGGCCGATTTCTCAATCGTCTGCAAGTAGTCAGCCTGGCTATTGGTGAGCTGGGTTTTTAGCATCTGACGGGTAAAGCCGATCACGCCGTTGAGCGGGGTACGCAGTTCATGGGACATATTGGCCAGGAACTCTGACTTGACCCGCGCCGCTTCCTGGGCACGTTTTTTAGCGATGTCCAGTTCGACGTTCTGGATCTCCAATTGCTCCAGGGTTTCGCGCAGGTCTGACGTTGCCTGGTCGATACTGTGTTGCATCTCGACATGGTATTCCGACAGCGACACGGCCATCGCGTTGATCCCTTTTTTGAGCGAATCAAGTTCGCCGTGCATGGTGCCTTCTATCCGCACATCGAGGTGACCGCGGCGGATACGATCGACCATGTTTTTCATATGCGTGATTGGTCGGGTGACGTCATGCATCAGGCGGAACGCGAATACTCCGGACAGGATCAAGCCCATGATCAACACCAGACAGGCGGAAAAAATTTCCTGATATTGCTGCAGACGCAGTGAGGAGAGATCGAGCTCAATCGCGATGTAGCCAAGCACTGGTGTGGACTGGGCGTTGAGCGAATCTTCCACCAGGCGGCTTTCGGCCAGAATCGGCGTGCGCAGGATCAGGGTGTTGTCGTCCAGTTTCCGAACTGCTCAGAACCGGGATCGGTTCATTTTTCGGATACATCAGCGCTTCGAAATTGGGATGAAAGTTGGAGGTGACAAACAGTTCATGCCGGGCATCAAACACGGCAATACTGCGCACAAACTTAGAGTTTTTGCGATGCGCATAGCTGATGATGCGGCGCACTGATTCGCGGCTCTGGTTTTTCAGCGCCTCTTCACTGGCGATCGCCAGCGGCTCGATGATGCTGGCACCGGCATTTTGTACCTGGGTCTCCAAATCGTGATAACGGTTAAAGGAGAATAATGCGCTAAGCAGCAGCCCGATTATCAGAGTCGGGGCTAAAGTAAGAGTAATTACGCGCGCACGTAAGCCATATCTGGTCATTATTGTCTAAACATCGTGGTGTGGATATGGGAAAATACCCGGCAAAAATGATTGGCGGATTTTTCGGAATAGCGGTTAGCTTAATTCAAGTACGGCAGCTTCGACAATCTTCCCCGGGCAGAATAGTGATTCCGGGGTAAAAACCTTCTTATAAATCACACTTGGGCACAGAGCATGGCACGTTTTTTCCAACCGAAGAAAAAGACCACACTTAATCAGAAACATCAGGCGGTCAGTGTGACCAAGCTGGATCACCAGGGCGCAGGGATCGCTTTTCAGGATAACAAGCCGGTGTTTATCGACGGTGCTTTGCCGGGTGAAGAGGTGCTGATGCAGCTCACGGAGAGCAAAAGTAAATTTGCCCGGGCCAAGCTGATTAAAGTGCTGAAACCGAGTGGTGAGCGGGTCGAGCCTTTCTGCCCGCACTATGGCGAATGCGGCGGCTGCGATTTACAGCATCTGGCGCACAGCGCGCAAATTGAACATAAACAGCAAGCGCTGAGTCAACTGATGGCAAAGTTTGCCGGTCAGACCCTTGCACTCTCCGCCCCGGTTTGTTGTGATGACCAGGGCTACCGCCGCCGTGCGCGCCTTAGCCTGCTGTGGGATAAAAAATCCTCCCGGCTGCAGTTTGGTTTCCGCCGCAAACAGAGCAAAAATATTGTCACTGTGACTGACTGCGCAGTGCTTGAGCCGACCCTGAATGCTTTGCTGCCTGAGCTGAAAACCCTGTTGAGTGGTTTTGCCCGCCTGGATCAGCTCGGTCATGTTGAACTGGTAAAAGGTGACAACACCCGCGTGCTGGTGCTGCGTCATCTAGCGCCACTGGCGAAGGCCGACATGGCTGCGCTGAGCGACTTTGCTGAGCAGCACGCTCTGACCCTGTATCTGATGCCGGCCAGTGATGAGCTGAACCTGATATGCGGCCCTGAGGCTGAGTATCTCGAAGCCGGGGTGACGATTCCGTTCTTACCAAGTCATTTTATTCAGGTCAATCAGCAGGTTAACCAGGCGATGGTCAAGCAGGCCCTGAGCTGGCTGGATGTGCAGCCGCAAGACCGGGTGCTGGATCTGTTTTGTGGCCTCGGCAACTTCAGCCTGCCGCTGGCCAAGCTTGCCAAAGAGGTGGTCGGGGTTGAAGGTGTGGATGATATGGTACGTCATGCGCAAAGCAATGCCGCCCGCAACCAGATTAGCAATGCGGACTTTTATCAGGCTAATTTGGAACAAGATATGACGAATGAGGCGTGGGCAGGGGAAAAATTTGCTAAAGTACTGCTCGACCCGGCACGAGCGGGGGCAGCCGGCATTGTCGATCAGTTGGCCCGACTTGGCGCCCAGCGTGTGGTTTACGTCTCGTGTAATCCTGCTACGCTTGCTCGTGACAGTCAAAGCTTGCTGAGTCAGGGATACCAGTTGGTAAAACTGGGTATGCTGGATATGTTTCCGCATACCAGTCACCTCGAATCCATGGCTCTGTTTGTAAAAAATCGGTAAGTGGTGTTCTCGCGATAGCGGCAGAACACCCGACCACAAAATATAACTATTAGGATAATCTCATGGTTGCGGTACGTAGCGCACACTTAAACCCAGACGAACAGTTTGAGCTAGAAAAATGGATTTCTAGTTTACAACAAGAGCCCAAAACGGCGGCCAGACTGACCGAAGTGTATCGCCAGTGCGAACACTTGCTGGTGGGTAATCCGCGCGGGCATCTGCTGCTGTGGCGTGGTCGCGAAATGATTGAAATACTGAGCACGCTGTCAATGGACAGACCTACGCTGATAGCGGCTCTGTTATTCCCTATCGCGACCAGCGGCTTACTGGATCGCGAAGAAACTGGAAGAGCATGCCGGCAAAGAGATCGTCAAGCTGATTCACGGCGTGGAAGAAATGGCGGCGATTGGCCAGCTCAATATCACCATGCAAGGCAGTGAGGCTTCGGCTCAGGTCGACAACGTACGCCGCATGTTGCTGGCCATGGTGGATGACTTCCGCTGCGTGGTCATCAAGCTGGCTGAACGTATCTGCAACCTGCGGGAAGTGAAAGACCAGCCGGATGAAGTGCGCCGCACTGCCGCAAAAGAGTGTGCCAATATCTACGCACCGCTGGCCAACCGGTTAGGTATCGGTCAGTTGAAGTGGGAAATTGAAGACTACGCTTTCCGCTACCAGCAACCGGATACCTACAAGCAGATTGCGAAACAGCTTTCTGAGCGCCGTATTGTACGTGAGCAGTATATCCGTGATTTCGTTGATGACCTGCGTCAGGAGATGAAAGCCTCCAGCATCAACGCCGAAGTGAGCGGTCGTCCTAAACATATCTACAGCATCTGGCGCAAGATGCAGAAGAAAAACCTGGCGTTTGATGAACTGTTTGATGTGCGCGCGGTGCGCATCATCGCCGACAAACTGCAGGACTGCTACGCCGCACTGGGCGTGGTGCACACGAAATACAAACACCTGCCGAGCGAGTTTGATGACTATGTCGCGAACCCGAAACCCAATGGTTACCAGTCGATCCATACGGTGATTCTGGGCCCGGAAGGCAAAACCATCGAAATCCAGATCCGTACCAAGCAGATGCACGAAGAGTCAGAGCTTGGTGTGGCGGCACACTGGAAATACAAAGAAGGCAGCGGCGGTGGTCGCAGCGGCTATGATGAGAAAATCACCTGGCTGCGTAAACTGCTTGACTGGCAGGAAGAGATGTCCGATTCCGGTGAAATGCTGGATGAACTGCGCAGTCAGGTGTTTGATGATCGTGTGTACGCCTTTACTCCGCGTGGTGATGTGGTCGATCTGCCGATGGGCGCGACGCCGCTTGATTTTGCTTACCACATTCATTCGGAAGTGGGCCATCGCTGTATCGGTGCTAAAGTGGCCGGCCGTATCGTGCCGTTTACTCATAAACTGCATATGGGCGATCAGGTGGAAATCATCACCGCCAAAGAGCCGAATCCGTCCCGTGACTGGCTGAACCCGTCGCTGGGCTTTGTTCATTCCGGCCGCGCGCGGGCGAAGATCAACGCCTGGTTCCGCAAGCAGAGCCGCGAAAAGAACCTGGAAGCCGGGCGCGAGATCCTCGAAACCGAACTGGCCAAAATCGGTGCGACGTTAAAAGATGCCGAAGCGTATGCGCTGAAACGTTTTAACGTCAACACTGCCGATGAGCTGTATGTCGGTGTCGGCAGCGGTGACCTGCGGATTAACCAGATTGTTAACCACATTAATGCGCTGGTAAACAAACCCACTGCCGAGGAAGAAGACAAGCTGGCGCTGGAAAAACTGCAGGTTGGTGAAAGCAAAGTCGCGCACGCTCACCATCGTCCGCACAAAGATGCGGTGGTGGTGGAAGGGGTCGATAACCTGATGACTCATCTGGCGCGTTGTTGTCAGCCGATCCCGGGCGATATCATCAAGGGATATATTACCCAGGGACGCGGTATTTCCGTGCACCGCAGTGACTGCGAGCAGCTCGAAGAGCTCAGCCATCACGCCCCGGAGCGCATCATAGATACGGTATGGGGGCGCGGCTTTGTCGGCACCTATTACCTGACTCTGCGCGTCGAAGCGATGGAGCGCAGCGGTCTGCTGAAAGACATCACGACCTTGCTGACCAACGAGAAAGTGAAAGTGACCACCATGAAAAGCCGCAGTGATTACAAGCGTCAGATGGTGGTGATGGACTTTGAGCTCGAACTGAACAGTGTTGAAGTGCTGGAGCGTGTGTCGAAGCGGATTGAACAGATCAAAGATGTGATGCTGGTGAAACGCCTCGGCTGACAGGCTGATGAGCTAAATCAGTCTCAGACATTGAAGGCGAGTGGTGATGCTGCTCGCCTTTATTATTTGTTAAAGAAATCGTTGGTCAAGGACATAGTTGATCAAGAAAATATTTTATCAAGGAAATGCCTCATATGAGCCATCCAATCGAACAGCTTGAACGCATCATGGCCAGCCTGCGCGATCCGCACAGTGGCTGCCCGTGGGATAAGGAACAGACTTTTGACAGTGTTGTGCCGCACACCATTGAGGAAACGTTTGAAGTGGTGGATGCGATTCACCAGCAGGACTGGCCGAACCTCAAAGAAGAGCTGGGCGATCTGCTGTTTCAGGTGATTTTTTACAGCCAGCTCGCCAAAGAGCAGGGCTTGTTTGAATTCAATGATGTGGTCGACGGCGTTAACGAGAAGCTGACCCGCCGCCATCCGCATGTGTTCGGCGATGCCAGTTTCTCCACAGAGCAAGAGCTGAATGCCAACTGGGAAGCGCAGAAAGCGCAGGAAAAAGCCCGGGCGGGCAAAAGCGAGCAAAGTATTCTAGACTCAATACCACAATCGCTGCCGGCCCTGTCTCAGGCCAATAAAATTCAGAAAAAATGCGCCAAATATGGTTTTGACTGGCCGACGCTCGGCCCGGTGGTTGCCAAGGTGCATGAAGAGATTGATGAAGTAATGGCGGAAGCACTGCATGTCGATATTGATGAGCAGAAAGTGGAAGAAGAGCTGGGCGATCTGCTGTTTGCTACCGTCAATTTGGCGCGTCATCTGGGTAAGGATCCGGAAGTGGCGCTGCGTAAAGCCAACCACAAGTTTGTGCGCCGTTTTAAGGGCGTAGAAGCTCAGGTGGCCGGGCAGGGCAAACAGCTGCAACAGTGTTCATTGCAAGAGCTGGACGCGATGTGGGATGAAGTAAAAAAGCAGGAAAAAACGACTGACGGGCGATGATTCAGTCAATTTACAGCGAGGAAATTGCCACGAAACGAAATCCTGTTCAGTCAGTTTGATTTGAAGCAAAAAATAAAAAACTGAGTGTGATAGATTTCACGTTGTGGCGATAAATGGGTTCTGGTATAGTTTCGTCCCGTCCAGAAGAAATCCATTTCCCTCATTCAACCAATTTCAGGTTAAACATGACGACAAATTATATTTTTGTTACTGGCGGGGTTGTATCCTCTCTAGGTAAAGGTATTGCGGCAGCATCCCTTGCGGCGATTTTAGAAGCTCGTGGTCTTAAAGTGACCATGATGAAGCTTGACCCTTACATCAACGTTGACCCAGGCACAATGAGCCCAACTCAACACGGTGAAGTGTTCGTCACGGAAGATGGCGCAGAAACTGACCTAGACCTTGGTCACTACGAACGTTTTATTCGTACCAAAATGACCAAGCGCAATAACTTCACCGCAGGTCGTGTTTACGCCGACGTTCTTCGTAAAGAGCGCCGTGGTGACTACCTGGGTGCCACTATTCAGGTTATCCCTCATATTACTAACGCGATCAAAGATCGTGTGATTGCCGGTTCTGAAGGCCACGACGTTGCGATCGTCGAAGTAGGCGGTACCGTTGGTGATATCGAATCTCTGCCATTCATGGAAGCGATCCGTCAGCTGGCGATCGAAGTAGGTCGTGAGCACGCGATGTTCATGCACCTGACTCTGGTTCCTTACCTGGCAGCGGCTGGCGAAGTGAAAACCAAGCCGACCCAACACTCTGTTAAAGAACTTCTGTCGATTGGTATTCAGCCAGACATTCTGGTATGCCGCAGCGATCGCATGATCCCGGCGAACGAGCGTAAGAAGATTGCTCTGTTCTGTAACGTTTCAGAAAAAGCCGTTATCTCAATGAAGGACGTAGATTCGATCTACAAGATTCCTCAGCTGATCCGTGCTCAGGGTCTGGATGATCTGGTTTGTAACCGTTTCGGTATCAATGCGCCTGAAGCTGACCTGTCAGAATGGGAACAGGTGATTTACGAAGAAGCCAATCCGACTGACGAAGTCACCATCGGTATGGTAGGTAAATACACCGAACTGCCAGATGCATACAAGTCTGTGAACGAAGCACTTAAGCATGCCGGTCTGAAGAACCGTCTGAGCGTCAGCATCAAATACGTTGATTCACAAGACATCGAAACGAAAGGTGTTGAGATCCTGGAAGGTCTTGACGCTATCCTGGTACCAGGTGGCTTCGGTGACCGTGGTATTGAAGGCAAGATCCGTGCGGCGCAGTACGCACGTGAAAACGAAATTCCTTACCTGGGCATCTGTCTGGGTATGCAGGTTGCACTGATCGAATACGCGCGTAACGTTGCGGGTATGGAAGGTGCACACTCGACCGAATTTAACCAAGACACCAAATACCCAGTGGTTGGCCTGATCACTGAATGGGTAGACAGCGAAGGTAACGTCGAAGAGCGTACTGAAGCGTCAGATTTGGGTGGTACGATGCGTCTGGGTTCACAACTGTGTCACCTGGCGGAAGGTTCTAAAGCGTACGAAATGTACGGTAGCGCGACGATTCACGAACGTCACCGTCACCGTTACGAAGTGAACAACAACCTTCGTCCACAAATTGAAAAAGCAGGTCTGAAAGTGTCTGGCTTGTCTGCGGACAAGAAACTGGTAGAAGTAATTGAGAACCCGGCGCACCCATGGTTCGTAGCGGCTCAGTTCCACCCAGAATTCACCTCAACGCCTCGCGATGGTCACCCATTGTTTGAAGGCTTTGTAAAAGCTGCAGGTCAGTTCCAGCGCGGTGAATTGAAGTAAAAGGATACGGGTAGCGGCGTAAGTTGTGCGGCTACCCTTTTAGTTTTGACATTTAAATTCAATGAGAGGAAACATTAATGTCTAAGATCGTTAAAGTTCTAGGTCGTGAAATCATCGACTCACGTGGTAACCCAACTGTTGAAGCTGAAGTACACCTGGAAGGCGGTTTCGTAGGTATGGCAGCTGCTCCATCTGGTGCATCTACTGGTTCTCGTGAAGCTCTTGAGCTACGTGATGGCGACAAATCTCGTTTCCTGGGTAAAGG
Source organism: Vibrio sp. CDRSL-10 TSBA (assembly GCA_039696685.1). NCBI lineage: Bacteria > Pseudomonadati > Pseudomonadota > Gammaproteobacteria > Vibrionales > Vibrionaceae > Vibrio > Vibrio sp. CDRSL-10 TSBA. Next base: position 2,922,206 of record CP155566.1, on the reverse strand, counting down.
CGTTCTTAAAGCAGTTGGCGCAGTAAACGGCGCAATCGCTGACGCACTAGTTGGTAAAGATGCTAAAGATCAAGCAGCTATCGACCAAGTGATGATCGACCTGGACGGCACTGAAAACAAATCTAACTTCGGTGCGAACGCTATCCTGGCTGTTTCTCTGGCGAACGCGAAAGCAGCAGCTGCAGCGAAAGGCATGCCTCTGTACGAGCACATCGCTGAACTGAACGGCACTCCTGGTCAATTCTCTATGCCTCTGCCTATGATGAACATCATCAACGGTGGTGAGCACGCAGACAACAACGTTGATATCCAAGAATTCATGATTCAACCAGTTGGCGCGAAAACTCTGAAAGAAGCACTGCGTATCGGTGCTGAAGTGTTCCACAACCTGGCTAAAGTACTGAAAGCTAAAGGTCTGAACACTGCAGTTGGTGATGAAGGCGGTTTCGCTCCTAACCTGGAGTCTAACGCAGCAGCACTAGCAGCAATCAAAGAAGCAGTTGAGCAAGCGGGATACGTTCTGGGTAAAGACGTGACTCTGGCTATGGACTGTGCAGCTTCTGAGTTCTACAACAAAGAACAAGGTATCTACGACCTGAAAGGCGAAGGTAAAACTTTCACTTCAGAAGAGTTCTCTAAGTACCTGGAAAGCCTGGTTGCAGAATACCCAATCGTTTCTATCGAAGACGGTCTGGACGAGTCTGACTGGGACGGCTTCAAGTTCCAAACTGAACTGCTGGGCGGAAAAATCCAGCTGGTTGGTGACGACCTGTTCGTAACTAACACTAAGATCCTGAAAGAAGGTATCGAGAAAGGCGTAGCTAACTCTATCCTGATCAAGTTCAACCAGATCGGTTCTCTGACTGAAACTCTGGCTGCTATCAAGATGGCTAAAGATGCAGGCTACACTGCAGTTATCTCTCACCGCAGCGGTGAAACTGAAGATGCAACTATCGCTGACCTGGCGGTAGGTACTGCAGCAGGCCAAATCAAAACTGGTTCTATGAGCCGTTCTGACCGCGTTGCTAAGTACAACCAACTGATCCGTATCGAAGAAGCACTGGGTGAACGTGCTCCTTTCAACGGTCTGAAAGAAGTGAAAGGCCAAGCTTAATCTTAAGCTCAGCTTAAACGCTTAAAAAAGCCCCGCAGTGCGGGGCTTTTTGCGTTGTATGGGATGGGTATTCGGTTGAGCGCTCGACCCCCGATCTGACCTTAAGGCGGGTCAGCCGGCATTCTGGATCGCATCCACCCGGCGTTTATCTAATTCTTCGCGAATCGCCGGTCCTTTAAAGCCACTTTGAATCACCTGTTGCACATCCACCGCTTTGGCGGCTACATAGGCGCGCAGTAAAATATCGCGCTGCGGATACGGTTTGTCTTCCAGTCCGAGACGGCCGCGATGATCCGCTTCACAGCACAGCAACACCTCATCCAGGCGCTCCGGTTTACGCCAGACATCGAGACGATTGAAAATCTTCAGTTTAGTCGCGGCTTTGAGCTCGGCGGCACGATGGACATTGGAATGCTGGGCACAGACCGCCAGCGCCAGATCGCGGTATTCATTCGGCACCCGTACCCGGGCGCATAACTGTTCGATCAGTTTCAGACCGGTGTGGCAATGCAGCTTATGGCTCGGCCACTCTTTTTCTGGTGTCACTGCTTTACCGAGGTCATGTACCTGGGCGGAAAAGCGCACCGTCAACGCTTCTGACAGGCGTGATGCCTGCTCGGCGACCATCAGGGTGTGAACACCTGTATCAATTTCCGGATGCCATTTTTCCGGTTGCGGAACGCCAAACAGGGCATCGAGTTCCGGCAGTACCACTGCCAGAGCTCCGCAGTCACGCAGTACCTGAAGAAAGACCTGCGGGCTTTGGGTCGACAGGGATTTATGCCACTCCTGCCACACGCGCTCCGGAGTCAGGTGACTGAGCTCACCGCTGGCGCTGATGGTCTGCATCAAAGCCAGTGTCTCGGGCGCCACCTGAAAACCAAGGTGAGCCAGTTTGGCCGCAAAGCGAGCTACGCGCAGCACGCGCAGCGGATCTTCGACAAACGCCGCTGAAACATGACGCAGCAGGCGCTGCTCAATATCACGCTGGCCGCCATAGGGATCAATGATGGTGCCGTCGGTATCCTGAGCCATGGCATTAATGGTCAGATCGCGGCGCTGCAGATCCTCTTCCAGCGTGACATCCGGCGCATAGTGGCAGGCAAAACCGGTATAGCCGCTGCCGGTTTTACGTTCGGTACGTGCCAGCGCATGTTCTTGTTTGGTCCGCGGATGCAGAAAGACCGGGAAGTCTTTTCCGACCGCCTGAAACCCGGCTTGTTGCATTTGTTGCGGGCTGCTGCCCACCACCACCCAGTCTTTGTCATATACTGGAAGCTGAAGCAGCTGATCGCGGACAGCGCCGCCAACGAGATAAATTTGCACCACCAGACCTCAATATTTACGTTTATTGCGTTGGATAATCATAGTCATAATGATACTTTGCGCCTAACCACATTCAAAGAGACGACATCATGTATCCAGAATTTTTTGGCCTGATCGAACATCCTTTTTCCATCGTGCCTAATTCTCGGTATCTGTACCTCAGCCAGCGCCATAAAGAGGCTATGGCCCATCTGCAGGCCGGGCTGGGGGATGGCGGTGGCTTTGCCATGCTGACCGGTGAAGTGGGGACGGGCAAAACCACGGTCGCGAAGGCGATTCTGGCCGGTTTACCCGCCCATACCCGGGCCGGGTTTATTCTCAACCCGACCTTCTCAGAGCGTGAACTGCTGGAAGCAATTTGTGATGAATTTGCTATTCAGTATCCGGCTCAGGCGACGCTGAAACAGCTCAGCCAGGTGTTGTATCAGTTTCTGCTCAATGAATACGCCAACGGCATCCAGGTTCTGTTGGTGATTGATGAGGCGCAGCATCTCGCCCCGGATGTGCTTGAACAGTTGCGTCTGCTGACTAACCTGGAAACTGAAAGCCGCAAGCTGCTGAAAGTGTTGCTGATTGGCCAGCCTGAGTTGCAGTTCAAATTGCAATTGCCGCAGTTGCGTCAGCTCGCTCAGCGTATCACCGGCCGCTATCATCTGCTGCCTCTCGATGAGAGTGAAACGGCACACTACATTCGCTTTCGCCTCCAGCAGGCAGGCGGTGACGGTAATCTGTTTTCGGCGCGCGGGGCGAAATGGATAGCCCAGCAAACCCATGGTATTCCGCGTCTGATTAACCTTGCCTGCGATGCGGCATTAAAGAATGCCTACCAGGCGGGCGAGCGCAGCATCAGTCTGGAGCGGGTCAAACAGGCCTGTACCCAGGTGATGAGTTTCCAGTCGACCGTTTACCAGCCGCAGAGTGCACCTCAGGCGCGTCGTTTCCATCTCGCTGGTGTGATGTCAGCCCTGGTCGGTATCGGGGCAGCGGCTGCCATTGCTTACTGGCTGCCGCCACTGATTAATCAGCAGATAGAGCAGCAGTGGCCGCTACCAGCACCAGCTGAGGCTTCTCAGCAGGCGGTTTTCCCACAGACAGTGGAAGATGCGTTACGCCAGTCTACAGACCGTGAGCAGGCGGTGAGAGCGTTATACGCGGTATGGGGTTATGAAGCGTCGGTGATCGAAAGTTTCTGTCAACGCTCGGCGTCTTCACTACTGGAGTGTGAGCAGAATATGGGCGACTGGCAGACTCTGGAGCAGCTCGATCTGCCGGTGGTGCTGACCTTAAGTCTGCGCGGTTTGCGCACTTATGCCGTGCTGTATCATCTGCAGGGCCAGCAGGCTGACCTGCTTATCAATCAGCAGCGCGTGCGCCTGGATCGCAAATGGATTGAGCCGCTGTGGCAGGGCGAATATCGGGTGGTGTGGCAGCCGTCTTTCTACCAGACGCTGCGCAGCGGGATGCGCGGCGATGATATCACCTTACTGGATCAGAAATTATCTCGTCTGCTCGGCGAGCCGCAGCGTCGCAACGTGGTGCTGTTTGATAAAGAGGTAAAACGCAAAGTGGAAGTCTTTCAGCGCTGGCAAAATATGCAGGTGGACGGGATTGCCGGACGACAGACTCTGCGTCAGCTTGATCTGATGACGCAGCAGGACGGGCCGCGGCTTATGGAGGCGCAGTAATGTCACAAGTGATGAAAGCGCTGCAGCGCTCAGAGGCCAGCCATCAGCAATACAGCGCCCAAGCAGCGCAAATGATGTTGCCGGATACAGCCCGTCGGCAGCGTGGTTTTCGCTGGTATCATGCTTTGTGGTTGCTGGTGCCGGGCATTGCCACGATGGCGGTGGTCGCGGTGCAGAGTTATCAGCATCAGCAGGCGCGGATCGCGGCGCTCGGGGATAACACCCCGGGTGTGGTTCAGGTGCCGGCCAGTTTCGAACAGCTTGATTATCCGGATTTCGGCCCGCTGGCCCGCAGCGAAGTTGAAGTGCCCGAGTTTGACGAATCAGCCGCTGCCGCTGACGAACTGATGGTAAGTGAGTCCGGTGGCGCCAATCAGTCTGAAGAGTCTGAGCCGGTTGCCTTAGCGTCTGCGGCGAATCAGGTTCCGCTGACCAGCAATAGTCGTCGTCTGACTGCGGCGCAAAGTGAGGCTGAGATGGACCGTCAGAACCAGCAGGCGCTGCGTTCACTCGACCTCAGCCAGTTATCGCCGCAGATGGCAGCGCGGGTTGAATCGGTTCTGCAGCAGGATGACACAGCCGCCGCGCAGCAAAACGAGCACCATGACGAAGATGCGATTGCCCTGATTCAGCACAGCAATGAGTTCAGCGGCTATCTGCCGGCGATGAACTTCCAGACTCATGTTTATGCCAGTAACGCGGTTAAACGCTGGATTAAAGTCAACGGGGTGGAATATCAGGAAGGGGATAAGATTTTCGATAATGTGCAGCTTGTGGCGATTAAGCCGCAAAGCACGATTATCCTGTTTGGTCAGCAACCAATAGAGATCCCGGCGCTGTACGACTGGCGTGGTTGATGGCGCACCAACGGTGAGTCAAAAAAACGGTCACTGCATAGTGACCGTTTTTTTTAAATCATGATTTTAGCACTTAAGCCCAGCCGGCCGGGTTGCGTTTACGGCGCGGGATAATGTGCGGCAGGATAAGACCCAGCAGCAGGCCGATACCGGCGACACCACCACCGTACATAAAGTACTTCAGCAGCAGGTCTTCTTTCTGGGTATCCAGTTTGGCGCGCAGCTCACGGACTTCGCTCTGCGAGGTGGTCAGCTGTTTGCTGATGTCGCTGTAGTTCTTCTCCAGCTCCGCAATTTGTTTATTGCGAATTTCCAGTGAGTCGACCAGGCCGGCTTTTTCACTGTCGGCAGTCTGACGCGCGTTAGCCAGTTTGCTTTTCACATCGGTCAGCTCTTTTTCCAGCTGAGGCAGGCGTACCGCCATACTGACATCGCGCGTGATAAAGCGGCTTTCTACCCAGCCGGTACGTCCACGCTCGTCGACGATCTGGCTGAATTCAGTCTCTTTATTCTGGCTAACTAATTTCACTTTCTCACCGGCATCTACACTACCGATAATTCGATACTGGTTGCTAGGACCTGAATGCATGTAGGTAAATAGTTTGTCCGCGATATAGCGGTCTTGTGCAAACGTTGGTGCGGCCAACATGGAAAATAGCACCATGCAGATCAGTTTTTTCACGGTAAATCCCTTGTTATGACGAGTTTGGCGTGGGTAGCCGTTGTGTTTAACTGTCGATAGTAAGAATTTTCATTAAGCGGTGCAACAAAGAAGGGAGGCAAAGCCTCCCTTTCTGTGCGTTTGAGTCAATAATGACAAAGCGCTTACAAACGGCTGACCGGCGTTTAGCCGAACACGCCCTGAATCGCGTAGAAGAATACCACTGCCAGCAGGGCGCCTGCCGGTAGGGTTACGATCCAAGATGCCACAATGTTGCGAACCACACCCAGGTTCAGAGCAGCGATACCGCGGGCAAAACCTACCCCGAGAACCGCACCCACCAGAGTCTGAGTGGTTGAGATTGGTAAACCGGTACCTGAAGCCAGAACCACAGTTGAAGCGGTTGCCAGCTGAGCGGCAAAGCCGCGGCTAGGGGTCAGTTTCTGTGATACCTGTACCCACAGTTGCCATCACTTTGTGGCCCAGAGTGGCCAGACCGACCACGATACCAAAACCACCCAGCGGCAGAATCCACCATGCAATTGCGCTTTTCGCACCCACTTCACCCAAGCTGGTGACTGTGGTGACTACCGCAGATAGCGGGCCAATCGCGTTGGCGACGTCGTTTGAACCGTGCGCAAATGCCATCGCACAGGCGGTGATAACCATCAGGACGCTGAAGATACTCTCTACGCCGGCGAAGCTATGGTCGTCATCACGGTTGGCAAAGCGTTTCTTGATGTAAAAATAGCCGCCGACCATGACGATAGCCGAAACCGCAGCCGCAGATAGCCAGGCTTCAGTGCCGGTCAGGTGCAGGCCGACGTGTTTCAGGCCTTTTTTGATGGTAACCAGTGCAATCACCATAGTCGTGATAAACATGTATACCGGCACAAAACGTTTTGCATTAATCAGCGGATCTTCGGTATCGAAAATCAGGCGTTGGGCACTGACAAAAATAATATAAGCAAACACACCGGCGATAATCGGTGTAATGATCCAGCTACCGACAATGCCTTGTACTGAGTGCCAGTCAACCGCTTCGGTACCCACAGACACACAGGCAAAACCGATGATGGCACCGATAATTGAGTGGGTGGTGGACACTGGCCAGCCCATGTAAGAGGCAAGCAGCAGCCAGGTACCGGCTGCCAGCAGTGCTGACATCATGCCGTAGACCAGAACTTCTGGCTGACCGGCAAACAGAGAGGTTTCGATAACGCCTTTACGGATCGTTTCGGTAACCTCACCACCTGCCAGGTACGCACCGGCAAATTCAAAGATCATCGCGATAATGATGGCTTGTTTTACCGTTAGTGCTTTGGAGCCAACGGAGGTGCCCATTGCATTCGCAACGTCATTTGCACCAATACCAATCGCCATTAAAAAACCGAAGATCGCCGCAACAATAATCAGGATAGTGCCGTAGTTCGCAAGGATATCCATCGTAATACCTAGTTGTTTATAACAAGCGGAGCGGATTCGAATCGCGCTTTTCAGGCACGAGTTGACCCCTTCAGCGAGGAAATACTCTACGCCTAATCCATGGTGTTCGAATACTGCTCTTAGTTATGTGTTTACTTTATGATTTAAGAACGAGATAGCATCAGTTTCCAGACGAGCGCCTACACGCTGAGCCTGGTCGGCGATGCCGCCTACCCATTCAAAGATTTTGTACAAGAACATGACATCGATAGGGTTCATATCAGATTCGAGCGCCAGCAGTTGCTGACGCAGACGGATCTGCATGGCATCGGTATCATCTTCAATCACATCCAGTTGGTGGATCATTTCAGCCACTAGCGTGACTTCACGGCCTTTAAAGCCGGTTTCCAACAACTCATCGAGCTCATTGATGACCTTTTGTGCCTGGTTTGCAGCATCAAGACAGCGGCGCACGTAAGCAATAAAGTTTTCTTGAAGAGGCTCTGGAATTCTGAGTTGACGACCGTAGACACGGCCTGCGATGTCCTTCGCAAGGTTGGCCAGTTTGTCTTGTTGAGTCAAAAGCTCCAGCATGTCGGTACGATCGACAGGCAAAAACAAACCGCGAGGAAGTTTAAGGCGAATTTCGCGTTTTAACACATCAGCTTCTTTCTCAAGATGAGAAATCTGTGCGCGGATTTCACCGGCTTTCTCCCAGTCACCTTTCGCACAAACTTCGAAGAAGTTGACCAGATGAGAGCAGCATTCATTCACACACACGACGTGGCGTTGCAAAGGCTTAATAGGGGACTTTGCAAATAACCCCATGATTGTATTTAGTGGCATGGTCATTCAACCTAATAGCTATAACCTATAAAGAACATACACCATTGTATGGCGAAATGTTGAACGTTGGCTATAAAGGCGCGCATGGTAACCCATTAAGTTATGCATTTAAACTGTTTTAGATCATGTGATGGCGGATATTTGTCACTTGCTCAGTCGCCTATTAGGCAATATCCTGTCGCTATCTGCTGCGAAAGGTATAACTATGGAAACCGAGATAGAACTGAAGTTTTTTGTTTCTCCAGAATTTTCAGAGGTTTTACTGGAAAAAATTTCTGAAACCAAAGTACTTCAGCATCGTTGTCGTGAGTTAGGAAACACCTATTTTGACTCACCCGACAACTGGTTGCGTCAACACGATATTGGACTTCGTATCCGCCGTTTTGATGATGTGTATGTGCAAACGGTAAAAACCGCCGGACGTGTGGTGGCCGGTTTGCACCAGCGTCCTGAATACAACGCTGAACATAACAGCAATGACCCTGATTTATCCCTTCATCCTGCTGATATCTGGCCAGAGAATCGTGATATTGCGACTCTGCAGTCGGAACTGGTGGCTCTGTTCTCCACTAATTTTAACCGCGAACAATGGTTGATCGGCATGCCGGATGGCAGCCAGATTGAAGTGGCGTTTGACCAGGGGCTGGTGATTGCCGGTGACAGTGAAGATCCGATTTGTGAGGTTGAACTGGAGCTGAAATCCGGTCAGACCGATGCACTGTTTACCCTGGCTCGCCAGTTGTGTGATCAGGGCGGTATGCGCCTTGGCAACCTGAGTAAAGCGGCGCGTGGTTACCGTCTGGCTGCGGGCTATCAGGGCGATGAAGTTAAACCGCTGACTCTGGTCAACACTCAGGCACAAGACACGGTTGAGACCTGTTTTATCCAGTCTCTCGAGCATGCGTTATCGCACTGGCATTATCATGAACAGATTTACACTGAGCGGGACTCGGTCGAGGCGTTGCATGAAATCAGCCACGCGATCAGCTTTATTCGTCAGGTACTGGCGGTGTTTGGCGGGATTGTGCCGCGCCGTGCCAGCGCCATCCTGCGCCAGGAATTAAAATGGCTGGAAGGCGAGCTGAGCTGGCTCAAACAATACGACTACCTCGAAGAGCTGCTGGAAGATAAAGGCTATGCTCTGCGCAAACTTGATGCGCGCAAGTTCCTGATCAGCGAGCTCAAACAGTTGCAGCAGGCACTGCCGCAACGGGATGAGATCCTCAAGCTGCTCAACTCTGCCCGCTACACCGGGGTATTGCTCGACTTAAGCCGCTGGATTCTGACCCGGGGCTGGCAGCCGTTCCTGGATGAAAAAGCGCGCGACAAAATGGCGCTCAATATCCATCACTTCTCAGTCAAACAACTGGAACGTACCTGGGTTGAGCTGCTGGAAGCGTTTCCGCCTGAGCGTCAGTTGTCGAGTCAGGAATATATCGATCAGCAATATCGTCTGATGCGCAGTCTGTATACCGGCATCAGTTTTGCTGCGTTGTTCGATGAAGAAGAGCGTCAGGCATTCCGGATGCCATGGGCTGACTTGTTGCATGGGATTGATGACCTGCTGACCCTCAAGCCGCTTGAGGTACTGGTCGAAAAACTGGCCCAGGATGAGCGTGAGCAACTGCAGCGCTGGCTGATCCGGCAGGAAAACTCGATTCTGCACGCCATGGAACAGACCCGGATTATCGGGGTTGAAACGCCGCCATACTGGCGTGACTAAAATTAAGTGAATGTAAAGGGATGCTGTCGGCATCCCTTTTTTGTTGTCTTGTCATCAGATCTGAGTGGCAAAAGCATTGAAGAAGTCGACACACCAGCCGATAAACAGGGAACAGACAGCGAAAATCGGTTGCGATCACAATACACAGATAAAAGTGTGAATACGCGACTGTAAGCACATGCGAAGTGTATCATTTTTGATACCATCTCTTTCATACGAAGCGCAAAATAAATCAATTGGCGGTGTTTTTTGCACGGCCGGCTTTTTGAGAACGACGATAAAACCTAGTGGAGAACTGAGCATGGCGAAGATGGCTTTTAAGCCTTGGGAGCGTTTGATCACCGATGTCCGTCTGGTCCCTAAGATGGTGATGCTGATGGTCTTCAGTACGATTTTGATCATTGCCAAGCAGTTGTGGGATGCCAGCACGTTTTATAATGCCCTGTTGGCGGCAACCCAGAACGTTGAGGTGGCCCAGCGCCATTATGATGATTATCTGGTGCAGGTTGCCTGGCAGACCGGCCTGATGATCATTGTCTTTGTGGTGTTACTGCTGTTTGCCGCGCGCACTATGCTGCGTCAGACCCTGTATCTGAGTGAGTCAATTAAACAGATGGCGAGCCGCGATCTGTCTGAGCCGATCGCGATGAACTGTAAAGATGAATATGGCGATGTGGCTCGTGAACTGGAGAAAACCCGGCGTCAGTTGCAGGAGCTGATTAAAACTCAGGTCAGTGCCTCGCAGGAACTCACTTCTCTGACCGAAATCATGACGCTGAGTATGGCTGAGACCAAAGAATCGGCCGAAGAAGAGTTTAATGAAATCGATCAGCTGGCTACCGCGATGAGCGAAATGTCCTCGACGGTTCAGACGGTCGCTGAACACGCGCAAAGTGCCTCGTCACTGACTGAAAACGCGTCACACCAGGCCGGTTCAGGTCAGCAATATGTCACCGAGACAATCGGCAAAATGCGGGCGCTGTCGCAAGACATCGCAGCGTCAGCCGATGCGGTTAATCAGGTTGAAGAGCGTGTGGTGTCGATTGGCAGTGTGGTCGGCACGATTCAGGGTATTTCTGAACAGACCAACCTGCTGGCGCTCAATGCGGCGATTGAAGCTGCCCGTGCCGGAGAAGCCGGACGGGGTTTTGCTGTGGTAGCCGATGAAGTGCGTAATCTGGCGCAGCGTACCCAGACTGCGACTGTTGAAATTCAGGAGATGATTTCTCAGTTGCAGAACAGCGCGAACTCCGCGGTGAACCTGATGGAGAAAAGCGTGGTTGAAGCGGCAGAAGGGGTTGAGCTGATTACTAACGCCGGCGGTGAGCTGGACGGTATCGTGCTGCAGGTGCAGCAGATCAACGACATGAATTTCCAGATAGCGACGGCTGCCGGGCAGCAGAGCAGCGTGGCTGAAGAGATGAACCAGAATCTGACCAATGTCCGTGAGCTGGTGGAAGCCTCGGTGACTGTGGTCAGTGAGCTGCTGGAAACCTCGGAGCTGATGCAAACTAATGCCGAGGAACTGGATCGCAAAATCACGGTGTTTAAAGTGTAAACCGGCACCTTGCCGGAGTATGAAAGAACGCTCACTATTGATTAGTGGGCGTTTTTTATTGGCCTAACTCTGTTATAACTAGAGCCATTGTTTTGCGCTTTACGCACGGCGTGTCCTGCCTTTTATCACGCAGCGAGTCGCCGTCACAGATCACAAGGATGAATCATGCAATTGCCGCCCAAGCTTGAGGCTCATGCCGAGCACCAGTATCAACAGCTGCTTCAGCAAACGCCGGAAGTGTCCGAGTGGAGCCCTGAGCTGACTCAACAGCTCAAAGCCGTGCTCGGCTTTAGCCAGTTTGTGGCTGATACTCTGCTGCGTGATAGCGCGTTATGCCTGCAACTGCCAACGCTGCTCAGTGAAGCGCAGCGCGCTGAGCATTATCGGCCCCGTTTGCAGGCTCTGCTCAGTGAATGCCATGATGAGACCAGCGGCCAGCGCGTACTGCGTCAGTTTCGTAACCGGGAAATGGTGGTGATTGCCTGGCGCGATTTTCTCAGTCAATGGAGCCTGGATGAGAGTCTGGAGCATTTGTCGCAGTTAGCTGAAGCGCTGATTTTTGAAACTTATCAGTGGCAGTACGATATTTGTTGTCGTGAGTGGGGCACACCGTGTAATGCAGCCGGTGAAGCACAGCCGATGCTGATTATCGGCATGGGTAAACTGGGCGGCAAAGAGCTCAATTTCTCTTCTGATATCGATCTTATCTTTACCTATCCGGAAAACGGGGAGACCCAGGGCGCGCGCCGTTCGATTGCCAATGCCCAGTTTTTCACCCGTCTTGGCCAGCGTATTATCAAGATGCTGGATCAGCAGACCTTTGACGGTTTCTGTTACCGGGTCGACATGCGTTTACGTCCGTTTGGTGAAAGTGGCCCGCTGGTGATGAGCTACGCCGCTCTGGAAGATTACTATCAGGAGCAGGGACGAGACTGGGAACGCTACGCCATGGTCAAAGCCCGGGTGATGGGGCGCGAAATGTATTCCCAGTATCAGGAAACTGCGCCAGATGCTGCGTCCGTTTGTGTTTCGTCGTTACATCGATTTCAGCGCAATTCAGTCACTGCGCCGCATGAAGTCGATGATCAAAAGCGAGGTGCGCCGTCGCGGGCTGAGTAACAACATCAAGCTGGGTGCCGGTGGTATCCGCGAAGTGGAGTTTATTGCTCAGGTGTTTCAGCTCATTCGTGGCGGCCGCGAGCCGGCCCTGCGTCATCGCGGTTTATTGGAAACCCTGCAGGCCATTGGTGAATTGCAGCTGCTTGGTGAACCGGAAGTACAGCAGCTGACCGAAGCCTACCGTTTTCTGCGCCGGCTGGAGAACCTGCTCCAGGCCCTGGCGGATAAACAGACTCAAACGCTGCCGGATAAGGCCGATGATCAGCTGCGCCTCGCGGTAGCGATGGGCTTTGCCTCCTGGCAACTGCTGCTGGATGAAGTGCAGCTGCAGATGAGCCGTGTCCATGCGGTGTTCAGCGACTTGATCGGTGAAGAAGAGGACGAAGAAGATAACTTGGCGGCTCATTTCCATGAATTGTGGGATATGGCCAATCATCCGGAAGTGATCCCCCTGATTGTCGAGCAGGATCTGGCCCGCTCTGAGCCGGCCAGTGTCGCCGCTACGTTAATCCAGTTTAAACAGGATCTGGATAAGCGCACCCTGGGGCCGCGCGGCCGTGAAGTGCTTAACCGGCTGATGCCCAAAGTTTACCAGGCAATATTTGCTCACCCGGATGCCGAATTCGGTCTGGCGCGGGTGCTGACTTTGCTGCGCAGTATTGCAACCCGTACCACCTATCTGGAACTGCTCGATGAGCATCCGGCAGCTCTGACCCAACTGGTGCGGCTGTGTACCGCCAGTCCGATGATTTCCGAACAACTGGCGCGTTATCCGATTCTGCTTGATGAGCTGATTGACCCGCAGCATTTGTATAACCCGATTGCGCTCGATGCCTATAAAACGGAGCTGCGTGATTTCCTCGCCCGGATTCCGGAAGACGATATGGAGCAGCAGATGGAGGCGCTGCGTCAGTTCAAGCAGATCTGTATTCTTAAGATTGCAGCCGCTGACATTGCTGATGTGTTGCCGGTGATGAAAGTGAGTGATCACTTAACCTATCTGGCCGAAGCGATTGTTGAGGCGGTGATTCATCAGGCTTGGCTCCAGGTCAGCGCGAAATATGGCGAACCAACCCATCTCAGTGAGCGTGACGGTAAAGGTTTTGCTGTGGTCGGCTATGGTAAGGTCGGTGGCTGGGAGCTGGGCTACAACTCAGATCTCGACATTGTATTTTTGCATGACTGTCCGGTTGATGTTTACACCGACGGCGTCAAAGAGATCGATGGTCGTCAGTTCTATCTGCGTCTCGCTCAGCGTGTGATTCATATTTTCTCCACCCGCACAGCGTCCGGCATTCTGTATGAAGTCGATACCCGTTTACGTCCGTCCGGCGCTTCCGGCCTGCTGGTCAGCCCGGTTGATGCGTTTGAAGAGTATCAGCGTCAGGATGCCTGGACCTGGGAGCATCAGGCTTTGGTCAGAGCGCGGATGATTTACGGTGACACACCGCTGCAGCAGGCGTTTCGCGGCCACGCGGCATGCGATATTGTCGCTGCCGCGTGATGAAGCGACGTTGAAGCAGCAGGTGGTCGAGATGCGCCAGAAAATGCGCGATCACCTCGGGGGTAAGAAGCCGGGCCGCTTTATGCTCAAGCAGGATGCCGGCGGCATCACCGACATTGAGTTCCTGGCCCAGTATCTGGTGCTGCGCTACAGCCATGATAAGCCCAAGCTGACGCGCTGGTCGGATAATGTGCGTATTTTTGAATCCCTGCTCAATCAAGGTGTGCTGGATGAAAGTCAGGCACAGGTGCTGACTCAGGCTTACACCAGCATGCGTGATCAGATCCATCATCGTAACTTGCTGAATCAGGATGCGGATGTCAGTGAAAGTAAATTTGTGGCAGAGCGCGATTGGGTAACACGGGTTTGGGCGCAGTGGCTTCTTTAGTTGGCACAGTGTGATAAACTTCGCCCAGTGATAAATATTGGAGATCCATAATGAAACCAATCCTACCTGACTACAGTGACGCTGGGGTATTAATCATTGGTGATGTGATGCTGGACCGCTATTGGCATGGTCCGGCAGGTCGTATCTCACCAGAGGCGCCAGTGCCGGTAGTAAAAGTAGAACATAACGAAGAGCGTCCGGGTGGGGCAGCAAACGTGGCGATGAATATCGCATCACTCGGCGGTCAGGCGCATATTATTGGTTTAACAGGCATGGATGAACCGGCTCAGGTGCTGGCAGATAAACTGACCGCCCTGAAAGTGAACTGTGATTTTGTTGCATTGCCGGACTATCCGACCATCACCAAGCTGCGTGTCCTGAGCCGTGGGCAGCAGTTGATTCGTCTCGACTTTGAAGACAAATTTGAAAATACCGATGCGGAGCTGATCCTGTCACGCATGGACAACACTTTGGCCAGCGTCAATGCCGTTATCCTGTCCGATTACGCCAAAGGCGCGCTCGAGCATGTGCAGCGGTTTATCCAGCGTGCCCGTGCTGCCGGTGTGCCGGTGTTTATCGATCCTAAGGGCGCTGATTTTGAACGTTACCGCGGCGCGACTCTTTTGACCCCGAACATGGCTGAATTCGAGCAGGTGGTGGGTAAAGTCAAATCGAATGAAGATCTGGTGGAAAAAGGCTTAGGTCTGATTGAACAGTTTGACCTGGATGCATTGCTGGTTACGCGCAGTGAACATGGTATGACGCTGCTGCGTCGCGGCATGGCGCCGTTCCATCTGCCGACTCAGGCCAAAGAAGTGTATGACGTGACGGGTGCCGGCGATACGGTCATCTCTGTTTCTGGCCGCATCAGTAGCCGCCGGTAAGGCGCTGGATGAAGCGTGTGCCCTGGCCAACGCTGCAGCCGGTGTGGTGGTCGGTAAACTGGGTACGTCAACCGTTTCTACTATTGAACTGGCTGAAGCCGTGCATGGCAGCAAAGATACTGACTACGGCGTGATTGAAGAAAACGCGCTGATCGCGGCAGTGAAAAAAGCCCAGGCGCGGGGTGAAAAAGTGGTGATGACCAATGGCTGCTTTGACATTCTGCATGCTGGCCATGTCTCTTATCTTAACCATGCCGCTGAACTTGGCGATCGCCTGATTGTGGCCGTCAACACCGATGATTCGGTCAAACGTCTCAAGGGTCCGGCGCGTCCGGTAAACCCGACCGAACGTCGTATGGCGGTACTGGCAGGTTTAGGTGCGGTCGACTGGGTGGTGCCGTTTAGCGAAGATACTCCGCAGCGTCTGATTTCTCAGGTGTTGCCGGATCTTCTGGTCAAAGGCGGCGATTACCAGCCGGAAGAGATTGCCGGTGGTAAAGAAGTGATTGCGGCGGGCGGTGAAGTGAAAGTGCTCAACTTTGAAGATGGCTGCTCCACTTCAGAAATCATCGCAGCGATCAAAGGCGGACGCGGCTGACGGCCGAATCTGTCAGATTGGCATTGATCTTGTCAGACTGACATTGATCGATGCAACCTTGGCCCGGCATGCCGGGCCAAAATAAAAAGGGCTCATCTGAGCCCTTTTTTGATCGCTTTGTACCGGCTTAGTGGGCCGGTAAGCCTGCTTATTTGATTGCTTTCAGACCAGCATTGACGTCAATTACGTCTTGCTCGCTCAGTACACCGACAGCCTGGCGCAGTTGCAGTACGCTCAGGATGTAGTTGTAACGTGCATCTGACAGGTTGCGTTTAACGTTGTACAGAGTACGGGTCGCATCCAGTACGTCTACAATGGTACGGGTACCGACATCAAAACCGGCTTCGGTCGCATCCAGAGCGGACTGAGCAGAAATCACAGACTGCTCATACGCGCGAATCGAACCGATAGCGGCATTGATGTTGTTGTTTGATGCACGGACATCGGTCACGACGCCACGGTAAGTGGCTTCCAGATCCTGACTGGCTGAGACGTATTGGTATTGCGCCTGTTTAGTCAGAGACGTGGTGTTACCACCGGTGTACAGCGGTACGTTGAGGTTAACGCCGATATTGAAATCGTTGTTTCTCGTGGTACGCATCGTAGCTGCTGTAATTATCATTGTACTCACGGCTATAGTTATAACCGCCGTCCAGGGTCAGCGTCGGCAAGTGGCCGGCACTGGCAAGGTCGATGTTATCTTTGGCTACGTCCTGAGCAATACGTGCTGACAGCAGTGACAGGTTTTTCTCCTGCGCCTGTTCAAGCAGAGTATTCATTGATTCTGCCGTACGGCTGGTTGAGAAACGCGCGGTATCCAGGATGCTCAGGTTAGTGTGCTCCTGACCGGTAATTTCACGCAGTGCTTCGTAGCTGTTGATCAGGTCATTGTTTGCCAGCACTTCATCGGCCAGCACGGTGTCATATTGCGCCTGAGCATCATGTACGTCGGTAATTGCCGACAAGCCCACTTCAAAACGTTGTTTGGTTTGTTCAAGCTGACGGCCAACCGCGGCTTTCTCGGCGCGTACAAACTCCAGAGTATCCTGGGCGCTGAGCACGTCGAAGTAAGCTTGTGCCACCCGCAGAATCAGGCTTTGCTGCGCGTCTGCATACTGAGCGTCGGCCTGACGGGCTTGCTTCTCAGTAGTGTCCAGAGAAATCCAGCTGGAACGGTTGTACAGTTGTTGTGAAAAACCTACGCCGGCGGTCAGGCTGTCGCTGTCACGTGCATCAACATCGCTGCGGTTCAGGTTGTAACCCGCGGTCAGATTAATCTGAGGTAGCAGTGAGCTACGACTGGAGTTAATCGCTTCAAAGGCTGAATCACGTTGTGCCGCTGCACTCAGCAGTTGAGGATCGTTCTGTTTTGCTTGGTCGTAAATTTGCGCAAGGTCGTCAGCGAGTACAGAGGTACTCAGGCTGCCTAACGTTGCACTAATCAAAAAAGGAAGCAGTTTTTTCATTGGTCCTATTCCTGCCTGAATATGAAAGGAGTTACGCTCACGAGAGTGTAACCCAAATTGCTGGTATTTCACTCGAAACTTTGCACTTTTTACACTTAGCTGTCCAATTGTGCAATAAAAATCGCTTGCCGACTTAACTATGAGTACAATTTTTGTATAAAAAGTTGAGCAATGTCCTTGGAAGTAAGAAAAATTCATGAGTAAACTATAAGATTGATTAAGAGAGGTTACTAATGCAACAGTCTGACCAGCCACAGGGAGCATTTACGCCCGATGACGTTGACGTTGTCTCACGTGAGACACTGTTCCAAGGATTTTTCCGAATGGTGAAGTATCGGTTCAAGCATCGATTATTTCAAGGCGGATGGAGTCCGGTCATTGAAAGGGAAATGTTTGAGCGTGGCCATGCGGCTGCTATGTTACCGTATGATCCGGTTCGCGACCAGGTGGTAATTATTGAGCAGATCCGGGTGGGTGCATTAGAACATTCCCAGCCATGGCAACTGGAAATCGTCGCCGGCATCATTGATCGCGACGAGAGCGCCGAACAGGTGGTGCGGCGCGAAGCAGAGGAAGAAGCTGGGATCTCGGTCAAAAGAATTGAAACCATTACGTCGTACTATCCGTCAGCCGGGGGATGTTCTGAAAAACTGGATGTCTACGTAGGTGAAGTCGATGCTTCACTGGCCGGTGGCGTACATGGTTTAGACTATGAAGGTGAAGATATCAAAGTGCATGTGATGAGCCGCACGCAGGCGTACCAGCTGGTGCGTGAGGGCCGGATTGAAAACGGTGCCTCGATCATCGCACTGCAATGGTTGGAGTTAAACTACGAGCAGTTGCAAACGAAATGGCACAATTGACAGCATTAAAAAAGACGTATCATGTTGATTTACCAGAACTGATGCGGACTTATGAAACGAACTACGCCAAGTTGAACGCCTTGCTGCCCGCGCAGCCGGACGTCGGTGACGTGCGCTGTTACCAGGCCGCTCACCAGGCTTACCAGTTGCAAGTGCTGGAGGTCACAAAGTACACAACTTTGGTGGAGATCTGTCAAAGTGATGATATCTCAATATTTCCATTACCAACCATGTCTGTCAGGCTGTACCACGATGCTCGCGTCGCAGAAGTGCTGACCACAGATAAACTTGTCCGGGTGCAGGCCAAATATGACTACCCGAACGAGAAAATGTTGCAAAAAGATGAGAAAGCACAAATTAACCGTTTTCTGGGCGATTGGCTGACCTTTTGTCTCAAGCGAGGTATCAGCCGTGCTCCCATCAACATTAATCAATAGCATTAGGTTTATAGACTTTGAACGTGTCGCCCAGTTTAGATAATTCCGACAGCATAAAGCTGGTTCAGATTACAGATACGCACCTTTTTGCGCCCGATGATGGCAGCTTGCTGAGCGTTAATACTGCCGACAGCTTTCGTGCTGTGGTGGCGGAAATTATCGCGCAAAAGGTCGAGTTTGATGCCATTCTGGCTACCGGGGATATTTCCCAGGATCACAGCACTGAATCCTACCTGCGTTTTACTCAGGGCATCGCGCCACTGGGTAAAACCTGTTTCTGGCTACCGGGGAATCATGATTACAAACCGAACATGAATACGGTTCCGCCCGTATCACAGGTGCATGCGGTCGAGCATGTGTTGCTGGGCCATCATTGGCAGATGATTTTGCTGGATTCACAGGTAGTGGGTGTGCCGCATGGCCGTCTCAGCGATCAGCAGCTTGCGTTGCTGGACAGCAAACTGAGCGCCCATCCGGACCGTTTTACTCTGGTTTTACTTCATCATCATCCATTACTGGTGGGTAGTGCCTGGCTGGATCAACATACTCTGAAAGACAGTCATCTGTTTCTGGCAGGTGGTTGAGCGTCACCGCAATGTGAAAGCAGTGCTGTGCGGGCATGTCCATCAGGATATGGATCGCAGGCATCTGGGCGTACGGGTGATGGCGACACCATCCACTTGTGTGCAGTTCAAACCGAACTCGGATGATTTTGCCGTTGATCAGCGCCCGCCGGGCTGGCGTGAACTAGAGCTGCATGCCAATGGTGAAGTGACAACTCAGGTTAAACGCCTGGCGCAGGGGGTATTTTTGCCGGACTTCACTTCAGGTGGTTACTGATATGAGTCAACGTCCGTCATTGCTGATGTACATCCACGGTTTTAACAGCTCACCGTTGTCGCATAAAGCGCAGGTTATGGCGAATTATTGTGCGACGCAGCGCCCTGACATCAAAGTCGTGGTGCCTGAGTTGCCATGCTTTCCGCACCAGGCGGCGCAGCATCTGCTGCAAGTGGTGGAGCAGTATCGTCACGACTATCAGATTGGCCTGGTCGGCAGCTCTCTGGGCGGCTATTTTTCTACCTGGCTCAATCAGCAGTTCGGGTTTCGAGCCGTGCTGGTTAATCCGGCGGTACGCCCGTATGAGCTGCTGGTGGATTTTCTTGGTGAGCAGGAGAATATGTACACCAAGCAGCGTTACGTGCTGACCGAAGCCCACATTGATGAACTGAAGGCTTTGGACGTCGCGACTCTGCGTCAGCCGCAGGATTTCTGGCTGCTGCAGCAAACTGAAGATGAAGTGCTGGATTATCGCCAGGCCGTGGCAAAATTTCACGCTGCCAAACAGACCGTGGAGCCGGGCGGCGACCACAGTTTTGTCGATTTTGAGCGTTACCCGGCGCAAATCCTCCAATTCTTAAATCTCTGATCTTTTCATTGAGGGAAGAGTCATAATTTTACTTGATACTTACTGATGTCGCTTGACATCAGTAAGCCTCTTCCAGACTATGTTTCCTTTGGACTTTTCTTATTTATAACGCTGGAAAATGCGGCAAATAGCCGGTCATTTCATCAAAAATCCAGCGTTCACAAATGAGTTGTAAAGTTACGAATCATTTATCGATAAAAGCATTCCGTATTATGACTGAACAATATAATGCTGGAGCCATTGAGGTTTCTTAATGGCTTAGAACCAGTACGTCGCAGACCTGGGATGTATACGGAGACCACGCGCCCGAACCACCTTGGGCAGGAAGTCATTGACAACAGTGTTGATGAAGCGTTGGCCGGATATGCCTCTAAGGTACAAGTGATCCTGCATGCCGATCAATCGCTGGAAGTGATTGATGACGGTCGTGGTATGCCGGTGGATATTCACCCGGAAGAGAAAGTGTCCGGGGTTGAGCTCATCATGAGCAAACTTCACGCCGGTGGTAAGTTTTCCAACAAAAACTATCAGTTCTCCGGTGGCCTGCACGGGGTAGGGATCTCGGTAGTGAACGCCCTGTCCAAACGGGTGGAAGTCACCGTGCGCCGTGACGGCCAGGTGTATGAAATTGCGTTTGAACATGGTGATAAAGTCTCTGATCTGACGGTCACCGGCACCTGTGGCCGCCGCAACCGTGGTACCAGTGTCCACTTCTGGCCGGATGCCAAGTATTTTGACTCGGCTAATTTCTCCGTCACCCGCCTGATTAATAATCTGCGCGCTAAAGCGGTGCTGTGTCCAGGGCTGGAAATTACTTTCAGCGACAAGGTGAACAACAACGAACACCGCTGGTTTTATGAAGACGGGCTGAAGGATTATCTGGCGGATGCGGTGAAAGGCTATCCGCTGATGCCGGAGCAGCCGTTTACCGGCGAATTCAAAGCGGAAACCGAAGCGGCAACCTGGGCGGTGATCTGGCTGCCGGAAGGTGGCGAGCTGACCACAGAAAGTTACGTTAACCTGATCCCGACCGCACAGGGCGGTACGCATGTCAACGGCCTGCGTCAGGGTCTGCTGGATGCGATGCGTGAGTTCTGTGAATTCCGCAACCTGCTGCCTCGCGGTGTTAAGCTGACCGGTGAGGATGTGTTTGATCGCTGTGCTTATGTGTTGTCGATCAAAATGCAGGATCCGCAGTTTGCCGGCCAGACCAAAGAGCGACTTTCATCGCGTCAAAGCGCTTCGTTTGTTTCGGGAGTGGTGAAAGATGCGTTCAGCCTGTGGCTGAACGAAAAGCCGCAACTGGCGGAGCAGCTGGCGGAAGTGTGCATTGCTAATGCTCATCGCCGCATGCGTGCCAGCAAGAAAGTTGTGCGTAAGAAAGTCGCCTCAGGTCCGGCCTTACCAGGCAAACTGACCGACTGTTCCCAGCAGGATCTCAGCCGTACCGAACTCTTCCTGGTGGAAGGTGACTCGGCCGGCGGCAGTGCCAAACAGGCGCGAGATCGTGAGTTCCAGGCCATCATGCCGCTGCGCGGTAAAATTCTCAATACCTGGGAAGTGTCTGCTGATCAGGTGCTGGCATCACAGGAAGTGCACGATATCTCCGTCGCGCTGGGGATTGATCCGGACAACGACAATCTGGAAGCGCTGCGTTACGGTAAAGTGTGCATTCTGGCCGATGCGGACTCGGATGGTCTGCATATTGCGACCCTGCTGTGCGCGCTGTTTACTCGTCATTTCCCGGCCCTGGTTCGTGCCGGTCACGTCTATGTGGCGATGCCGCCGCTGTACCGGATTGACTGTGGTAAAGAGGTGTTTTATGCCCTGGATGATGATGAGAAAAATGCCATCCTGGAGCGGCTAAAAAACAAGAAAGCCAAGATCAACGTGCAGCGCTTTAAAGGTCTGGGTGAGATGAACCCGCTGCAGCTGCGTGAAACCACCATGGATCCGAACACACGCCGTCTGGTGCAACTGACCATAGACGATGATAAAGCGACAGAAGAGATGATGGACATGTTACTGGGCAAGAAGCGCGCGGATGACCGCCGTAACTGGCTGCAGAAACTATGGCGATCAGGCTGAGGTCGAGGTTTAACCATGTCGAACGAAATTACTTATGATGGCGTTGAGCAGCTGCCGCTGCGCAAGTTCACTGAAGACGCTTATCTGAACTACTCCATGTACGTAATCATGGACCGGGCGTTGCCGTACATCGGTGACGGCCTCAAGCCGGTGCAGCGTCGTATTATTTATGCGATGTCTGAGCTGGGCTTATCCGCTGCGGCGAAATACAAGAAATCGGCGCGTACCGTCGGTGACGTGCTGGGTAAATATCACCCGCACGGTGACTCGGCCTGTTATGAAGCCATGGTACTGATGGCGCAGCCGTTCTCTTACCGTTACCCGCTGGTTGACGGTCAGGGCAACTGGGGTGCGCCGGATGATCCGAAGTCGTTCGCGGCGATGCGTTACACCGAAGCTAAATTATCAAAGTTTGCCGAAGTTCTGCTTAGCGAACTGGGACAGGGCACGGTCGAGTGGCAGCCGAACTTTGACGGCACCATGAAAGAACCGAAAATGCTGCCGGCGCGCCTGCCGCATATTCTGCTCAATGGCGTGACTGGTATCGCGGTTGGTATGGCAACTGATATCCCGCCGCACAACGTACGTGAGGTGGCGGATGCCACCATTCACCTGATTGATAACCCGAAAGCATCGCTGCCGGATCTGATGCAGTATGTGAAAGGACCGGATTATCCGACCGAAGCGGAGATCATCTCACCGCAGGCCGATCTGGAAAAAGTGTACCGTACCGGTCGCGGCAGTATCAAAATGCGTGCGGTGTGGCACAAAGAGAGCTCGGATATTGTGATTACCGCGCTGCCGCACCAGGTTTCCGGCGCCAAGCTGCTTGAGCAGATCGCCAACCAGATGCGCGCCAAGAAACTGCCGATGGTGGAAGATCTGCGTGACGAGTCGGATCATGAAAACCCGACCCGGATCGTGATCGTGCCGCGTTCTAACCGGGTGGATTGCGATACGCTGATGAATCACCTGTTTGCTTCGACCGATCTGGAGCGAAGCTACCGGGTTAACCTGAACATGATTGGCCTCGACAGCCGTCCGCAGGTTAAAGGTCTGGTGACGATTCTGAATGAATGGATTCAGTTTCGTCGTGAAACGGTGCGTGCCCGTCTGCAACACCGTCTTGATAAAGTGCTGGCCCGTCTGCACATCCTGGAAGGTTTGCTGGTCGCTTACCTCAATCTGGATGAAGTGATTGAAATCATCCGTAATGAGGATGATCCGAAAGCTGTGCTGATGGCGCGTTTTGGCATTACCGAGATTCAGGCTGATGCGATTCTCGATACCAAACTGCGTCATCTGGCTAAGCTGGAAGAGATGAAAATCCGCGGCGAACAGGATGAGCTGGAAAAAGAGCGTAACAAGCTTGAAGAGCTGCTCGGCTCCGAGCGTCGCCTTAACACTTTGCTCAAGAAAGAACTCAAAGCCGATGCCGAGAAATACGGTGATGACCGTCGCTCGCCGCTGGTGGAACGTGAAGAAGCTAAAGCGCTGACTGAACGTGACCTGATGCCAAGTGAAGCCATCACGGTCGTGTTGTCTGAAAAAGGCTGGATTCGCCACGCCAAAGGACATGATGTTGATGGTGAAAGCCTCAACTATAAAGCGGGCGACAACTATCTGGCACAAGCCAGTGGTAAGAGTAACCAGCCGGCTGTATTTCTTGGCAGTGACGGGCGCAGCTACTCGCTTGAGTCGCATACCTTGCCATCAGCACGCGGCCAGGGCGAACCGATCACCGGTCGCCTGAATGTGGCACCGGGCACCACGATCCGTCAGGTGATCATGGGTGAAGAAGAGCAGCTGTGGCTGGTCGGTTCCGATGCCGGTTACGGTTTCGTGTGTAAAGGTACCGATCTGTTGTCGAAGAACCGCAGTGGTAAAGCACTGGTTAATCTGCCGGAGAAACTCGGAGATCATGGCGCCGCAGGTGGTCAACGATCTCGATAATGATGAGATCCTGGCGATCACCAACCAGGGCCGGATGTTGCTGTTCCCGATTAAAGATCTGCCGCAACTGAGCAAAGGTAAGGGCAATAAGATCATCAATATTCCGGCCGCGAAAGCTAAGGCCCGGGAAGAGGTGGTCTCACATCTGATGGCCTTGCCGAAAGATGTCACCATTACCCTGTATGCCGGTAAGCGTAAGTTGGGACTTAAGCCTGCTGATCTGGAAAATTACCGCGGTGAACGTGGTCGTCGTGGCGGTCTGTTGCCACGTGGTCTGCAGCGCGTGACCCGGATCGATCTGGACTCCGGCACAGCAGACAGCTCGGAAGAAGAGTAATTTTATCCCGGCCGCTCGTTCAGTCCGTGTGGCTGCAGGTCGGGTGAGTTTGACAACGAGTTGCTGATAAAAAACAAGCCCCGCATTGGCGGGGCTTGTTTTTTATACCTGATTAACCATTGCTTTGGTTTAGTACTGGTCTTCGGACCAGCCGTCACTGTCGGACATGTCCGGAGCACCGGGAATGGATTTTTCTTCATCGGCCCATTCACCAAAATCAATCATCTGGCATTTCTTGCTGCAGAACGGACGGTGCGGGCTTTGCTCTCCCCACTCAACACTTTCGCCACATTGCGGGCACTTTACCACTGTGGGTTTCTTTGACATCTTGTATCCTGTTTACTGCTTGGGTCGCAGGGCAGATTAACTGCACACCGCGAGATCAAATTCGATATTCTGGGTGCTGGCCTGTCCGGAGCTGAATTCGATAAACTTGATCGCAAAGCGATTTTTATGTCCCGAAATCATCGGGTACACGCCGTATTCAAGTGGAATAGACAGACGCAGAATATTGGCTTCTTCCGCATCGCTTTGGTAGAAACCGGCTTTGGCTTCACGATTGCGGAAACTGCCGGTTTCGCGGGTCAGCTTTAACCACAGTTTCAGTGCATCGGCCAGGGGTTGTAAGGGTTTGATCCATTGTCTGGCATCCTGGATTTTCTGCTCGAGTGGCAGATGCAGCCAGTAATGCAGCGCCGGAAGATCAAAACAGCAGGAGCCGCCAGGCAGGTTAAAACGCTGACGAATCGCACTCAGGAAACGGTCTTCCTTAAGTGACTGACCGAACCGTTTCGGCGCCCATCAGGCTGCGATGTGCATGGTCGACTTCGCTGAGCAGACTCTGCAGCATCTCCTGATCGACCCCTTCGACATTAAGCCAGTTGCGGTAAACCTGACGCTGTTTTTCAACGTCTTTGGCCAGTTCACTTTTGAGCTGAATCTGCTCAAAAATTTCCAGCAGATCAAACAAAGAGCGGAAGAATAGCTGATGTTGAATATCGTCACCGAATTGCGACGCCTGCTCCATCTGACTCAGCAGGGCCTCGACACGCAGATAAATGCGCGTTTTTTCGTTGAGTGGATGTTCAAACTTATGTGTGGTCATCAAACTAGCCTTGGATTATTTGGACTTATTCTCACAGATTTGTACGGCTTATGGCTAGATACTTTTGGTGCAATTCTGTGATTTGAGGCAAAAGTTTCTGGTTTTTTGCGTCATTTTTAATCACATCATCGGCACAGGCTAAACGTTGTTCACGGCTGGCCTGTGACGCCAGGATAGCGCGCACCTGCTGCTCGGACACCTCGTCGCGTGCCATGGTGCGCTGGATTTGTGTCGCTTGGTCGACATCCACCACCAATATCCGGTCTGCCATAGACTGTAGCTGGTTTTCCACTAACAGTGGAACCACAAGTAAGGCATAAGGAGAGTGCACTTGTCGTAAATCCTGTGTCATTTTTTCACGGATCAGCGGGTGGAGCAGGTTATTTAGCCACAACTTCTCATTTTCGTTACTGAAAATACGCTCGCGCAGGGCGGCACGGTTGAGGGTCCCGTCCGGATTTAACACTGCCGCGCCAAAATGGTCGTGAATCGCAGTTAGGCCGGGGGTGCCTTTTTCCACTACCTGACGCGCCACAATATCGGCATCAACGATATCAATCCCAAACTGCTCGGCAAACAGATTGGCGACGGTGCTTTTTCCACTGGCGATACCACCAGTTAAACCGATGACTAACGGCATAGTTACCATCCTAATACTGAGTGTAAATACCAAGCGATGATCGGCTGGCCATAGATCATGCATAACCAGCCGGAGATGGCCAGGTAAGGGCCAAACGGAAATGCCTTATCGATACCGCGTTTTTGCAGGCGCAGCTGAATCAGACCGAAAATCAGGCCGATGACTGATGAGAGCAGGATGATGATTGGCAGCTGTTGCCAGCCTAGCCAGGCGCCGAGAGCGGCCAGCAGTTTAAAGTCACCGTAACCCATGCCTTCTTTACCGGTCAGCAGTTTAAACAGCCAGTACACCGACCACAGACACAGATAGCCGGCAATGGCGCCGATCACCGCGGTTTGTAAGCTGACAGGGCTGACGCCCAACAGCGCCAGGCTAATCCCGGCCCACATCAGCGGCAGGGTTAGCTGATCCGGCAGCAGCATGGTATCGAAATCAATAAAGGTGGCGGCAATCAGGACATAAGTAAAACCAAGCAGAGCGACGCTATAGACGCTGAAACCAAGCTGTAGGGCAATAAAACCACTGCTCAGCGCGGTGAGCAGTTCAATTAGCGGATAACGGGCACTGATTGACTGGCGGCAGTGAGCACATTTGCCACGCAGCAACAGCCAGCTCAGCAGCGGGACATTATCACGGATTCGAATCGGAGTTCGGCAATGCGGACAGGTCGAACGCGGGATACTGAGCGTCAGGGTTCCCTGCGGGGGATCAATGCCATATTCCGGAAAAGACTCGGCGCACTCCTGGCGCCATTCGCGCTCCATGATTTGCGGCAGTCGATAGATCACGACATTGAGAAAGCTGCCGATGATCAGCCCCAACAGTGTGGCCAGGGCCGGAAACAGCCAGGGGTAATAGTTAAAAATATCCATTGGGGATGCGGTAAGCCTTTGTGACGGTGAGTCAATAATGTAGAACCATACTACCCTAATACACTCATCAAGTTAAAGATTGGCAGATACATTGCGACCACCAGACTGCCAATCACCCCTCCTAGCAGCAAAATCAGCAACGGTTCGAGTATTTTCCCCAGATTATCAACGCTGTTGTCGACCTCATTTTCATAACTCAACGCAATTCGGGCCAGCATCTCATCCAGAGTGCCGGACTCTTCACCTATCATCACCAGTTGCAGCATAAGCGCAGGAAAAGTGTGGCAGTGACGCATCGCCAGGTGCAAGGCCATCCCGGAGGCCGTATCACGTGCGACCTGGTCAAGAGCATGGGAGAGATGGGTATGACCACAGGTTTTAGCTGCAGAGTTCAGGCTGGTCAGCAGCGGCAGCCCCGAACTGAGACTGGTCGACAGAGTGCGGCTGAAACGGGCCAGAGCGGCTTTATACAGCAGTGGCCCGAGCACCGGCAGACGAGTGCTATGGCGGCTGAGCCAGAGCCGCAGTGCGGGGTAAGCCTGGCGCGCTTTACCGACGCCAGCAGCGCTCAGTGCCACGGCGGCGACCATCCAGGGACCAAGTGTCTGCAGTGAGTGAGAGGCCGCGATTACCTGGCGGGTAAACCAGGGTAACTCGCTGCCAAAATTGGCGAACAAGCGTTCAAACTCCGGAATCACTAAGGTCAGCATCAGATAAGTGACAGCGAAGGCGACGTTGATCACCATGGTCGGGTAGAGCAGCGCCTTGATAACCTTGGCGCGCAGCTGTTCACTGGCTTCACGATACTGAGCCAGGCGTTCCAGAATTGGCGCCAGGTTTCCGGACAATTCACCGCTGCGCAGCAGATCCAAATATAAGCGGTCAAAGTCGTGTCCGCTGGCCTGCATCGCAGCTGAGAGCGGCATACCGCTTTCCAGACTACGTAGCATAGAGCGCAGCAAGGCTGATACTGGCGCTTTGTTATGATTGGCCGCAATCAGTTGCAGCGCCGGCAAGAGCGCCACGCCACTGGCGAGCATAGTGGCCAACTGGCGGGTCAATAACGTGATATCACGTGAGTTTCAGGCGTTGACGATAGCGGCTGAGCAGTGACACGGGACGCGGGGTAATCGAACGAATCCGGATCGACTGACGTTGTAAGCTGTCACGGACTTCGTGTTCGCTGCGGGCCAGCATGCTGCCGCGCTGTATCTGGCCCTGACTGTCTCTGCCATGCCAACGATAGTGTTGTAATCTGCTGCTCGACATCGGCTCAAGCTCACCAGGTCGCCAGACCCAGTACCCGCTGCAGTTCCGCCAAGCTGGTCTGGCCGGCGAGCAGTTTTTCACAGCCGGCTTGCTGCAGAGTCTGCATGCCCTGCTGACAGGCCAGCGACTCCAGTTGCATCAGAGGTGCACGCTGTAGCAGTGCATCGGCAATGACAGGGTCAACACTCAGCATTTCATAGATACCGGTGCGCCCGGCATAGCCACGATTACAGTGGGGACAGCCGTCCGG
This sequence comes from Vibrio sp. CDRSL-10 TSBA, assembly GCA_039696685.1. Classification (NCBI taxonomy): domain Bacteria; kingdom Pseudomonadati; phylum Pseudomonadota; class Gammaproteobacteria; order Vibrionales; family Vibrionaceae; genus Vibrio; species Vibrio sp. CDRSL-10 TSBA. The sequence continues at coordinate 2,893,809 of CP155566.1, read as the reverse complement.
GTTAGCAGCAAAGATCACCGCTTCTGTGATCAATTCACGCTGCTCGGTTGCCTGCTGCTCTTGTGTCGACTGATCCTGAGAGCTTGCTGCATGAGGGCTCTCAATATGGAGACTTTTTATATGGAGGTTTTCCATGTGAAGAGAAGCGGCCTGCTCCCGGGTCAGTCGGGTGGCGATTTTACACTGCGGGCATAAGCGGCGTACCAGACGCTGAGCCACGATAAGATTCAGCGACGACGCCAGATTAAAAGGCTCAATACCCATATTGAGTAAACGAATCAAAGTTTCTGCGGCTGAATTGGTATGCAGAGTGGACAGAACCAGATGCCCGGTCTGGGCTGCTTTGAGTGCGACGTCTGCGGTCTCGCGGTCGCGGATCTCTCCCACCATCAGTACATCCGGATCCTGACGCAGAAATGTACGCAGTGCCTGGGCAAAGCCAAATCCGATCGCCGGCTGGACTTGGACCTGGTTAATCCCATTGAGGTTAATCTCGACCGGGTCTTCTGCGGTCGCGATATTGAGCTGTTCACGATTGAGTTGCTGCAGCCCGCAGTATAATGAGATGGTCTTCCCGCTGCCGGTAGGTCCGGTGATCAGGATCATGCCTTGTGGTTTGTGCAGCGCACTCAGATAGCACAGTTTTTGCTGCTCGCTGTAACCAAGCTGGTCCAGTTCGAGCGGCAGAGCCTGATTATCGAGCAGGCGCAGTACGATCTTCTCGCCCCATAAGGTTGGTAACGTGGACACTCGCAGGTCAATCGCGCTGTCATTACTGAGGCGCAGTTTGATCCGACCGTCTTGGGGCAGGCGGCGCTGGGCGATATCCAGCCTGGCAAGAATTTTCAGACGCGCTGCCAGGCGGCGGCTGAGGTGCGGGGCCGGTTGTTGGGTCTGAATCAGGATGCCGTCACAGCGAATGCGGATGCGATAACTCGACTCATAAGGTTCAAAATGGATATCTGAGGCCCGTTTGCGTACCGCGTCGAGTAAGACCTGATGAATGAACCGGCTGACCGGCGCTTCGTCCTGACTGACATCCAGCTGATAATTGGCTTCATCTTCGGCAATCTGCACTGAATCGGCGAGCTGTTCCTGGCTGATTTCTTCACGGTGATCGGCATGATAGCTGGGGAGTGTCTCGCCATACAGGCGTCGTATCGCCGCTTGCAGGCTGGGCTGATCAGTCAGCACCGGTTTGACCATCAGCCCGGTGGCAAAACAGAACTCTTCTTCCGCTTGTGGCCAGCCCGGATCCGATACGGCCAGGGTTAACTCCCGGCTGTCACGTTGCAGGGGCAGCGCCTGATAACGAATGATCAGCTCGCTCAGACCAAGTTGCTGACACAAATCCGGGTAATCAAAGTCGTCGAGTTCAATCAGTGGCAGGCTGAACAGACGACTCAGTTGCTGGCCGAGCTCGGCCGGGGTCAGCACGCCTTGCTCAAGAATAGCTTGTGGCGCACTGATATGGCGATTCTGCGTCCGGCGCTGCAGGGCGGTTTCCTGCTCGCCATCAAGGACTCCGGCCTGACGCAGCTGGCTGAGCAATTGTGTACTCATTGCGGGTTGTCCGCACAGCTTTTTGGAATATCGAGAGTCAGGTCCGAGGCCAGATTGACGCTGCACTGCCAGCCACTATCCTGACGTGTATACAAGATAGAAGAGCCGTTGAGTGAACCTTGATCAAAGGTAAACTGCAGGGTATTGGTTTGTGGTGCACTCACTTCTCCGAGCGGGGAGTTGTCCTGGTATTGAGTGAAGTCGGCCAGCGATCCATTTTCCTGCCAGTAGAGCTCGGCCGGGGTGAGCAGAGATTTAAGGGTAGCCAGACCGGTGGCCAGTTCACTCTTGGCGACATAATTCTGATAGGCCGGAACACCGATGGCAGAAAGAAACGCCGATAATGGCCACCACGATCATCAGTTCGATCAGGGTAAAGCCGGATGGTTTAACGGTGAATTTACGCTGCATAACACTCTCTGGGTATGAATGGATGAGCGCTGAGTGTAAGAAGAGGGGGAATCGAGTGACAGACAAGCAGTATTCTGCTTCGAGTAAGTCAGAAAAGCTGCATACTGGTAAGACATTCAGTATGCAGCCTATTTGTGACGCAGGCGGCTTTTCAGGACCTAGGATCCTAGAAGCGCAGCCCTGGAACCTCATCAGTCAAAACGCATCGACAAATCCATTGCCCGCACGTGCTTGGTCAGGGCGCCGACCGAAATGTAATCGACACCGGTTTCGGCGTATTCGCGCAGGGTTTGCATGGTCACATTGCCTGAATTTTCCAGCGCCGCACGGCCTGCGTTAATCGCCACGGCTTCACGCATCATCGGCACGGTGAAGTTGTCAAGCATGATGATGTCAGCACCAGCTTCAATGGCCAGACGCAGTTCATCAAGGTTTTCTGTTTCCACTTCGACCGGTTTGCCCGGGTTAAGCTGTTTGGCGGTGGTGATGGCCTGAGTGATACCGCCACAGGCGATAATGTGGTTCTCTTTAATCAGGTAAGCGTCAAACACGCCGATACGGTGGTTGAAACCGCCGCCGCAAGCCACGGCATATTTCAGTGCGCTGCGCAGACCTGGCACTGTTTTACGGGTATCGAGCAGACGGCAGTCGGTGCCCTGCAGAGCCTGAGCATACTCGGCAGTAGTGGTGGCACAGCCGGACAAGGTCTGGATAAAGTTCATCGCACTGCGCTCACCGGTCAGCAGAATGCGCGCCGGTCCGGTCAGTGAGCAGAGTTTCTGGTTCGGTTCAACTTTATCCCCATCCTGGACGTGCCAGTCAATCTTGACCTCACCACCTAATTGGCGAAAGACTTCATCAGCCCAGGCCTGGCCGCAAAATACACCATGCTCGCGGGTAATAATGGTGGCGCTGCCCTGCACGTCGGCCGGAATCAGGCTGGCAGTGATGTCGGCATTCGGATCCAGTGTGCCTCCCAGATCTTCTTTCAGGGTGTCGCTAACCGAACGGGTAATTTCCAGTGGCAGTTGCTGTTTGAGGTAATCAAGGCGTTGTTGGCTGTTATGAGTATCTTTCATCGCAAATCATTCGGGTGAGTTGAACCGGGATGGGGATGATACGATGTGTGCGGCTGAAATTCAGCCCTTAATCTCGCATTTTGTCGCGACAGGGTTAAGATAGTCGGCAGTAACCCGGCTTTTTCAGACAAAAGGTAGAATCATGATTGATGACCAGGGCTGGTACGCCGATGCCCGTCATGTCCCGTCGCCGTTTTTTGATCAGCGCAGTGATGCACAGGATATTTCGCTGCTGGTGGTGCATAACATCAGCCTGCCGCCCGGCCAGTTTGGCGGTCCTTATATTGAGCAGTTTTTTACCGGCAGCCTCGATCCGCAGGCGCATCCGTTTCTTTGCCGTGATCCATAACATGGGGGTATCCGCACACTGTCTGATCCGACGTGACGGTGAGGTGGTGCAGTTTGTACCATTCAGCGCGCGCGCCTGGCATGCCGGTCAATCGAGTTTTGCCGGGCGGACGCGTTGCAATGATTACTCGATCGGGATTGAACTGGAAGGGAGCGACTTTGTCGCTTATAGCGAGGCGCAGTATCAGGCACTGACCCGCTTAAGCCAGGCGCTGATGCAGGCTTATCCTGCCATCACGCTGCCGCGCATTACCGGCCATCAGTATATCGCCCCGGCACGCAAAACCGATCCGGGGCTGGTGTTTGACTGGCCCAAATTTCGCCGTCTGCTGAACGGCCAATAACCGATGTCAAAGCGGCAGGCGCTCAGTCATCACAGTGCCTGCTGATACTCAACCAGGATTTGCTCGACCCAGGTGGCGATGCGTTCGTCACTCAGTTCATATTGTGAGTCTTCATCCAGTGCCAGGCCGACAAACTGACTGCCGTCTGCCGTGAGTGCTTTCGAAGCGTCAAACTGATAGCTGTCATCATTCGGCCAGTAGCCGATCAGGTTCGCCCCGGTCTTCTTGATCTCGTCGTGCAGCATGCCCATCGCATCGAGATACCATTCGCCATAGCCTTCTTGATCGCCTAAGCCGAACAAGGCGACGTACTTGCCGGTTAGTGAAACGCCAGCGATGTGATCCCATATTTCACTCCAGTCTTCCTGGATTTCGCCGAAATCCCATGTGGAGATGCCCAGTATTAACAAATCATAGTCGCTCATGAAGCTGAGCGGGGTCTCTTTCACATTGTGAATGTCGAGCAGATCTTCACCCAAAATAGCACGCATTTTTTCCGCCGCCATTTCGGTGTAACAGGTGGTGGAGCCGTAGAACAGACCGATCTTCATAATTACACGTTCATTTTTACTCTGGAATGGGGAATTCTAACCATAAAATAACCAAGAGTGCAGCGAATATCCTGCTATCGCCGGACATTTATGGTATTAAGCTTAGGTTTAGACAAAGAAAAAAGATGAGAAGGACAATGTCAGAGCCTTTTTCTCCCGATCAGGGACTGGTGGAACAATTCCTTGATGCGATGTGGATGGAGCGCGGTTTATCTGAGAATACACTCGCGTCATACCGCAATGATTTAACCAAACTGCTGCAGTGGATGGAAGCGCACAATTATCGTCTCGATTTCATCAGTATATCCGGGCTGCAGGAGTATCAGGGCTGGCTGGCGGATAAAGATTATAAACAGACCTCGCGCGCGCGCATGCTGTCGGCGATCCGGCGCCTGTTCCAGTATCTGCACCGTGAAAAAATCCGCAGCGATGATCCCAGTGCTTTGCTGGTCAGTCCTAAATTGCCCAAGCGGCTGCCCAAAGATCTGAGCGAAGAGCAGGTGGATGCGCTGCTCAGTGCGCCTAATCCGGAGGATCCGATTGAGCTGCGTGACAAAGCGATGCTCGAGCTGCTGTATGCCACCGGGCTGCGTGTGACTGAACTGGTGTCGCTGACGATGGAAAACATCAGCTTACGTCAGGGCGTCGTACGGGTGATTGGTAAAGGCGGCAAAGAGCGTCTGGTGCCGATGGGCGAGAATGCCATTGAGTGGATCGAAACTTTTATCTCGCAGGGACGGTCTTATCTGTTGGGCGAGCAGACTTCAGATGTGGTGTTTCCCAGTAAGCGTGCGCAGCAGATGACGCGGCAGACGTTCTGGCACCGGATTAAACATTACGCCATCATTGCCGGCATCGACGTAGAAACTGTTATCGCCGCACGTATTGCGTCACGCGTTCGCGACCCATTTGCTCAACTACGGCGCCGACTTGCGTGTGGTACAGATGTTACTCGGTCATAGTGACTTATCGACCACGCAAATTTATACTCATGTAGCGACCGAACGATTGAAACAACTACATAGCGAGCACCATCCAAGGGCTTGATAGAAAGGATTTTTTATGAATTTACTACACCGGTTTTCACTGCTGCTGATGTCCTTGCTGGCAGTATTTAGTCTGACAGGTCAGGCGTTGGCGGCGGGCACGGACAGCCAGAGCTCAATTGATAAAAGCTTGTTTGAACAGCGTTTTGCCAAGCTGGGGCTGCAAGTGATGGACGTAGTGCCCTCCGATGTCGCTGGCCTGGTTGAAGTACAGACCGGTAACGGTGTGCTGTTTGCCTCACCGGATGCGAAACACTTTATTGCCGGCACCTTATATGCGCTGGATGATAACGGCGGTTACAGCGATGTGCTGGCCCAGCGCCAGGCTCCAATCAATGCGAAAAAGATCGCCCAGTTTGAAGACAGCATGATTGTGTTTAAGGCTGATAATGAAAAGTATGTGGTGACTGTGTTTACCGACATCACCTGTGGCTACTGTGTGCGTCTGCACAGCCAGTTAAAAGAGTACAATGATGCTGGCATCACCATTCGTTATCTGGCGTTTCCCGCGTCAGGGGGCAGATGGTCAGGTGGCTGAGCAGATGGCCGCGATCTGGTGCAGCGATGATCCGAAGCAGGCGATCCACAACGCGAAACTCAAACGTGAGATGCTGGATGTGTCCGGAAAGGATCTCGCTCAGTGTAAGCAGACCATCAAGCAACATTACAATCTGGGACGCGAGCTCGGTATCAGCGGTACACCGGCTATTTTCCTGCCGAACGGTGAAATGGTGGGTGGCTATCTGCCGGCTGACCAGCTGCTGCAACGTCTGCAACAAATCTAATCAAGAACAACCAAGGATACAGGCCTGATTTATCAGGCCTGACTGCATATGATCGAAATTCAACCAAGACCAGAACCGGACCTGTCGCTGCTGCCTGACACGATTCCTGCGCTGCTGCGCCGTATTTATCTTAACCGTGGCATCAGCGATGTCGCTCAGCTGGAAAAAGCGGCAAAGGCGTTGCACTCTTATCAGCACTTGCATGGCATTGATAAAGCCGTTGAGCTGCTGTTTAACGCCATCCGTGAGCAGAAGCGCATCATTATTGTCGGTGATTTCGATGCGGATGGCGCAACCAGCTCGGCACTATCTGTGCTGGCACTGCGTATGCTGGGCAGTCGTAATGTCGATTATCTGGTGCCGAACCGGTTTGAGGATGGCTACGGACTCAGCCCGGAAGTGGTAGAGCAGGCGCTGGCCATGAACGCCGAAATGATCATGACGGTGGATAATGGTGTCTCCTCGATTGAAGGGGTGCGTTTTGCCAAGCAGCATGGCTTGCAGGTGCTGGTCACTGACCACCATTTACCGGGCCAGACCTTGCCAGAGGCCGATGCCATGGTGAACCCGAATCTGCAAAGCTGCGCATTTCCGTCCAAGGCATTAGCCGGGGTGGGCGTGGCGTTTTATCTGATGATGGCGCTGTGTGTGCAGATGCGTAAAAGCGGCTGGTTTGCCCAGCAGGGTATGGCAGAGCCTAAACTGATGGAGCTGATTGACCTGGTGGCACTTGGCACTGTGGCTGACGTGGTGCCGCTTGATGACAATAACCGCATTCTGGTCCATCAGGGATTGCAGCGCATCCGTGCCGGAAAGGCCCGGCCTGGTATTCAGGCTCTGATTGAAGTCGCCAAGCGCGATGCCCGTAAACTGGTTGCTTCAGACTTCGGTTTTGCCCTTGGGCCGCGCATTAACGCCGCGGGTCGTCTGGATGATATGTCGTTCGGGGTTGAACTGCTGCTGAGTAACAACATTCATGCGGCACGGCGCATGGCGAGTGAGCTGGATGGGCTCAACCAGACCCGTAAAGAGATCGAAGAGGGCATGAAGCAGGAGGCGATGGCGTTCTGTGAGCGGCTCCAGTTCAGTAAAGACAGTGAACTTCCGCATGGTCTGGTCATGTTCCAGCGTGACTGGCACCAGGGTGTGATAGGCATTCTGGCATCGCGGATTAAAGAGCAGTTCCATCGTCCGGTGATCGCTTTTGCCGATGGCGGCGATGGGTTGATCAAAGGTTCGTGCCGTTCGATTCCCGGCCTGCATATGCGCGACGCGCTGGATAAAATTGATACCCAGAACCCGGGCGTCATTCTCAAGTTTGGTGGCCACGCGATGGCGGCGGGCCTGACGATTGAAGAGAAGAATTTTGAGCGTTTCAGCCGCCTGTTTGACCAGGTAGTGCGTCAGGATCTCGATGAAGCGTTGCTGAAAGGGGTGATCCTGACTGACGGCGAGCTGACGCCGGAAGAGTTCTCGATGCACACGGCTGAGATGTTGCGAGCGGGCGGGCCATGGGGGCAGGCATTTCCGGAGCCGGTGTTTGAAGGTGAGTTTAAAGTCTTGCACCAGAAGCTGGTGGGCGAGAAGCACCTTAAGCTGATGCTTGAGCCGCTCTATAAAGGCCATCCGACCAACATCATGATCGATGGTATTGCGTTTAACGTCGATCTGCGCCGCTGGCCGGATGCCTCAGTCAAGACAGTGCGCCTGGCCTACAAGCTGGATATCAATGAATTTCGTGGTAACCAGTCGTTACAACTGATGGTGGATCACCTCGAAGCCAGATAGAGCGAAAAGGGCGATTTACCGGGTGATAACTGGTTAAAAAATAAACAAAAGAGCGGCCAAATTGTGTGCCGCTCTTTTTTTATCCATTTTTTGTGAGCTAACGCGGATTTTTGCTGAAAATATCGACTTTGTGAATGGTTGTAACTTACGGTTAATTTCTGCGCTGTATGTTTTTTGTAATTGGTATGACCAATGTTATTACGGTTATAGCGCGCCCTTGTTAGCAAAGTGTTGGCGGGCGATGGCTTCTATGACTTAGGTCAATTTTTGACTGGACAGTCACGTTTTAATTATGTTAATTTCTGCCCCAACTTGAAATTGGTATTACCAATTGCCAGCAAGAATATAAAGAGTAGAAGAACAATAAATTATGGCTTATCAAAGGATTCGTCAGCCGAAGCTATCTGATGTGATAGAGCAAGAGTTAGAACGGCTGATCGTGGAAGGAACATTGGCCCCCGGGCAACAACTGCCTCCGGAGCGTGAACTGGCTAAACAGTTTGATGTTTCCCGCCCCTCAGTCAGAGAAGCCATTCAGCGCCTGGAAGCAAAACGTCTGCTTACCCGTCGTCAGGGTGGTGGTACTTTTGTCAGCGAAAACATCTGGAAAAGCTTTTCTGATCCTCTGCTAAATTTATTGTCTGTCCATTCGGAAACCCAACTGGACCTGCTGGAAGCGCGTCACGCGCTGGAAGGCATTTCTGCCTATTTTGCGGCATTGCGTGGTACGGAAGAAGATTTTGCCCGAATTCAGGCCTGTGTGGCACGAATCGGTGAACTTCAGGATGCCAAGGACGTTGAACAGGAATCGGCCACGGTGATGGAGTTTCTGATAGCAATTACAGAAGCTGCCCATAACGTGGTGTTGCTCCATATCGTTCGCAGCCTGGCTCCCCTGCTTGAGCAAAATATTCTGCAGAATTTTAAATTATTACGCCGCCGCCCCGAGGCGGTGGAAAAAGTAAGTAAACACCGAGCTAATATCGTGGATGCGATCGTGTGCGGTCAGCCGGAAAAGGCGCGCGAAATGTCTCATTCCCATTTAGCTTATATTGAAGAAACATTGTTGGATCTGACCCGGGAAGAGTCTCGTCGTGAGCGTTCCCTGCGCCGTATCCAGCAGGGTAATGATTCGCAGTAAAGCTGCGGTTCATTGCGATTCAAAATAAAATCCAACCAACAGAAGGATAGATCGCCATGTCTGACATGAAGCATGACGTAGATGCACTGGAAACTCAGGAGTGGTTAGCCGCGCTTGAGTCAGTTGTACGTGAAGAAGGCGTAGAACGTGCCCAGTTCCTACTTGAAGAAGTTCTGGAAAAAGCACGTTTAGATGGCGTTGATATGCCAACTGGTATCACTACCAACTACATCAACACCATCCCTGCAGCACAAGAGCCTGCTTACCCGGGTGACACAACACTGGAGCGTCGTATCCGCTCTATCATCCGCTGGAACGCGATCATGATCGTGCTTCGTGCATCGAAGAAAGACCTTGAACTGGGTGGCCACATGGCATCATTCCAGTCATCTGCTGCTTTCTACGAAACATGTTTTAACCACTTCTTCCGCGCGCCGAATGAAACTGACGGTGGCGACCTAGTTTACTACCAAGGTCACATCTCACCGGGTATCTACGCACGTGCATTCGTTGAAGGTCGTCTGACTGCAGAGCAGCTGGACAACTTCCGTCAGGAAGTGGATGGCAAAGGTATTCCTTCATACCCACACCCTAAACTAATGCCTGAATTCTGGCAGTTCCCGACTGTATCTATGGGTCTGGGTCCAATCGCTTCTATCTACCAAGCTCGCTTCCTGAAATACCTGGAAGGCCGTGGTATGAAAGATACTTCAGCTCAGCGCGTATACGCATTCCTGGGCGACGGTGAGATGGATGAGCCGGAATCACGTGGTGCAATTTCTTTCGCTGCGCGTGAGAAACTGGACAACCTGTGCTTCCTGATCAACTGTAACCTGCAGCGTCTGGACGGCCCGGTAATGGGTAACGGTAAGATCATCCAGGAACTGGAAGGTCTGTTCAAAGGTGCTGGCTGGAACGTTGTTAAAGTTATCTGGGGCAACAACTGGGATTCACTGCTGGCGAAAGATACCACAGGTAAACTGCTGCAGCTGATGAACGAAACCATCGATGGCGACTACCAGACATTCAAGTCTAAAGACGGCGCTTACGTACGTGAGCACTTCTTCGGTAAATACCCAGAAACAGCAGCTCTGGTTGCAGACATGACTGACGACGAGATCTTCGCGCTGAAACGCGGTGGTCACGAGTCTTCTAAACTGTACGCAGCGTTCAAGAACGCGCAAGATACCAAAGGCAAACCAACCGTAATCCTGGCTAAGACCGTTAAAGGTTACGGCATGGGTGATGCTGCTGAAGGTAAGAACATTGCGCACCAGGTTAAGAAGATGGATATGACGCACGTTGTTGCGATGCGTAACCGTCTGGGTCTGCAAGATCTGATTTCTGACGAAGAAGTGAACAACCTGCCTTACCTGCAACTGGAAGAAGGTTCGAAAGAATTCGAATACCTGCACGCTCGTCGTAAAGCGCTGCACGGTTACACGCCACAGCGTCTGCCTAACTTCACTCAAGAGTTCATCGCTCCTGAGCTGGAAGAGTTCAAACCTCTGCTGGAAGAGCAGAAGCGTGAAATCTCTTCAACTATGGCCTACGTTCGTGCACTGAACATCCTGCTGAAGAACAAGAACATTGGTAAGAACATCGTTCCTATCATTGCTGACGAAGCGCGTACTTTCGGTATGGAAGGTCTGTTCCGTCAAATTGGTATCTACAACCCACACGGTCAGACTTACACTCCTGAAGACCGTGGCGTTGTGTCTTACTACAAAGAAGACACTGCGGGTCAGGTACTGCAGGAAGGTATCAACGAACTGGGTGCAATGTCATCTTGGGTTGCGGCTGCGACGTCTTACAGCACCAACAACCTGCCAATGATCCCGTTCTACATCTACTACTCTATGTTCGGTTTCCAACGTGTTGGCGACATGGCGTGGATGGCGGGCGACCAACAAGCACGTGGCTTCCTACTGGGTGCAACGGCAGGTCGTACTACTCTGAACGGTGAAGGTCTGCAGCACGAAGATGGTCATTCACACATTCAGGCAAACACGATTCCAAACTGTATCTCTTACGACCCGACTTTCGCATACGAAGTTGCGGTAATCATGCAAGACGGTATCCGTCGCATGTACGGTGAACAGCAGAACGTGTTCTACTACCTGACCCTGATGAACGAAAACTACGCGCATCCGGCAATGCCTGAAGGCGCGGAAGAAGGTATCCGTAAGGGTATCTACAAGCTGGAAACTCTGGCTGGTTCGAAAGGTAAAGTTCAGCTGCTAAGCTCTGGTACTATCATGAACGAAGTACGTAAAGCGGCAGTTATCCTGAGCGAAGAGTACGGCATCGCTTCTGATGTTTACTCAGTAACCTCTTTCAACGAACTGACTCGTGATGGTCAGGACGCAGAGCGTTACAACATGCTGCACCCTGAAGCAGAAGCGAAAGTACCATACATTGCAAGCGTAATGGGTACTGAGCCTGCTATCGCAGCAACAGACTACATGAAGAACTATGCAGACCAGGTTCGTGCTTTCGTACCTGCTGAATCTTACAAAGTTCTGGGTACTGACGGCTTTGGCCGTTCAGACAGCCGTGAAAACCTACGTCGTCACTTCGAAGTGAACGCAGGTTACGTAGTTGTTGCAGCACTGAGCGAACTGGCTAAACGTGGCGATGTTGAGAAATCTGTAGTAGCGGAAGCTATCAAGAAGTTCGACATCGACACTGAAAAAACAAACCCACTATACGCTTAATTAAGGTAGGAAAAGCAATGGCAATCGAAATTAATGTACCAGACATCGGTGCGGATGAGGTTGAAGTTACCGAGATTCTGGTAAGCGTTGGTGACAAGGTAGAAGAAGAACAGTCTTTGATCACTGTAGAAGGCGATAAGGCTTCTATGGAAGTACCTGCATCTCAAGCGGGTATCGTAAAAGAGATCAAAGTAGTGGCTGGCGACAAAGTTTCTACCGGCTCTCTAATCATGATTTTCGAAGCCGAAGGTGCAGCAGCAGCTGCACCTGCTCCTGCGGCAGAGGCAGCTCCGGCAGCTGCTCCTGCTCCAGCAGCAGCGGCAGAACTGAAAGAAGTTCACGTTCCTGATATCGGCGGTGACGAAGTTGAAGTCACTGAAATCATGGTTGCAGTTGGCGACAGCATCACTGAAGAACAGTCTCTGATCACTGTTGAAGGCGACAAAGCTTCAATGGAAGTACCAGCACCATTTGCCGGTACTCTGAAAGAGCTGAAAGTGGCCGCTGGCGATAAAGTATCGACTGGCTCACTGATCATGGTATTCGAAGTCGCTGGTTTCTGGCGCTCCGGCAGCGGCTCCGGCTGCAGCGGCGGCACCAGTTGCAGCAGCACCAGCAGCTTCAGCAGCAAAAGAAGTTAACGTGCCGGATATCGGCGGTGACGAAGTTGAAGTGACTGAAATCATGGTTGCAGTTGGCGACACAGTGACAGAAGAGCAATCTCTGATCACAGTGGAAGGCGACAAAGCTTCAATGGAAGTACCAGCACCATTCGCAGGTACCGTTAAAGAAATCAAGATCGCAGCGGGTGACAAAGTGTCAACCGGCTCACTGATCATGGTGTTTGAAGTAGCAGGTGCAGCACCGGCTCCGGCAGCAGCGCCAGCACAGGCAGCGGCTCCGGCAGCAGCGGCACCAAAAGCTGAAGCGCCAAAAGCGGCAGTTCCGGCAGCAACCGGCGATTTCCAGGAAAACAACGAGTATTCACACGCGTCTCCTGTTGTTCGTCGCCTGGCTCGTGAGTTTGGCGTAAACCTGGCGAAGGTTAAAGGTACTGGTCGTAAGAGCCGTATCCTGAAAGAAGACGTACAGAACTACGTGAAAGAAGCGCTGAAACGTCTGGAATCTGGCGCAGGTGCAGCAGCATCTGGCAAAGGTGACGGTGCAGCTCTTGGCCTGCTTCCTTGGCCAAAAGTGGACTTCAGCAAGTTCGGCGAAACAGAACTGCAACCTCTGTCTCGTATTAAGAAGATTTCTGGTGCTAACCTACACCGTAACTGGGTAATGATCCCGCACGTTACTCAGTGGGATAACGCAGATATCACTGAACTGGAAGCTTTCCGTAAAGAGCAGAACGCAATCGAAGCGAAGAAAGACACTGGCATGAAGATCACTCCACTGGTGTTCATCATGAAAGCGGCTGCTAAAGCTCTGGAAGCGTTCCCGGCGTTCAACTCTTCTCTGTCTGAAGACGGTGAGAGCCTGATCCTGAAGAAATACGTGAACATCGGTATCGCGGTAGATACACCAAACGGTCTGGTTGTTCCTGTATTCAAAGACGTGAACAAGAAAGGCATCTACGAGCTGTCTGAAGAGCTGGCTCAAGTGTCTAAGAAAGCACGTTCAGGTAAACTGACTGCAGCGGATATGCAAGGCGGCTGTTTCACTATCTCAAGTCTGGGTGGTATCGGCGGTACTGCGTTTACTCCAATCGTAAACGCACCAGAAGTTGGTATTCTGGGTGTATCTAAGTCAGAAATGAAGCCAGTATGGAACGGCAAAGAGTTCGCTCCACGTCTGCAACTGCCACTGTCTCTGTCTTACGATCACCGCGTGATCGATGGTGCAGAAGGTGCACGCTTCATCACTTACTTGAACGGTTGCCTGAGCGACATTCGTCGTCTGGTTCTGTAATCGCGTTCAAATAAAATAAGGCGGCTGTTATAGCCGCCTTGGTTTAAGCATTGTCTTGCAATTTAATGATGGAAAAATTTTTCCCCGTTGAATTGTCGTCTAGCTCACAGGCTACATGGATTTACTTTTCACACCTTTAACATCTCTGTAAACTGTTGCGGTCTGAAAAATAGTCGTTTAAGTCATTCGTTTAACAAACAAAACAAATAGATAAAACACCCATAGCCTGTTAGGGATATTGACTACAAGAGGTCGAAATGAGCAAAGAAATTAAAGCCCAGGTTGTAGTGCTAGGTGCCGGTCCTGCTGGTTACTCCGCTGCATTCCGTTGTGCAGACTTAGGTCTGGATACTGTACTTATCGAACGTTACAACACTCTGGGTGGTGTATGTCTAAACGTGGGTTGTATCCCGTCTAAAGCACTGCTGCACGTAGCGAAAGTTATCGAAGAAGCGAAAGCGCTGGCTGAGCACGGTATCGTGTTTGGCGAACCACAAACGGACATCGACAAGATCCGTCTGTGGAAAGAAAAAGTAATCAACCAGCTGACTGGCGGTCTTGGCGGTATGGCCAAGATGCGTAAAGTTAACGTAGTGAACGGCCTGGGTAAATTTACTGGTCCTAACTCTATCGAAGTAACCGGCGAAGACGGTACTACTGTTGTTAACTTCGACAACGCTATCGTAGCTGCAGGTTCTCGTCCTATCGAACTGCCTTTCATTCCACATGAAGACCCACGTATCTGGGACTCAACTGACGCACTGGAACTGAAAGAAGTACCACAAAAACTGCTGATCATGGGTGGCGGTATCATCGGCCTGGAAATGGGTACGGTTTACCACGCACTGGGTTCTCAAATCGACGTGGTTGAAATGTTCGACCAGGTTATCCCGGCAGCAGATAAAGACATCGTTAAAGTCTTCACTAAGCGTATCGCGAAGAAATTTAACCTGATGCTGGAAACCAAAGTTACTGCAGTTGAAGCGAAAGAAGACGGTATCTACGTTTCAATGGAAGGCAAGAAAGCGCCGGCTGAAGCTGAGCGTTACGATGCAGTACTTGTGGCAATCGGTCGTGTGCCAAACGGCAAACTACTGGAAGCTGAGAAAGCAGGTCTGGAAGTGGATGAGCGTGGTTTCATCAACGTTGATAAGCAAATGCGCACCAACGTACCACACATCTTCGCTATCGGTGATATCGTAGGTCAGCCAATGCTGGCGCACAAAGGTGTGCACGAAGGTCACGTAGCAGCAGAAGTGATTGCTGGTAAGAAACACTACTTCGATCCTAAAGTTATCCCTTCAATTGCTTACACTGAGCCAGAAGTGGCTTGGGTTGGTAAGACTGAGAAAGAAGCGAAAGCAGAAGGTCTGAACTACGAAGTAGCGACTTTCCCATGGGCTGCATCTGGCCGTGCTATCGCATCTGACTGCTCAGACGGTATGACCAAGCTGATCTTCGATAAAGAGACTCACCGCGTTATCGGTGGTGCTATCGTAGGTACTAACGGTGGTGAACTGCTGGGTGAAATCGGTCTGGCGATCGAGATGGGTTGTGATGCTGAAGACATCGCTCTGACTATCCACGCTCACCCGACTCTGCACGAGTCTGTGGGTCTGGCATCAGAAGTGTTTGAAGGTACGATCACTGACCTGCCAAACGCAAAAGCGAAAAAGAAAAAATAATTCTTTTTGCTTCGGCTGACGATATCTCGTCACGCAGATAGACAAAGCCGCTGATTCTTTCAGCGGCTTTTTTATGTCTGTTGTACTGAGCGTCGATGGGGTATCTGGTCAGCCGGAAAAACAGACAAAAAAATAGCGCCTGCAGGCGCTATTTTTTATCCGCACAAGATTACTGCTCTTTGTAGATGCACAGCATGTCGAGATAGCTTTGTACCAGCTTAAGCACCTGACCTTCATCACGCACACGGTTCGCCTGTACGAACAGTGAGTAGCATACACCATGGAACAGGGTAGCCAGATCTTCCGAGTCATGCTGATCGCACACTTCACCACGCTCAATCGCCTTGGCAAACATGTTTTTCAGCAGCAGCTGGTTGGTGCGGTTGCTGGAGACAAACAGCGGCCACACTTCATCACGGGTTGATGCACTCCACTCAAACCACACTTTCAGCCAGTGGCAGTCATCGATTGCCAGCTTGACCATCTGCTCGGTGATGTTGCCAAGATTTTCTTTAGCGTGAGCATCGAGATCGATGTTGTCAGTGAGGAAGTTGGAGAAACTGGCGTACCACATAAGTGAGCACGTCATCGACCAAATCTTCGCGCGTCGGGAAGTAGTTAAACACAGTAGCTACAGAAACCTGAGCGATTTCTGCGATATCGGCGTGACCGCCTCGACCAATCCCACGGTTAGCAAAAACCTCCAGTGCAATTTCCATTAATTGCAGTTTACGTTTTTGCGGGGAAAGCCTGGTTCTGGGGCGTTTCTCGATAGATGCGTCCATAATTTTATTTCCTTGCCAATGGTTGTTAGCTGCGTTTTTTAGTAAACGCTAATGATTATATTGTTAATTGCTTGGTTAGCTCTATGAGTGTAATGGTGCATATGATTTAGGTCAACGTTTTGTGACTAAAAAATGTTCAAATCTATTAAATCTTTTTAAATTCAAGGCGTTTAAATGGATTAAATTCTCACTAAAATGCAACCAATTGTATATTTGTGAGTCAGGTTGTACGTTTTGTGCACGCTCAGTGAGCGGGTAATGAGTGGCGACGACCGCCGGCGGTCATCGTTCATGGGGGAGGGCGTCGATACTGGGAGGCGCTGAGCAGAGGTTAACACCTACTGTCTGCGGTGTTACTATACGCGGCGAATGATTCAGCGACGTGGCAATTTGCCTTTCCAGATTGGGGTCGCATCAACAAAACGAGATTGGTATGAAACACACAGTTGAAGTAATGATTTCTGAACAAGAAGTTCAGGAACGCGTTCGCACGCTTGGTCAGCAGATCACAGAGCACTATCAGGGCAGCGAAGACCTGGTTTCTGGTCGGGCTGCTACGTGGTTCTTTCGTATTTATGGCGGATCTGGCCCGTGCGATCAACTTGACCCATCAGGTCGACTTTATGACAGCGTCGAGCTATGGCAATACCATGGAAAGTTCACGCGATGTGCGTATCCTGAAAGATCTGGATGACGACATCAAAGGCAAGGATGTCCTGCTGGTCGAAGACATTATCGACACCGGTAATACGTTAAATAAAGTGAAAGAGATTCTGTCCCTGCGCGAGCCGAAATCAATTCAGATCTGTACGCTGCTCGACAAGCCGTCACGCCGTGAAGTGAATGTTGATGTGAAGTGGATTGGTTTTGAGATCCCGGACGAGTTCGTGGTTGGTGTCGGTATCGATTACGCGCAGAAATATCGTCACCTGCCATTTATTGGTAAGGTCATTCCGCAGGAAGGCTGAGTCAAGCGAACTTTAGCCAATGAAGCAATGCCCACCAAAGAGTGGGCATTGTTGTCACTGTGGTAAAAAGAGCGTGTTTAGCGACACAGCAGCTTGTGCTGCGGATTCAAAATTTTCGCCATCGACTGATTGTAGCTGTCATCAATGCCTTCGCGACTGTTACAGCGCACGCCTAAGTATTCCAGGCGGCCGTCACCGATACCGTATACCACGCCGTGCAACTCGACATCCTGGCCACGTTGCCAGGCATTCTGTAAGATGGTCGAGTTACCCAGGTTATACACCTGCTCCGCGACGTTAATCTCAGCCAGCTTGTCTGAGCGGTCCTCGGCAGGCATCTGGTCGAGGTAATTGCGGTGCTTGAAATACAGATCGCGAATATGCAGCAGCCAGTTGTTGATAAGGCCGAGCTGCGGGTTGTCAATCGAAGCAGTGACGCCACCACAGCCGTAATGGCCACAGATGATGATGTGTTTGACTTTAAGTACGTCAACCGCATACTGAACCACTGACAGGCAGTTGAGGTCGGTATGAATGACCTGGTTGGCCACATTGCGGTGGACAAACAGTTCACCGGAATACAGGCCGGTGAGTCGTTCAGCAGGCACGCGGCTGTCAGAGCAACCAATCCATAGAAAGTCGGGGTTTTGTCCTTCGGCTAACTGTCTGAAGTATTCAGGTCTTTCGGCTTTGATCGACTCTGACCACTTAGAGTTGTTGTCGAATAGTTGTTTAATCTCTGGCATTTTACTTCCCTTTATGAATTGCCCTGTTTTCTCAGCACACCTGTTTTATTATAGGCACAACAACGCGTTCTGATATCAGATTGCAGGCTGGCCAACTATACACAAAGTCGCACAGGCAAGCTCTGACAAATTTCCCTCCAGAGTACTCATCTGAGCAGTGAAAGGAAGCGCAATTTTTGCAACGAATGATTGGTAAAACAGAAGATTACGTGGGATGGACTGCCAGTTTGCAGTGTAATACCCGTGATCTATTTCCCGGGCAGGGTTGAAAATCATCCTGCTCAACAGCACATCTAGGATGTTCGAACACAAAGAGTTTTTAATCTGCTATGTACGCATTAGAGATAGAAGAGCTGCGCAAAACCTATGCCGGCGGTTTTGAAGCACTCAAGGGCGTCAGTCTGAAAGTCAGTAAAGGTGACTTTTACGCCCTGCTCGGCCCAAACGGGGCGGGTAAATCGACCACTATCGGTATCATTTCCTCTCTGGTTAACAAGACCTCCGGTCGTGTGAAGGTGTTTGGCCACAATATTGATACCCACCTGGAGCTGGCCAAGCAGCATCTTGGTCTGGTACCGCAAGAATTTAACTTTAACCCGTTTGAGACGGTTGAACAGATCGTGATGCAACAAGCCGGCTATTACGGTGTGTCACGTACTCTCGCCAAAGAGCGGGCGGAAAAGTACCTGACCCAGCTTGATCTGTGGGAAAAACGCAAAGAGCGGGCTCGTAACCTGTCGGGCGGGATGAAACGCCGTTTGATGATAGCCCGCGCGCTGATGCATGAGCCGCAACTGCTGATCCTCGATGAGCCGACTGCCGGGGTGGATATTGAACTGCGCCGCTCAATGTGGGAGTTTCTCAAGAAAATCAACCAGCAGGGCATTACCATTATTCTGACCACTCACTACCTCGAGGAAGCGGAAATGCTGTGTCGTCACATCGGTATCATCAATCGCGGTGAACTGATTGAAAACACCACCATGAAAGCCTTACTGGGTAAGTTGCAGGTTGAAACCTTTATTCTCGATATCGACGATGAAAGCAAACTGCAAACTCTGCAGGATGTGGTGTCGCAGCGTGTGGTCGAAGGCTCACTGGAGATTGAACTGGCGAAAACCCAGGGCATGAATCACGTGTTTGCCCAGTTGTCACAGATGGGGATCAAAGTGATGTCGATGCGTAACAAGGCCAACCGTCTTGAAGAGCTGTTTGTCAGCATCGTACGCCAGCAGAGTGAGGGGAAAGTATAAGATGTATCAGATTTACTGGACTGCGTTTCGCAGCCTGCTGCGCAAAGAGATCAAGCGTTTTACCCGTATCTGGGTGCAAACCCTGGTTCCGCCGGCGATTACCATGAGCCTGTATTTCATCATTTTTGGTAACCTTATCGGCTCTCGTATCGGTGAGATGAACGGCTTCACTTACATGGAGTACATCGTGCCCGGCCTGATTATGATGTCGGTGATCACCAACTCGTATTCCAATGTTGCCTCGTCGTTTTTCAGCGCTAAGTTTCCAGAAGAACATTGAAGAGTTGCTGGTTGCGCCGGTGCCTAACTACGTCATTATTGGTGGCTATGTGATGGGCGGGGTGGCGCGTGGCCTGCTGGTCGGTGCTATGGTGACGTTTGTATCGCTGTTTTTCGTTGATCTCAGTGTCGATCACTGGGGTATCATCACAGCGACCGTGTTCCTGACCTCTGTGGTGTTTGCTTTGGGCGGCCTGATCAATGCGGTGTTTGCGCGCTCGTTTGATGATATCTCAATCATTCCGACCTTTGTGCTGACACCGCTGACCTATCTGGGCGGGGTATTTTATTCTATCAGCCTGTTGCCTGACGTGTGGCAGGTGGTGTCGAAAATCAACCCGATTGTCTATATGGTCAACGCGTTCCGTTACGGCTTTTTGGGCGTGTCCGATGTGGATATCACCACCTCGTTCAGCGTGTTGGGAGTGTTTGTGGTACTGCTGTACGCGGTGGCTCATTACCTGGTCAGCAAAGGACGCGGGTTACGCAGTTAAAGTGCGTGTTGTTTTAGAAATAAAAAAGGTCAACCGAGGTTGACCTTTTTTGTGCTTTGCGGGAAAGCGTTATTCTTCTTCAGAGGAGGCTTTGGCTTCACTCAGGTCGACCACCTGATTATCGATCAGACGAACTTTGCCAAGGAAAGCAGACATCAGGATCACTGCTTGTTTGCTGTCGGCTGATATTGGCAGCAGGGTACGAGCGTCGCGGATGAAAATTTCATCCGGCTCCAGATCCGCTGCGCGCAACTGATCGACCGCATCTTCCACAATAGAGCTGTAATCAACCCGGCCACCGCGAATCGCGCTGCTGATCCAGCGCATGGTGCGCGCCAGAACCGGTGCGCGCTGGCGCTCATCCAGAGTCAGCAGGTTATTGCGTGAACTCATCGCCAGGCCATCCATCTCACGTACGGTTGGCACACCAACGATTTCAAGATTGAGGCACAGATCCTCCACCATCTGGCGAATTACCGCCAGCTGCTGAAAATCTTTTTCGCCAAAGCAGGCCACATTCGGCTGCACGATATTGAACAGCTTAGTGACGATGGTGGCGACACCACGGAAGTGACCCGGACGCGATGCGCCTTCCAGCATGTGAGATAAACCCGGTACTTCAACAAACGTCTGTTTATCCAGGCCATACGGATACATGATGTCAGGCGTCGGGGTAAACACCAGCTCGACTCCGGCAGCATTGAGCTTGCTCAGGTCGTCATCCAGAGTACGAGGATAGTTGTTGAGATCGTCGGCCCGTTCAAACTGCATCGGGTTGACAAAAATACTTACCACAACCACATCGGCCAGTTCACGCGCTTTGCGCACCAGCGTTAGGTGGCCTTCGTGCAAATTGCCCATCGTCGGAACAAATGCGATCCGGCGATCATCACGCTTATACTGTTTGATCTGCTCGCGCAGAGCGGAAATGTCAGCAAAAGTCTGCATGATTAACTCCTTTAGGCGATAGTATGTGCATCGTCAGGGAAAGCACCGCGCGTCACATCATCCATGTATTTCGCCACAGCCTTTCGCATATCCCCTGTTTCTGCGAGAAAGTTTTTCGAGAATTTCGGCATGTAGTTAGCCGAGATACCAAACATATCGTGCATGACCAGAATCTGGCCATCGGTTACGTTACCTGCACCAATGCCGATCACCGGCACATCAAGTAACTGGGTAATACGTTGTGCCAGCGACGCCGGAACACATTCCAGCAGAATGATCTGGGCACCTGCTTCTTGCAGCGCCAGCGCATCTTTGACCATGCGATCGGCTTTATCCTGTTCACGGCCCTGAACCTTGTAGCCGCCAAAAATGTTCACCGATTGCGGAGTCAGGCCCAGATGGGCACAGACTGGAATCGCGCGCTCGGTCAACATTTTCACCGTGTCGACCAGCCAGTCGCCACCTTCGATTTTGACCATGTTGGCCCCGGCACGAACGATTTTTGCCGCGTTTTCACACGCCTGTTTCTGGTGTGGCATAGCTCATAAAGGGCATGTCGGCCATCAGCAGACAGTTCGGGCTGCCGGCACGCACACAGCGGGTGTGATACACGATATCTTCTACCGTGACCGGCAAGGTGTCGGTCTGGCCTTGCAACACCATGCCCAGTGAGTCACCGACTAAAAGAACCGGCATCTCCTGGCTCTCAAACAGCTGGGCGAAACTGGCATCGTAAGCGGTGGAGGTCGGGAATTTACGCCCTTCCTGTTTCCATTGCATCAGGTCATTAATGGTAATTTTTTTCATTTGTTATCCTTACCAGGAGTTGGCGCATGCCAAATACTAAGCCCGTTACGCGGCACTGTCGTTAACAGCTCGTTCAGCTCAGTCCCATCAGGGAGTTGTAAATTGGGTGCGATTTCTGCGAGCGGGTAAAGTACAAATTCACGCACTTTCATACCGTAATGAGGCACGATAAGTCGCTCGGACTCAATCACCTCATTGCCGTACAGCACGATATCCAGGTCGAGGGTACGTGGCCCCCAACGTTCGGCTTTACGGACTCGCCCGTGTTCCTGTTCAATTGCCTGAGTGCAATCTAACAGCTCCAGCGGGGTTAAGTCGGTTTCGATGGCGACGACCGCATTAATGTAATCCGGTTGGTCCTGTGGCCCCATCGGGGTGCTGCTATACAGCGACGAAGTCGCGATAAAACGCGACTTCGGGACAGATTTCAGTGCTTCAATGGCTTGTTTGGCCTGGGCCACCGGGTCACTTAGGTTACTGCCTACGGCGATATACGCTGTGATCATGACGAGGTTTTACTCTTTTTCTTACGTGGAGAGCGACGACGACGCGAAACTCGGTTTGCCTGTGGCTGTTTCGCCATCGAGATCCGTCACCATCGCCTGGCGCATATTGCGCCCTGCTGTCTGGAAGGTTTCCCACCAGTCAGCCAGTTGTTTGGTTTCACCGCCTTCCACTTCACCACGCATTTCAAGGAAATCGAAGCCGGCGCGGAATTTATTAAGCTCCATCAGACGGAACGCGCGTTTACCGGTGCGGCGTGGCAGACGCAGTTGCAGTTGCCAGATTTCGCGGATGGTTGCCGTGTGGCGACGCGGAATAGCGATGCGTTTTACCACTTCATCGAGAATACGGTTGCTGGCTTCCATCACCGCATCGTAATCGTTGAAATTGTGGCTGTGCATCAGCTCTTTAGCCTGCTCCATCATCGGATACCACAGCATGGCGGCAAACATGAAGGCCGGATTGATCCGTTTGCCTTCTTCAATGCGCTGATCGGTGGAATCAAACGCCAGATCCAGCATCTGCTCGGTCTGGGAGTCGTACTCTTCGGTGAAGTAGTGCGCTATGGTCGGAAACAGCTGCTGGAACAGGTCATACTCACGCATCAGGTGATACGTTTCCAGGCCGTATCCGGATTGCAGCATCTTCAGCGACTCTTCATAGAGACGCGCTGCCGGAATATCGCGCAGCAGCGGTGCCAGATGTTCAATCGGCGCCGCGGTCTCTTCTTCGATGTCGAAATCGAGTTTGACGGCAAAGCGGATGGCACGCAGCATACGCACCGGGTCCTCGCGATAGCGGGTCTCCGGATCGCCAATCAGACGCACCAGCTTGTCTTCCATGTCCTCACGGCCGCCTGCATAGTCGTGAATGCTGTAATCGGCGATGTTGTAGTACATGGCGTTGATGGTGAAATCACGGCGCTCGGCATCTTCATCGATGGTGCCGTAGACGTTGTCACGCAGCAACATGCCGGCTTCAGACTGCGAAGCGAGCTGCTTGTTGTTTTCCTGGTGATGGCCACGGAAGGTCGCCACTTCAATGATGTCACGTCCGAACATAATGTGGGCGAGACGGAAGCGACGGCCAATCAGCCGGCAGTTACGAAACAGCTGACGAATCTGCTCCGGCGTCGCATTTGTGGCGACATCGAAATCTTTGGGCTTACCGCCCAGCAGTAAGTCACGCACGCCGCCACCGACCAGATACGCTTCAAAGCCTGCACCATGAAGACGGTACAACACTTTTAGCGCATTCTCGCTGATCTGCTCACGCGAGACATTGTGATCCTGGCGCGCAATAATATTCAGAGCGAGCTCTGGGTATACGCGATGTTTGCTTGGTTCTAAATCGTTGTTATTCATGTGCATCTGACATTGATTGGTGTTGCCTATTCAAGCGTTTTCTGCACCTGCGCTGGCTTAAACGGGCCGAATTTGCGGCTAATAATAGCTTACGCAGCGCCATTTGAGAATCGCGCTGTGATCTGGGTCGCTGCGGGCAGTTGTGCAACCTGCCAGTGCTGACATCCCCAAAGGATGATCGCCTCGACACTGCTATCCATGAAATCTTCTGGAATATCAAAGCCTAAAAAACGCATTGCGGCCAAAAGTGCCGGTTTGGGATCGGCCGGATCTATGGCTGGTGCGTGATTCTGCTTGGAGAGTTTATTCCCGTTGTCATCCAGTGCCAAAGGCAAATGTAAGTAACTGACCGGGTTTTGTTTTAAAGTGTGATACAAGCTGATTTGCCGTCCGGTCGGTTCAATCAGATCCGCACCGCGTACCACTTCGGTTACGCCCTGGTCGATATCATCCAGCACAACAGCCAGATTGTAAGCGAACAGGCCGTCACGACGTTTGATGATGAAATCTTCCTGCGCCAATTCGGCTTGAATCGCAATCTCGCCGTGTTTGATATCGTGAAATGCGAACACCGGACTATCCATACGCAGCCGGATGGCACACTCCGCGTTGACTGACAGCCCTTTGTTACGACAGGTTTCCGGGATAAAAACCGCCCGCCGCTTTGATTTGCTTACGGGTACACTGACAGGCATAGGCCTGGCCACTGGTCAGCCAGGCGTCGATTTGCGCCTGATATAAGTCATGGCGCTGGCTTTGATAGACCACTTCGCCGTCCCAGTGCAGACCATAGGCATCAAGTGCCTGCAGGATCCAGTCAGCGGCTCCCGGCATCTCACGTGGCGGGTCCAAATCCTCTATCCGTACCAACCATTGTCCGTTGCGGGATTTAGCCTGGAAATAGCTCCCCAGCGCGGCAATCAGTGAGCCGAAGTGCAGAGGACCGGAGGGGGAAGGGGCAAAGCGACCGATATAACTCATAGTGTTGAATATCTTGGGTAATAAAACCGGGTTAGTGTAACCCAAAGTGCAAGCGTAGCACCATTATGCGCACCGGGTGTGGCGCGTACAAATAAAAAGGGAGCAATCTGCTCCCTTTTTATCATTCGATGGGGATTAACCCAGCATCTGCTTTTCTTTGATTTCTGCAAGTGTCTTACAGTCAATACACAGGTCAGCGGTAGGGCGAGCTTCCAGGCGACGTACGCCGATTTCAACGCCACAAGATTCACAAAAGCCAAAATCTTCTTCTTTGATCTTGTCTAAGGTCTTCTCGATTTTCTTAATCAAACGACGCTCGCGGTCACGGTTGCGCAGTTCAAGGCTGAACTCTTCTTCCTGAGAAGCGCGGTCAACCGGATCCGGGAAATTAGCTGCTTCATCCTGCATATGGTGCACAGTACGATCAACTTCTGCCCGCAGCTGGTTACGCCAGGCTTCTAAAATTTTTGTAAAATGAGCGATCTGCTCAGGTGACATGTATTCTTCACCTGGTTTTTCCTGATACGGCTCAACACCTGCAATGGCTAGGATGCCTAGCGTTTTCTTTTTGGACTCTTGCATACAGCATCTCCTACTAACACCTAGTCAACTGCGAGAGCAGTCAATTTAAGGCGGGTATCTATAGCAAAAAGAAGTGAGCGAGGCAAACACTCAATTATAAACTTATCTTCAATATCTAGCCCGCATCAATATTTTGTTGAATCCTGGGCAAAATCTATCGAAGAAACCAGTTGAATGTGGTGCTGGCAAAGTTCCGCTTTGTAGCACAGTACTTCGACACCCGCTTCTTGCGCCATTTTTAACAATCGTGAATAGTTCGCGTCTATATGGTGAGCGGGAGCGACTTTTTCAATACCTGAATGTAAAACTGTGAATAAAAGTACCGCTCTGCTCCCATTTTTGGCCATTTCTGTTAGCTCTCGCAGATGTTTCTGGCCTCGAGTGGTGACAGCATCCGGAAAGTAGCCCTGACCCGCGGCAGGGGACTCTCCGTCCGGGGAGAAATCGCCTTGCTGCAGCAGCGTGACGCTTTTCACCTCTATATAACAGTGTGGACCGGATTCTGAGTTGAGCAAGATATCGATGCGGCTATTTTCATTGCCATATTTGACTTCGGTGCGTAACTGGTCATAACCCTGCAGCTCTTTGATCGTACCATTTTGAATGGCTTCCACAGCCAGTTGGTTGGCGCGTGCGGTGTTGACGCAGATGCGGTGTCCGGCCGGCGTGTCGACCAGCTCCCAGCTGTGCGGGTATTTGCGTTTCGGATTATCCGATGTCGAATACCACACCGTACTGCCGGGAATGGCGCAACCGGTCATGGCACCGGTATTGGCGCAATGTATGGTCATGGTGTGATCATCGCCGGTGGTGACATCGGCCAGAAATCGTTTGTAGCGCTGGATCAAAGTCGCAGGCTGAAGAGGCGGGGAAAACTGCATAGCTGACTCGTTTCGCTTCCATTACTGTTTTTATGTACAATATCGGCGCCATTAAAACACAAGGATATCCTCTTGTCACAATTGCCCATCGAAGCTGTGATTCCCGAGTTACTCGCCGGAGTTCAGCGCTCACCGCAGGTGATCCTCAAAGCGGCTCCCGGAGCCGGTAAGTCGACCCATTTTCCGCTCGCACTGCTTAAAGCAGATATTGTGGCCGGCAAGATAGTTATGCTGGAGCCACGCCGTCTGGCGGCGCGTAATATTGCCCGCTATCTGGCGCAGCAACTGGGTGAAAATGTCGGTGAGACTGTGGGCTATCGGGTGCGTGGTGACAGCAAAGTCGGGCGTAATACCCGGCTGGAAATTGTCACAGAAGGCATTATGACCCGGATGATTCAAAATGATCCCGAACTGGATGGTATCGATGCGCTGATTTTTGACGAGTTTCATGAGCGCAGTCTGCATGCCGATACTGCGCTGGCATTCAGCCTGGAAGTGCAGGCGGCGCTGCGTGACGATCTGAAAATCATCGTCATGTCGGCCACGCTGGATCAGCACGCTTTGCAAAATCTGTTGCCGCAAGCCAGTTATGTGGAGTCGCAAGGACGCAGTTATCCGGTGCAGATACGTTATCAGCCGGGGACAGTGAATCAGCCCTTAGTGGCGGCGATGGAGAAGCAGATTCGCAGCTTGATGGCACAGGAAACGGGCTCACTGCTGGCGTTTTTACCGGGGGCCGGAGCGATTGTACAACTGACAAACAACCTGCGCGATCTGGCAGACGATATCGATGTCTGTCCGCTGTATGGTCAGCTGAGTTTTAGTCAGCAGCAGCAGGCGATAGCTCCGGCCGCTGCCGGAAGACGTAAAGTTGTGCTGGCCACCAATATTGCCGAAACCTCGCTCACCATTGAAGGGATCCGTCTGGTGCTCGACAGCGGCCTGGAGCGGCGCGCGCGTTTTGATCTCAAAACCGGCATTACCCGTCTGGAGCAGTTGCGTATCGCCCAGTCTTCAGCCGAGCAGCGCGCCGGTCGTGCCGGTCGTCTCGAAGAGGGGATCTGCGTGCGTCTCTACAGTGAAGCGCAACTGAAACAGCAGCCGCAGGTGCCGGTTGCGGAAATTATGCAAAGTGATCTGGCACCTCTGGCGCTGGAAACTGGCCCAGTGGGGCGCGCATGAGGTCAGCGAATTGCAGTGGCTGGATGTTCCGCCCGCCGTGGCGCTGAGTCAGGCACGCAGCCTGCTGGCTACACTCGATCTGATGGACAGTCGTCAGCAACTGACCGCGTCGGGTAAAGAGGCGCACGCCTTGGGTGTGGAGCCTCGCATCGCGGCCATGTTACTGGCTGCCTGGCAGCATGGGGAAGCCTGTCTGCACAGCGCACTGGCGCTGGCGGCACTGCTCGAAGAGCCGGAGCGTCAGGTGTTCGATGTCAGTCATAGTCTGCAGCGCTGGCAGCAGGGGTGCCATCCGCAAGGCAAGGTGTTGCACCAGCGTGCGACTGCCCTGGCGCATAAACTCGATACAGGTTTTACGCTGCGTGCGGTTAAGCCGTCCCAGCTGGCGCAAGTGGCGTGCCTGGCGTTTCCGGATCGAATAGCTCAGCAACGTGGGCAGCACGGTCAGTTTCTGCTTGCCAACGGCCACGGCGCCGTGATTGCAGACGATCAGCCCCTGGCGGGCAGTGGCTATGTGATCGCTCTGGATGTGATGCGCAGCCAGCAGCAGTCAAGCCAGATTTTCAGTGCCCTGGAGCTGGATATTACTGCGCTGCAGCACACATTCGGCCAGCTGTTCAGCACTCAGGAGCGGGTTGACTGGGATGACAAAGCCGGACGTCTGGTGGCAGAGAAACAGCTTCGTATCGGGCAACTGGTGATTGAGCGCGAGGCTCTGCCTGCCCCTGCGCCGGAAAAAATGACACAAGCTTTGCTTAATTATGTCGAACGTAAAGGGCTGGCAGTATTACAGTGGGGCGAAACGACGACCGAATGGCTGACCCGGGTACGTTGTGGCTGTGAATGGTTACCGGAAGAAGCGTGGCCGGATATGAGCGAGCAGGCGTTACTGGGTGAACTTAATCAGTGGTTAGAGCCTTACCTGAGCGGGATTCGCTCGGTTAAAGAGCTAAATAAAGTGCCGGTATTGGACGCCTTAAAAGCTCGTTTAGGCTGGCCCTTGCACCAGCAGTTGGATGAATGGCTGCCGGTCGAGCACCGCTTGCCTACCGGATCGAGCAAAAAGATCCGTTATCAGGTCGGGATGGACCCGGTCTTGTCGGTGCGCATGCAGGAAGTGTTTGGCGAGCAGAGCACGCCTCTGGTCGCCAAAGGCCGCAAGGCCATCGTGATGGAACTTCTGTCTCCGGCTCAGCGCCCGCTGCAGGTAACCCGTGATTTGGCAGGCTTCTGGCGTGGGGCATATAAAGAAGTGCAGAAAGAGATGAAAGGGCGTTATCCCAAACACAATTGGGATCTTCCAGATTGACAGGTCATGTGGTAAGACTGACGCATTGACAGCATCGATCATTAGAGGCTCAGGTGTTAACTAAAAAAGACAGGATTATCACAATAACGCATTTGAAGGATTCGCATAGTGAGGTCACATCAGAGGCGTTAAGTTCGAACTCTATCGAGAAGAAATGTTGTAACGGTGAGTCATACTACATTACGCGTAGCGTTGCATTCGGGGAGGAGCAGGACTTGTACCTGTTTCCCTTCCTGCTTGAAAATGATGGTTCGCCTTGGGTGGATGCTAATGCCTTTTTGTTTAAATCAGCGCGAGATTTTGAAAAGGGGTTTACAAAGTCAGAAGCTATCTTACATAAAGCAAGTTTGTTATTAGATTATAAAATCTTCTGTGAAGAGAAAGACATTAATCTTATGTCATTCGCAGGACGCAAACCCAAAAGGCCAACTTACAGGTACTTCCTTGAATTGCTCTCATTGCTTGATAAAGGTCAAGTTACAAGAAAGAGGCTCAATGAGAAGACAAAGATAGTATACGGTTTTTATAAGTACCTATCTTCACTACCAAATTCAACTATAGACATGGAAACGTGTTGATTCTGTTAGCTCTGTGAAATTATACACACAGGGAAGATACGGTATGAGCCACTCAATTGAAGTTGATAAAAGGGAGCAATCTGTTTCCATATACTCTGGTCCATCACCTGTTCAAGTGGGATTTGTGCGAGAGTATGGTGAGGAGATTAGGCCGTTAAACGATAATGAGTTATCACAGTTGTTTGATGCTATAAATTCTGATTTTTTTTCAGTAGACGAGCGCTTAATGCATCTGATCGCTTTACATACAGGGGCACGTAAACAAACAATTTTAACAATGCGTATGAAACACCTAGATCTGTTAGTAAACAGTAGTCCAGATAAAGATGGCACTTATAGATTATACGCCGGTCCAGGCACTGGGATTGATACCAAGTTTAGTAAAAAACAAACTTTACACTTCCCTAAGTTCCTTTTAGAGCAGATTGTTGTTTATAGCAAAAGTAAAAAAAGCAAAAGCAGAAGAGATAAATTTCTGGAAAAACATGGCGAAATTATCCCTGAAGACGAAATGTATGTTTTTCTATCGCCTGAAGGTGAGCCTCATTATATGGCAAAAAACGACCCGAGATACAAAACTACGAAAAGCAAACCTCAAGGTAGAAATACTTACTATATGAAGAAGAAGCTATTAAAAATAACTTCTGAAGATTTTCCTAGAGACTTTACTTTTCACTGGTTGAGAGCAACATTTGCCTTTGAGTATTATCGGTGGCTTCAACCTTTAGCATCTTCGAATGTTTTAACCGATGGCGACATTATTTCAATGGTTCAAAAAAGAATGCATCACGCTGATAGAGCGACCACTGAGCATTACTTGAAACTATTTGATTCTGTGAGTGATAAAATTACAGCGCAGAAAATATATGAAGAACGAGCACTTAACTTATATGAATAACAAAATAATTAAATATAAAATTAGGAATTTTGAAGAGGTGACTCTTGATGAGTTTAACTCTGGTAAGTTTAGTGATATTAGAAATGTGGTTGTATGTTTGAACGATGAGAATGGTGACATTGAATTCAAACTTGACTTAGGTTCTCTCACGTTTTTTGAAACTAAAGTTGAAACAAGGATTGACCCCAACAATAGAATGGATAGAGAATATTTATATTCTGTGGATATTAACTCTCATAAAGAACACTTGGTCGAGTTTGTTATTAATTTTGGTGAATACATTCAGATCAGAAGAAAAACAAATAATAGCAAAAAGGCACTATTTGGCGCGATGCGTCGAGTGCTAAAATTTTTAAATGATTTCGGTAAGTCTAGTGACGTTGATCTTTTTCTCAAGTCAGAAAAGGATACAATGGATGTGTATTCAAAAATTACATTTGAACTAAAGCATCAAATCAACAGTGGTTTAATCACTCCTCGAACAGCAGACTTACTACAAAATAATTTTTCCTTAATGATCGAAATACGACACGGAAAGCAATTTAGGGATTACGTCGTCGAAGAGAATTTGTCGTTTCATGGTCGGGTAAACACAACAGAAACCGCGTGAAATTTCTGAAATAAGATATGCATTCGAAACTTATAAATCACTAGCTCTACAATTAACAGACTATCTGGTTAATGAAAAGTCTTTGCCTTTTTTGATAAAAATGCCTGATTACGAAACTTTTCTTTTCCCCTATGCTAACCATCGAGTTACACCTTACTGTAATCGACCAACAGATGCATACAATCATGAGGAAGGTCGATTATCAACGTTAGATGAAATGCTCAAAATAAGAATAGGAGTTAAGGAAAGCATCGTTAAAGCAGACTGGGTAAGAATATGCAAAAGGTTTGATGTAATTAATGCTGACCCACGCTCTAAGTGTAGAAGAGCTTTTGCTGCTACAGCGATGCAATCATATCAAATGATGTTTATGATGTTGACTGGATCGTATGTCTCTGAAATTTCACAGCTTGAGTTTGATAATGCTATGGAGTTTAGCAAATCATCCGTTAATAAAAGTTACAGAGCTATAAAGCTTAGAGCTGCTGGAAGGGTGGTCCAGTATGACCTATCTACTGCTGGTGTAAAGCTCTTCAAAAGTTATATTAAATTAAGGCAGTGGGTACTCAATGGGCAAGATGAGAAATACTTATTTTTTGGACTGAAAGTTAAAGAGTGGTCAACATCTACTTTGGACGAAACAAATATACGTAGCTTTCAAAGAAAAAAAATCATCGGTATATTTATGCCGAGTGATTATAAAATGTTAACAAGCAGAGAAACTTAGAAAATCAAAAAGCTTATTTCTTCATGAACAACCAGATGTAGGGACTGAAACGGTTGCTGCTGTCCTGAATCATTCGACTCAAACCAATCAACGGCACTACATGGAAGTGTCGCCGGAGAAGCAAAAATCTGAGATGGATTCCTTTTGGGAGGCCGCACAAGAGGCTGTTAATCACGTTAAAACACGATCTGCTGACAACGCTGACCTGAAGGTTGCAGCAGGCCACTGTGAGGCATACAGCTCACCTGAGAGTGTAATAGATTCACCTCCCATCCAACCTGACTGTAAATCGCAATACGGCTGTTTATTTTGCACACATTATGTTTGCCATGCCAATGATGATGAAGATGTACATAAACTAGTAAGCCTACTTTACATTGTGACTGGTGTAATGCATGGGTCTAAAAGTGAATCTAAGGCGTTAGAGTTATTCAAAATGTTATCTAGCAGGGTTAGGAAAATACTTCATCATATTAAAATGAAGTCTAGTACTGGCAAATCAAATGTAGAACGACAACTAAAAAAAGTATTTAAACATGAAGAATTAACACCGTACTGGGAGTCTAGACTCCAACGATACGAAGAATTAGGTATCATATTCACAGATCCGGAAATGGAGCCATTAACGAATGCTTAAAGCTAGAAGTAAGGTATTTTTGAATATAGATTCCAAGGTAGATACAAATAAAGCTTGTGAGCCTGATGTTTTTGAAGGTAGATCTGCTCTTGAAGTAGATGATTCATTTGTAATATCTAGAGATAAATCGAATGCTGTAGTTTCTCGTTTTGGTGATAATGTTTGGGATTTATCACCTTATAATCTTTCGCCAATAAACACTGGTCGAATTAATTTTAATAGAGTGAACCGCTCAGGTGATAATCATTATGATGACCTGCACATGAAAGAAGTTAAAGCAGTGATTTTTTCTCTACTATATTTTGTCAAAAATGGGAGAGCTGGTTTCTTTAGCTGTGTCTTCTGTCATGAATTATTGTTCGGTTGCTTTTAATCTGGCTAATTTCGCATTAAATATGGAGAACAAACCCTTAGTAGGGAAGTTAACTCTCTCCGAGTTAATGAATAATGAAACATACATTCTGCACATAGCAAGACAGCAGAATGGAAGGCTGAATCAAAAAACACATGCTTTATTAAATCATTTAAATAAATGCGGTTATAAAAAGGTTGGGTTTAAAGTTACAGTTGTTCATGCAATACATGAAAAGCAACAGCATGAGCAACACCCAGTGATACCAGCAAGAATTTATATAAATTATATAAATACGACAAATGACATCTTGGATTTTTATGGAAAGAACATTTCCAAAGTTGTTAATTTTGTAAGCCTGTTTGATGACAAGTTTTTTGGGATGCATAAAAAAAATCAACGAAAGTTAGGAGTGAGTAAAGAAGAGATTAGGCCAACTTTTAATGATGCTTTAGATATGTATGGAATGAGAGAAGTTTTCGAGTTTGCTGATGTTAAATCTATAAATAGGATTTCATTATGCAATCTCTTAACTCAAATACAGTATCAAATGAGTATATGCATACATCTTTACACAGGAATGAGAACTTCAGAGGTAAAAAGATTACCTTTTAATTGTATACATAAAAAATCTTTTGGCGATGCATTAAAGGATAAAGATGGCGACCTAGTTTACCCTGAATCCTCAGTGAATATACTGTCAACAACAACAAAGTTTACTGGATATAAAGAGGAGTCAACTTGGCTAGCTCCCCCACCTGTAATTAAGGCGGTTTCAATCCTACAAGCTATAACAGGAGTGATTGCAAAAATAAGCAATGTTGCCAGTGAGCAATGCCCACTATTCAGTAGCACAATGAACATTAAACTTAGAACGCCAGTAGAAGTATCATTCAGCACCCCAAAGAAAGAAAACTTGAATAGAGTGTTTAACAATGAGTCTTTTCAAATTACTGAAGAAGATTTAGAAGTGCTTCGTGCAAGTGATGAAAGCAGGGATTTTGATCAAGACCCACGTTTTAGTGTGGGATCTCCTTGGCCTGTAACTACTCACCAGTTTAGAAGGTCATTAGCTTTCTATGCTGTAAACAGTGGCTTTGTTTCATTAGCTACGGTGCAAAAGCAGTTCAAACATCTATCTCAAGAAATGAGTAAATACTACAGTCGAAATTTTGAAAATGTAAAAACAATTTTTGGTCATTATGACACTGAACAACAATGTTACGTTTTACCATCCAAACATATAGCCTTTGATATACAGGTTGGCATGTCATTAGATACAGCTCAAAACTTGATGGCTGATTTACTTGATAATACAACTCTGTATGGAAGAAACTGGAGGGTATTTAGAGAAGCAAAAGAACAAGTTAAAGTCTGGTGAAATTCATATTGAGGAACTGAGAGAGAGTACATACCAAGGTGTAGAGCGAGGTGAGCTTTCCTACAGAAAAACGCTGCTTGGTGGCTGTACAAATAATGAAGTGTGTGAGTGCTCGATTCTAGGTGAGTTTTCTGACTGTCTAACTAGCCAATGCGCTGTAATAAAAGAAGGCAATATTGACTTATTAATAGAGAGAACTAAAGCTGAGTTAAGTAAATATGATGTTAATTCAGTAGAATATCTGTCCACCAAATCAGAGCTTGATGATTTACAAAATTACAAGCTAAACAGAATAGAGAGAGCAGCATGAGTCAAGTAAATGGTTTGAGTGCTTGTTATGATGCAATCGAGCGCCTAAAGGAAGGTAAGCCAATCAATGAAAAGTTTATTGGTATTACACATAACAAAATAACTGCATCTGTAGTTTCACAAGAGGCTGGGTTCGATAGTGGGTACCTAAAACGGAGTCGCCCAAGCCATCAAGCAATTATAGCTATGATTGATGCAATTAAGGCCAATCAGGATAATAACTCTTTATCAAAGGCCGAGGTTAAAAGGCGGCATAACCAAAAAATTGAGAAAATGAACTCAGAAACTAGCTATGACGAAACAACGTCTAGAGGAGTCTCTTGCGCGTGAGGTTATACTAGTGCACCGTGTTAGGGAGTTAGAACTAATGCTAGATAAGACCTCAAATGTGACGAAGTTCAGGTGATTTTCAGTTGAGGGCTGGTTGGTATGCTTAGTTGGATTAGTCTGGACTGAATCTATCAGAGTTGAAACAGTGATGTAACCAGATCTGACAGATTGCAAGATCTGACAGATTGCTCTATCACGCCTTTGCCCCTTTGTGTGTTACGACTGATACACTACAATAACCACCGACATGCAATTGATAATTGTTTGCATTAAAGGGCGGTTTACGGTATAATAGAGGTATGGGCTAGTTCTAGTCTTCTCTAACTAATCTAAAATATAAACCACACATCATCATTCTGATGGCCTTTCAATATCTAAATATTTTATCCTTTGCAAAAGGAGGTGTTTGTATGCCTAGATAAAAATATATAAGCTCTATTAAAAGAAACTTTTATTTTGATATAACTATCTATTATTTATCCACAAATTGTGAGGAAGAACCATGAAAAAACCATTTATTGATCACTTATTCAGTAAGATTGTAGAAGGTCGATATGAAAAAGCACTATCTAGCGCTGCTGTAAAAGCAAAGTTAGAGCAACTTGAAAACGTTAGTGAAAAAATTGGATCTATGTATGGCAATGATGCTATTCAAAATGTCCTCGGATACCGTGAAGTGAAAAGATGTTTAGAACAATGTTTAGACTTTATTCAAAATTCATCTTCAGAGATTGAAGATGTCGATTTTACTATTTATCTTGATTTTGCGAGATTTAGGCTGGAAGAAGGTGAGCGTATTATTGATTCAGAAACTATCTGATCTCGGCTTGTAGCAATTCATAAGTGGTTTTAGCGGGATATCGAGTAACCAGGTCTTCACAAATCAGAAATACCCTAGTGTTATAGGACTATTCTATTGTTGAGTATCTATATGTAAGGTTACATGCTCTCTGTATGAAAGAAAACTTAAAGCAATATGATGAAGGCGGCGAAATGGCAACAGGTTTTACAAAAGAAGAGGAATTCATAAATAATTTAGGGGAAAGATCATTTCTGAAATTTTGGGCATGGCCAAATCTTTTTCGAGATCAAGGAAAAACCAATAATGGTGATGGAAAAGAAATATGCGATCTAACGGTAATATTCGGTAACGATATACTTTTATTTAGTGATAAGAAAATAAAATTCAATGAGGATAAGAAGTTAGACATCGGTTGGAGCCGTTGGGCAAGAAGAGCAATAGGTGACTCAATTAAGCAAATCAAAGGTGCCACTCGTTGGTATACAAAAAGCCCTGATCGTGTATATGTAGACAAGGTATGTCAGAAAAAGTTACCAGTAAAAATTCCATCATCCGATGAAGTGAAATTTCACAATATCGTTGTTTGTCATGGGATAGAGCAGCATATAGAAACGCATAATAGTGAAGCTTCATTTTTCATCGATAACAGCTTGAAGGGGGAGCAAAACTGGAATATTGAACATGCCAAGCCTTTTACGATTGGTGAAATAAATGAAGACGGTTTTGTTCATGTTTTTAATGAAGCAACAGTAAAATTGGTCTTAGAAGAGTTTGATACTGCTCATGATTTTATAAATTACCTGAAATTAAGAGAACGCGTAATCTCATATACAGATAATGTTTTTATAAAGTCCGAATCAGATTTAATACAATTATTCTATGAAAACTTTGATAATGATAGAAATGTTTACTGGCTAGATATAGAAAAGCTTAAAAAAAATTCTGGGCTAAAAATTGATAAGGGTGGTATTGAAAAACTTTATTCCAACCCATACTTTTTAGAGAAAAAACGTCATGATAAGGTGAGTTACTTTTGGGATGGATTAATCGATAGTTTTTCCTTCCATATATTAAATGGCACATCTGAAAGAAATAATTGGGAGTCCCCATCTGATATTGAACCATGTCTTCGTCAAATGGCGGAAACTACAAGGTTTGAAAGAAGATTTTTAGCAGATGGGTTCTTAAACTTCTATTATAAAGCTTTACCTGGTCAGCGAGGAAACTAGAATATTACTTGACCCTAGAGACCCTGAGCTTGCCTACCTTTTTCTAGTTGTACCAAATACAGTTGGTAGTCTATCCAAGACTCAGTATCGAGAGATGAGACTTCAAATGTTGACAGATTACTGTCAGTTTTCCAAGTTGAACCATCCCAGTTTAAAGGCGGTCATTGGCGTTGCTTGTGAGACTAGAAATGATGATCGTCCCTTAACCGACACCTTTTTTCAACAGGGGCAAGATTATGTTTTTTGTGATTTCTCTGAATGGGATGAAGAACAGGAAATTGAGGCAAAAATTGTACAAAAAGAGTACATTGCAAATGGGCTACTAAGTAAAAGAAAGATGTTCCACGGGAAAGTGAATGAATTCCCAGAAGATATTAATAACCCTCGTAAGTCTATGAAAGTATCGGAAATGAAGGGAACCGATAGAAATAAACTTTGTCCTTGCGGTAGCCAAAGAAAGTTTAAGAAATGTTGTGGAAATATTTAGTGTGATATAGAGCAGCACGTTTAGAACAATTTAAACCGTGAATGACAACTATTTTAGGAAAGCCAACGTTCTTAGACTTTTTGATTAGCTTCAGATTATCCTAAGTGAAAAATTCAGAATACTGAGTCTAAGTAATTTCTGTCCAGATGTATGCTGGCGGGGGCATGTAACACGAAAATGCCCCTTTCTGAGTCGGCGAGTTCCAGACTGTTAAGATTATTGGCTTAAATAAGCCCAAATTTTAGTAATGTATGAATCTGTTAGTATCTAAATCTAATGTGCTAACGATCGCCAAATAAGTTGTCCGAGATTTGCTATTTTGTAAATGCGAACAGCCAAGCCGTTAGTATCATGAGTATTCCAGAAGCTAACTGTATTATTTTAAGTCTATTTCCATTATTTGAACCTCGAACTGCCATTTTGCCAAAGATGGCATATACCGAAGCCGTACCCCATTCAACTAAACCATAAACCACACCAAGGATGGCCAATTGCGTTGAACCACTTACAACGCTATCTATCAAGACAAATTGAGGTAGAAGCGCACTGAATAAAAGAATTGCTTTAGGGTTACTTATTGCTACGACAAATTCTTTTCTTGCCTGAACAAGGATATTTAATAAAGTACTTTCAG
Organism: Vibrio sp. CDRSL-10 TSBA; assembly: GCA_039696685.1. Lineage (NCBI taxonomy): Bacteria > Pseudomonadati > Pseudomonadota > Gammaproteobacteria > Vibrionales > Vibrionaceae > Vibrio > Vibrio sp. CDRSL-10 TSBA. Next base: position 2,856,380 of record CP155566.1, on the reverse strand, counting down.
CCTTGTATTCACCTTCTTCTAAGTTGTAGCCGATGGATTTACATGACCGCACCATTTTGATGCCAATCCAACTTAAATAGATCACACCAAACCACTTGATTATCAGCATCGCACTATCCGACGCCTCTAACAAATGCCCCAATCCTGCGATGACTCCCCATATCATCACTGCATATGCTAAACACCGCCCCAATATAGCAAACATAGCTACTCGGATACCCCAACTTGCACCATTCTGGAATGAAAGTAAGTTGTTCGCGCCAGGCACGCACGCGATAATGAGAGAGGTCGTCAAGAATGAGACTAGTTGTTGAATTTCCATATAATTCATACCGTTATTAAGTAGCCCAATGCAATATTCCTGTAGCCTCATGACAATCAGGTAAGGCTGTTTAGCGTCACAGTTGACTATATACATCAAAGTGGTTTTATTAAAACGAATAATAATGTACATTATTATTACAATATCGAATGCTAAGGTAATTTAGGTGCATAACAAGGATATCCAAGTCTCTTGGCTGAAAGCTTTTGTGGCAGTTGTAGATTCAGGCTCTCTAACATCGGCGGCGAAGCAAATCTGTCGTTCTCAGTCTGCTGTGAGTATGCAGATAAAAAAACTTGAAGATTGTGTTGGTCGATCATTGCTAAATCGGGGACCACATCACATGTCCTTAACTCCAGCGGGTGCTGATTTGTTAAGGCATGCGCGAAAAATACTGGATGCGAATGCACAGGCATGGGAAATGTTTCATGATGGGACCCTTGTAGGGCAAGTGAACATTGGTATACCGGATGACTATGCAATGGCTTACCTACCCTCTGTTCTACGTACATTTACCAGCCGGTATAGCGGAATTGATATAACTCTGGTTTGTGAGCATTCAACAGCCCTCATACCAAAGGTAGAGCGTAATGAATTAGATATTGCAGTAATAACCCGAGATGCTCCAAACCGAGGGGAGCTTCTCTTCAAAGAAGAATTGGTTTGGGTTGCTGGGCAACAGCATGATATATGGATGCAAGAACCACTTCCTATCGCCGTTCATGAATTAGGTAGCCGAATTCGTGCTGAGGTATTAACAGCTATTTCGGCTCAAGAACGTAAATATCGTATTGTCTACCAAAGCCCAAATGTTGCAGGTCAGATAGCTGTAGCAGAAAGTGGTATGGCTATTGCGGTTTTAACACGCTGTAGCTTACCGCTGAATCTTAAAGTATTGGATAAACGACACGGCATGCCCGATTTGCCGGAACTTGAAGTAGCAATAATTCGCAGTCCGAAATCGCTAAAGAACAAAGCTGCTGATATCGCTTACGAACAAATTATTAGTGTACTGAAGCATATTTAAGTTTCAGTACGATTCATCGCCTAAAGCGGTACATTAGGAGTATAAAATGTCATTACATGAAGCGTTCATATTTTTCATTGCTATGTTTATTTTTGGAATAACACCTGGTCCTGGAGTTTTTGCTATTCTGGCAAGAGCTTTAGTTTTCGGTCCGCGTCAGTGTATAAATCTAGCACTAGGAATGATTTTAAGTGATCTAATTTATCTTGTTTTAGCCTGCGTTGGTCTGGCTACTATTGCTGATAATTGGGCTGAAGCATTTCTAGTCATCAGGTATTTAGGAGCGGCGTATTTAATTTTTCTCGGTTATAAAATTTTCACATCAGCTCCGCGAGTGAAAAGTGAGATTAAAAATCAATCTACTAACAAAAAATATTCTGCACTGTCTAACTTGGTGCAAGGTTTCTTGATATCAGCTTCAAATCCGAAAGTTATTATTTTTTACATATCATTCTTGCCTACTTTCATAGACTTAAGCGCATTGCAGATTGAAGATGTAGTTCTCGTGTCATTTCTTTCTTTTGTCGCCTTATTTTCTGGACTTATGTTGATTGCTTTTGCGGCAGGTAGAATGGCAACGATGCTAAAAACTCCGGTTGCACATAAGAGATTGAACAAGAGTGCTGGAGGGATAATGATTGCCGCTGGATCGTATCTTGCGATTAAATCTTAACCCTGTTTCTAGTTGCTAACTCTATGGGCAGTATATGAAATACTACCTTGTAGCAGTGTCACTAACAGAGAATAACTGGAACCATACCTTTAGGTGCTTGAGTGTAGTGGTTGAGTGAATTTGTCCATTAGGTTGGAGGTTTCTGCTATACCCTAGATAATCCGTTAAAAGCTAATTTAGCAAAGTCACTGAAACAGAATTGTCCAGAAATGAGTTACTACGAGTATGATACTTTATGCCAGCAGGCTGTCTGCCAGCAGGCTGTCTGTACGAGTTGGTCGCGACTCATCAGTATATTGTGTAAGATTGAGTATAAATCAGTACAGCTTAGTCAATATCAGCCGTCACACAGTCAATATTTGTCAATGATTAGGGATACAAAGGGTTGTCAATGTTTTTAAGTTCATTATGGTCTCATGGCTCAGGTATTAGGAGTTTCCTGAGGTGTCAATCTTCTATACAGTCGCACAGTAATCAAAATGTGTGGCCTGATGACCCGGCGAACCACACCGCGACGACCAAAACCAAGCGACAACTGAATTCATGACCAGACAAAGCAATACCTCACAAGGCGATAGCCGCAAAAGTCAGGCGGCGAAAAATGATTCGTCTAAAAGCAATACAGCTAAAAGTAATGCATCTAAAAGTAGTGCATCTAAAAGTGGTGCGCCGAAAAAGCGTGCGGCGCGTAAACCAAGCGCAGGCAAAACGTCTAATGGCGGTAAGAAACCGGGCAAACCATCGTGGAAGCGACGCTTGTGGAGTCTGAGCTGGAAAGCGGGACTGGCTCTGGCCGCCGTTTTGCTGTTTACCGGGATCTATCTCGACAGCATGATCAAACAGCGTTTTGAAGGTCAGTTGTTTGAGCTGCCGACCGTGGTGTATGCCCGCATTCTGACACTGGAACCGGGCAGCGAAATCAGCATCGCTGAAATGCGTAATGAGCTGGAAGTACTCAATTATCGCAAAGTGAGTCAGCCACGTTATCCGGGCGAGTATTCTGCGTCGTCAACCCGGATAGAAATGATTCGTCGTCCGTTTGAATTTGCCGATGGTCCAGAGCCGGACCGGCATGTGATGCTGTTTTTTGACGGTAACCAGCTGACCCGGATTCAGTCACTGGAAAAACGGGGTGATCTCGGTTATCTGCGTATCGAGCCGAAAATGCTGGGTATGCTGGAAAAGAACACCGCAGAGCAACGTTTATTCCTGCGCCGTGAACAGTTTCCGGAAGTGATGATCGATGCCCTGCTGACGACCGAAGATCGCAACTTTTATCAGCATGATGGTGTGTCGCCGATGGCGATTGCCCGCGCGATGGTGGCCAACCTGAAAGCCGGCCGCACAGTGCAGGGCGGTAGTACCCTGACCCAGCAGTTGGCCAAAAACATCTTCCTTTCCAGCGATCGTACCCTGTGGCGCAAGCTGCGCGAAGCCTATATGGCGCTGATCATTGATTATCGTTACAGCAAAGACCGAATCCTCGAAGCTTATCTTAATGAAGTGTATCTCGGCCAGAACGGCAACGAAGCGGTGCATGGCTTTGGTCTGGCATCGCGCCTGTACTTCGGTCAGCCGCTGCAGGAGCTGCGGCTTGATCAACTGGCGCTGCTGGTGGGCATGGTGAAAGGCCCGTCCTACTATAATCCGATGCGTTTCCCGGAGCGGGCCAAAGAGCGTCGCGATCTGGTGCTTAAGCTCTTAATGGATCAGGATTTGCTCAACGCCAAGCAGTACGAGCAGGCAGTGAGCCGGCCGCTGGATGTGCAAAAGCATGCCCGTATTGCCAGCCGTCAGCCGGCTTATTTCCAGCAGTTGTCGATTGAGCTGAAAGACAAGCTGGGTGACGTGTTTAAGTCGGATACCGGTTTACGGGTGTTTACCTCATTGGATCCGGTGTCGCAGGATAAGCTCGAAGCGGCGGTGGAAAATCAGGTGCCGATTCTGGCTAAGCGCGCAGGGAAAGAGCTGGAAGCCGCGGCAATTGCTGTTGATCGTCACAGCGGTGAAATCCGCGCTATGGTTGGTGGTAAACGCACCGGCTATGACGGTTTTAACCGTGCGCTGAACGCCAGCCGCCCGATTGGCTCGCTGGTTAAGCCGGCGGTGTACATGACAGCCCTCGAACAGCCGGAAAAATATTCTCTTGCGACCACTTTGATCGATAAACCGATTACTTTGCAGGGCAGTGAAGGTACCACCTGGTCACCGCGCAATTTCGATCGTCAGTATCGCGGTGAAGTGCCGCTCTATCTCGCGCTGGCCAAGTCACTCAATGTGCCGACGGTCAGGCTGGGCATGCAGCTGGGGATCGACAACGTGTCACAGACCCTGGCTAAGCTGGGTGTCAACCGCGATGAAATCCGTCCGGTGCCGTCGATGTTGCTCGGATCGTTTTCGCTTACGCCGTTCCAGGTCGCGCAGATGTATCAGACCGTGACCAACTCAGGTAAAAAAGCCAGACTGTCGGCACTGCGTTCCGTGCTCGATCTGCAGGGTAATGTGTTGTACCAGTCTATTCCGTCGGTATCACAAGCGGTGGATCAGCAGGCAGCGTGGCTGACAACCTATGCGATGAAGCGCGGCGTACTGGAAGGGACCGGACGTTATCTCAACAGCCAGTTTGGCTGGGCGGCACTGGCCGGAAAAACCGGCACCAGCAGTGACAGTCGTGACAGTTGGTTTGTCGGTGTAGACGGGCGTGAAGTGACTACTATCTGGCTGGGGCGTGATGACAACAAACCCACTCAGCTGACCGGCGCGAGTGGTGCGCTGCGGGTGTATGCCGATTACTTGCGCTACCGTATTCCGCAGCAGTTGGTGCTGCCTTGGCCGCAACAGATTGCGACTGTTGGTTTTGCCGCCAACGGTGACGGCGGTTTGCAGCTCGATTGCGATAACGACAATAAGCTGCCGGTCTGGGATGTGGCAGGGGAGTGGAAGAAACAGTGTGAAAACCGCCCGACCCAATGGCTGAAAAAACTCTTTCAGTGGTGATGCCACGCCGCTATAGTGTTTCGATTATCTGCACTTAGGACTAAAGGACACTGCGTGATTCGTTGCCTGCTCAGTATTGTTGTTATTACTCATCTGCTCTGGCCCGGCACGAGTCTGGCACAAGCGCAAGACTCCGGCCCTATGGTCGAACTGGGTCATCCACGGCCCAAAATTGCGCTGGTGCTGGCTGGTGGCGGCGCCAAAGGTGCCGCCCATATGGGAGTGCTGAAAGCGCTGGAAGAGCTGAAGGTTCCGGTGGATATCGTGCTCGGCACCAGCATGGGTGCTTATGTTGCCGGCCTTTATTCGACCGGTATGAGTGCCGATGAAGTCGAAAGCGTGATTTACAATGTCGACTGGAGTCAGGGCTACCGTGATCGGGTCAGCCGCAGCCAGCGCCGGGTGCGCGATAAAGAGTATGAAGACCGTTATCAGCTGACCACAGATCTCGGGGTCGGCGCCGATGGGGTGCGGGCGCCGCGTGGCGTGGTGCAGGGCCAGAATATGCTGCGCATTCTGCGTGAAACTTCGGGTAACCTGCCGCCGTTTGAGTCATTTGACGATCTGCCGGTGCCGTTTCGGGCTGTCGCAACCGATATCATTAAACTGGATCAGGTGGTGCTCGATAAAGGTTATCTGGTCGATGCCATGATGGCCAGTATGTCGGTGCCGGGCGCATTACCGCCGTACCAGATTGACGGCCGTCTGCTGGTGGATGGTGGCGTGACCAACAATATGCCGGTCGATGTGGCGCGTGCCATGGGCGCGGATGTGGTGATTGCGGTCGATATCAGCACCGATTACAAAAATGAAGAAGCCTTTACCACCTTCCTGACGGTAGCCGATCAACTGTCCAACTATCTGGTACGCCGCAGTACCGAACGTCAGGCCGAGACGCTCAGTGGTGACGATGTGCTGCTGCGCCCTCAGGTTGGTCTGATGGAAACCACCGACTTCAATAAAATGCCGCAGGCGTTTGCCAAAGGCTATCAGGCTGCAATGGAAAGCCGCGCGCTGCTGGAAAAACTCGCGCTGTCGAGTGCCGATTACCAGCACTATATCGACCATAAAGAAGAGCGCCGCCGCGACCTGACTTATGGTGATGAAATCAAAGTCGATAACATCATTATTAATAACTTCTCCCATTACTCGGATCAGATGCTGAAAAACCGGCTTGATCTGCATCCTGGGGAGGTACTGTCGAGTGAGCAGATTGAAGCCGGGGTACAAAACCTTTACGCACTGGATCGCTTTAAACTGATCCGCTATCAGTACGAAGAGCAGAAACGGGGCTAACAATCTGGTTATTGATGTTAATGAAAAGCCCTGGGGACCGAATTACCTTAATTTCCGTTTCTTTCTCGAAGATGATTTTAATACTGAGAGCCAGTACTCCGTTGGGGCTTCACTCAACTTCACAGATATCAGTACCAACGGCGCTGAGCTGGCGCTGAACTTTGATATCGGCACAGATAAACTGGTTGAGGCTGAACTTTACTCTCCGCTATGGTCTGATCAGAAAGCGTTCGCGACGGCTAAAATCCGTCTCACCGATGAACGGCGCAGTATGCCGGTGACCGGCTTTGACGACACCACACTGTCGGCAAGTCGCAACTTTCTGCCGGTCGATTATGAAGCCGTGATGGGTGAGCTTGGTATCGGTTATCAGGATACCTTGTGGCGCGGATTTAAAATGGGTGGGCGCTATACCGAAGGTTCAGCCAACTATTCGACCCTGCCGGATTATGCCGATATGCACTTTACCCGTCAGGGGGTGTTTTTTAACTATCGGGTTGATTCACTGGATGATTTCAGCCTACCGCGCGACGGTTTTTACATTAATCTGGAATATCTGATTTCCCATGATGATCTGAGTGCTAACGATATCGGCGTGGTTACCGACGCCTCGGATACCGTGTATGAGCTGAGTGCTAAGATGATCGCCGCGCACAGTTTTGATCGTCATACTTTGGTCGGCAACATAGATTACGGCGAAGTGCGCAGTAAAAACTCTTCAACGCCGATTGAACCGAAAAGCATCGGTGGTTTTCTCAATTTGTCCGGGATCGGGCGTAATAGCCTGATTGGTCAGAATAAAGCCTATGCCAATCTGGTTTATCGCTACCGTTGGTTCGACAACGATTTTGGCCTGTTTACCTCGCCGGTTTATCTTGGCGCTTCAATTGAATACGGCGGTGTCTGGTCGGATCCGGACATCGACATCGAAAATGCCCCTTTATATGCGGCAAGTTCAGTATTTGCTGGGGTTGATTCTCCTATCGGCCCGATAATGTTCGGTTACGGTCGGACAGAGCAGAATTTTGATTCACTGTACCTGATTCTGGGTACTACATTTAAGTAACAATCGGTGGTGCGGGTGTGTGACTTCTACCCGCTCTGCTGTATTATTGCTAACCGGGCGCAGGGATTGCTGCATTGAACGTCAGCGTTTTGGCTAGGACTTTAGTCGTAAGTTGCTATGTTGGTCAAAATGATGAGATTTTAATTTATCGTTAATTTTGCTATCCTATCGCCCACAGTTTGGCCTCTAGGGCGCTGTTTCTCAGTCAAATTTGAATGAAAACATGGGCAACGGAGAGCCAAGTTTCCAAGGATGTTCACTCACCTTTCAATAATAATTGGGTGAACCGCAATGAGAGGAAAAAGTCGTGCTTGAAGCCTACCGTAAACACGTCGAAGAGCGTGCTGCTGAAGGAGTTGTACCTAAACCCCTAGACGCTGAGCAAGTCGCCGGACTTGTTGAACTGCTGAAAAATCCGCCACAGGGAGAAGAAGAATTCATTCTTGATCTGCTTGAAAACCGAATTCCTCCAGGCGTTGATGAAGCAGCTTATGTCAAAGCGGGTTTCCTGACAGCAATCACTAAAGGCGAAGTATCATCTCCACTGGTTAGTCGTGAAAAAGCCGCTACCCTGCTGGGCACCATGCAAGGTGGTTACAACATCGAACCTCTGGTGTCTCTGCTTGATGACGCCGAGTTGGCACCTATCTCTGCAAAAGCGCTGTCTCAAACTCTGCTGATGTTCGACGCATTCTACGATGTCGAAGAAAAAGCCAAAGCAGGTAATGCTCATGCTAAACAGGTGATGGAATCCTGGGCGGAAGCCGAATGGTTCCTGAAAAAACCTAAGCTGGCAGAAAAAATCACCCTGACTGTATTCAAAGTAACCGGTGAAACCAACACTGATGACCTGTCTCCGGCACCGGATGCATGGTCTCGTCCTGATATCCCGGTCCACGCTCTGGCGATGCTGAAAAACGAACGCGATGGCATCCAGCCTGATGAGCCGGGCAAAGTCGGTCCGATTAAACAGATTGAAGCGCTGAAAGAGAAAGGCCATCAATTGGTTTATGTGGGCGACGTTGTCGGTACCGGTTTCTTCCCGTAAGTCAGCGACTAACTCTGTGCTGTGGTTCATGGGGGATGATATCCCGAACGTACCAAACAAACGCGCAGGTGGTTTTGTTCTGGGCGGTAAGATCGCGCCAATCTTCTACAACACGATGGAAGATGCCGGTGCACTGCCGATTGAACTGGACGTAGCAAAACTGAACATGGGCGACGTTATCGACGTTTACCCATATGAAGGTAAAGTGTGTGCACACGGCAGCGATGAAGTACTGTCTACCTTCAAACTGAAAACTGACGTGCTGCTGGACGAAGTTCGTGCCGGCGGTCGTATTCCGCTGATCATCGGCCGTGGCCTGACTGACAAAGCCCGTCAGTCGCTGGGTCTTGAATCAAGCGATGTATTCTCTAAACCAGTACCGGTTGCCGATTCAGGTAAAGGCTTTACGCTGGCCCAGAAAATGGTCGGTAAGGCGTGTGGCGTGGAAGGTATCCGCCCTGGCACTTACTGTGAGCCTAAGATGACGACCGTCGGCTCTCAGGATACCACCGGTCCTATGACTCGTGACGAACTGAAAGACCTGGCGTGTCTGGGCTTCTCCGCAGATTTGGTAATGCAGTCTTTCTGCCACACCTCTGCATATCCGAAACCGGTTGACGTTCAGACGCACCACACTCTGCCAGATTTCATCATGAACCGTGGCGGTGTATCACTGCGCCCTGGCGACGGTATCATCCACTCATGGCTGAACCGCATGCTGCTGCCTGATACTGTGGGTACCGGTGGTGACTCGCACACCCGTTTCCCTCTGGGTATCTCTTTCCCGGCAGGTTCTGGTCTGGTCGCGTTCGCGGCGGCAACCGGCGTGATGCCACTGGATATGCCAGAGTCAGTGCTGGTACGTTTTAAAGGTAAGATGAAACCAGGCATCACACTGCGTGATCTGGTCCATGCTATCCCTTACTACGGTATCAAACAGGGTCTGCTGACAGTAGAAAAAGCAGGTAAGATCAACGAATTCTCTGGTCGTGTTCTGGAGATCGAAGGTCTTGAGCACCTGACGGTTGAACAGGCATTCGAACTGTCGGATGCATCGGCAGAACGTTCTGCTGCGGGTTGTACTGTGAAACTGTCGCCAGAGTCTATCTCTGAGTATCTGCAATCTAACATCACCATGCTGAAGTGGATGATCTCGGAAGGTTACGGCGATCGTCGTACTATCGAGCGCCGTGTCAGTGCGATGCAGGAGTGGCTGGATAATCCACAACTGATGGAAGCAGATAAAGATGCTGACTACGCACACGTGATCGAAATCGATCTGGCGGAAATTGATCAGCCGATCCTTTGTGCGCCAAACGATCCGGATGATGCACGCCTGCTGTCTGATGTTCAGGGTACGGCCATCGATGAAGTGTTCATCGGTTCTTGTATGACCAACATCGGTCACTTCCGTGCGGCAGGTAAACTGCTGGATAAATACAACGGTCAGCTGGAAACCCGTCTGTGGGTGGCTCCGCCAACCAAGATGGATAAAGACCAACTGATCGAAGAAGGTTACTACGGTATCTTCGGCCGTGCTGGGGTACGAATCGAAACTCCGGGATGTTCACTGTGTATGGGTAACCAGGCACGCGTGGCAGATAAATCGACCGTAATGTCGACTTCTACCCGTAACTTCCCGAAACCGTCTTGGTAACGGCGCGAATGTATTCCTGGCCTCGGCTGAACTGTCAGCGGTAGGTGCAATTCTGGGCCGCATTCCAACTAAGGAAGAGTACCTGCAGTATGCTGAGCAAATTGATGCAACAGCTGCCGATACTTACCGTTACCTGAACTTCCACCTGATGAGTGATTACACCCAGAAGGCGGATACGGTGATTTTCCAGGAACCGGCATAATGCTTCAAGCGTAACCTGATTGAATGACGAAAGCCGCTGCTCTGCAGCGGCTTTTTGTTCTTTGTTTCGAAAGTAAGTGTTTCGAAAGTAAGTCGTTTAGAAAGTAAGTTGTTGAGAAAAGAAGCGGCTTAAAAAGTAAGTCACTCAAAACACAAGCTCTCGCGATACTGGCTGAGCGGACATTGATATACCACCGCGTGCTTACCGGGCGATTTTGGTGCGATATTGTCACTCGTCACTGCCGGGCTCAGACGTTATACTGCCGCCATTAATTGCCAGGCATGAATCACGATGGAATTCGAATTTACTAAAAACACCATGTTAGGTGAGTATTACGTCACCTGCAGTATGGAACATCAAATTGTGGCCCGTTGGCTGCAGGAAGAGATTAGCCAGGATCGCACAAAAATCGAGCAAGTGTTGCATTTGGTGAAGCAGGCGCACCAATTTCCAGCACAGGAGTGGCAATGGGCGGGCAAAGAGATCTCACTGAGCATACTTGGTGCTGAGGTGACGGTACAGGACAATGCTTTGTCCTATGGCCATGATATTGAGTTAGAAAGTGAATTCGAGCTGTATGAAAGCGAGAGTGTCGCTCAGTGTGGTCTGGAAGATTTTGAATCTCTGCTGACACAATGGCAGGCATTTTTAGGCGGATATTAAGTTTACCGCCTTAACAGAGTGCACTTTGTTGGTGAATGGCGAACATTTCGCCTTATTTTTGGGAAAGGGTTGCACCTAAATAGTGCAACCCTTTGTTGTTTTTGAAGCGAAATCTCACTATTTCATTGTAATTCAATGGTTTAAAAAGTTGGCACGTACCTTGGATTATAAAAAAGTAAATGGACAACAGCTTCAGAGAGGACGCGATGAAACTCATTAACGCAATCATCAAACCATTTAAACTTGACGATGTACGTGAAGCCCTGGCAGATGTGGGCATCGAAGGGATGACCGTATCAGAAGTCAAAGGCTTTGGTCGCCAGAAAGGCCATACCGAGCTTTACCGCGGTGCGGAATACCAGGTGGATTTCCTGCCGAAGGTAAAAATCGAAATTGCTACACAAGCGGATAACGTTGATCGTGTTCTGGAAGCGATTATCAAAGCCGCACATACCGGGAAAATCGGTGACGGCAAAATTTTTGTTTATGACTTAAGCCACGCAGTTCGTATTCGTACCGGCGAAGCGGACGCGGAAGCACTTTAAGATTCAAAGGACTGGAGACGACTACTATGGAACTGTCGCTTACTGTAACGGAGTTACGTTACGCACTGGATACATTCTTTTTCTTAATCTCAGGCGCACTGGTTATGTGGATGGCAGCGGGCTTTGCCATGCTGGAAGCAGGCTTGGTACGCTCGAAAAACACCACTGAAATTCTGACTAAAAACTTTGTTCTGTACGCAATCGCGTGCACCATGTACCTGATTGTCGGCTACAACATTATGTACGTTGACAATGCTGAAGCCGGTTGGCTGCCATCATTTGGCGCTCTGATCGGTACTCAGAGTGAAGGTGCAGACCACTCTCTGGCGTCAGACTTCTTCTTCCAGGTAGTGTTCGTTGCAACAGCGATGTCTGTTGTGTCGGGTGCTGTGGCTGAGCGTATGAAACTGTGGTCGTTCCTGATTTTCTCTGTCATTCTGACTGCTTTCATCTACCCGATGGAAGGTTACTGGACTTGGGGCGGTGGCTTCCTGTCTGCAGCAGGTTTCAGCGACTTCGCAGGCTCTGGTATCGTACATATGGCTGGTGCATCAGCTGCTCTGGCAGGTGTTTCTTCTGCTGGGTGCCCGTAAAGGTAAATACGGTAAAAACGGTGAAATTTACCCGATTCCGGGTTCAAACATGCCGCTGGCAACTCTGGGTACCTTCATCCTGTGGTTCGGTTGGTTTGGTTTCAACGGTGGTTCTCAGCTGATGGTGTCTGACTTTGAAAACGCGACAGCGGTAGGTCAAATCTTCCTGAATACCAACGCAGCTGCAGCAGCAGGTGCAATTGCCGCTCTGCTGGTGTGCAAAACCACTTGGGGTAAAGCTGACCTGACCATGATTCTGAACGGTGCGCTGGCTGGTCTGGTAGCTATCACGGCTGACCCGCTGTCACCATCTCCGCTGTACGCAGTGGCTATCGGTGTGGTTGCTGGTGCGCTGGTTGTGTTCAGCATCATTGCTCTGGATAAACTGAAAATCGATGATCCAGTGGGTGCGATTTCGGTACACGGTGTGTGTGGTTTCTTCGGCCTGATGGTTGTGCCACTGAGCAACGGTGATGCTACATTCGGTGCACAGCTGATGGGTGCCGCAGTTATCTTTGCCTGGGTATTCGCAGCCAGCCTGATTGTCTGGGGTATCCTGAAAGCGACCGTCGGTATCCGTGTCTCTGAAGAAGAAGAGATGGAAGGTATGGACATGCATGATTGCGGCGTAGAATCTTACCCAGAATTCGTGACTGTTAAGTAATAACTCGTTACAAAAGCCTTTCATAAAACCTGCCACACGTGGCAGGTTTTTTATTTTTCATGATTGTTTTATTAATAGTCGTCAATATAATGAGTGCAATTGATAACTCTTATCATTAGCACTCTTAAAGGATTTAACACATGAAAAAACTGCTAACGCTTTCAGCGCTTGCAAGCAGCATGCTGGCACCAGCGGCCATGGCTGCAGAGGAAGTGAATGTTTACTCTTACCGTCAGCCTTTTCTGATTGACCCTATGTTTAAAGAGTTTACTGATGAGACCGGCATCAAGGTGAACGTCAAATTTGCCAAAGAAGGGATTGCTGAGAAACTGGCGCAGGAAGGTGAATACAGCCCGGCTGACTTGGTGCTTACCTCTGAGTTCAGTCGCCTGTTTGAACTGGCAGATAAAGGCCTGACCCAGCCGGTAGACAGTGCCGTGATTGACAGCAATATTCCGGCTCAGTACCGCGATAGTAAGGATGAATGGTTTGCGCTGACCATCCGGACACGCAGTGTTTACTCTTCACGTGATCGTGTGGGTAAACTGAGTGATGATTTCGATTACCTTGATCTGGCTAAGCCGGAGTACAAAGGCAAAATCTGTACCCGCAGCGGTAAACACCCGTACAACATTGCTCTGGTTGCGGCCATGATTGCCAACCACGGTGAAGCGGAAACCAAAACCTGGCTGCAGGGCGTAAAAGCTAACCTGGCACGTAAGCCGCAAGGTAATGACCGTGATCAGGTCCGTGCTATCAAAGAAGGTTTATGTGACCTGTCGCTGGGTAACAGCTACTACCTGGGTAAAATGCTGACCGATAAAGAGCAGAAGAGCTGGGCGGAATCGGTTTACATTAACTTCCCGGGTCAGAAGGTGCAGGGCACCCATGTCAACGTCAGCGGTATGGCGATGGCGAAATACGCGCCAAACCGTGATAACGCTGTGAAGCTGATGGAGTTTCTGACCGGCGACAAAGCACAGCACATGTATGCAGACGTAAACTTCGAATATCCGGTTAAACCTGGGGTTGAGCGCTCTGAAACTGGTGGCATCCTGGGGTGAATTTAAGTCAGATTCGCTACCATTGGAAAAAATTGCCGACAATCATGAAGCGGCCATCAAGCTGATTGACGAAGTCAAATTTGACCTTTAATCAAATCCAAGGGTATAACTATACCCTTGATTTATGAAAGGGATATGAGATGTATTTGCCATCGCATTTATGCCTCAGCCTGCCTTGTAGCTGTTAGGCAATGAAAGAAAAACACCTCATATGGAAAACCAGCAGTGTGGTTCTGGCCACGCTGCTGGTTTTGCCGATCTTAGCGATTTTTTATACCGCCATTGGTGATACCGACGATGTGTTCCGTCATCTGCTCACCACAGTAATGCCGACCTATGTGTACAATACGGTTGTGCTGGCTGTGAGCGTGATGGCACTGACTCTGGTATTTGGTGTACCCAGTGCCTGGCTGATGGCGATGTGCCGCCTGCCGGGAGAAAAAGTGCTGCAGTGGGCCTTGGTCCTGCCACTCGCGATTCCTGGTTATATCGTCGGTTATATCTTTACCGGCTGGTTTGACTACGCCGGGCCGATTCAGGTCTGGCTGCGAGAGCAGACCGGCTGGCTGCCCGGCGAATACTGGTTCCCGGATATTCGCAGTCTGACCGGTGCGAGTCTGGTGCTGGCGCTGGTGTTATATCCCTATGTTTACCTGCTGTGTCGCACCGCATTTATGGAGCAGAATGTCTCCTTGCTGCAGTCCGCTCGCTTGCTGAAATGCTCGGCATGGGAGAGTTTTTGCCGTATTTCGCTGCCCTTGGTACGCCCCTCGGTTGCGGTCGCCTTATCGCTGGTGGCGATGGAAACTGTCGGCGATTTTGGTACCGTCAGTTACTTTGCTGTTAATACCCTGACCACAGCGGTGTACGATACCTGGCTCAACTATTCCAGCCTGACCGCAGCAGCCAAAATTTCAGCCATTATGCTGATGATCGTGGTGCTGTTACTCAGCGCTGAGCGCTACAGCCGGCGTAAACAAAAGCTGTTCCAGAATCAGTTCAACAGCCATGAAGATTTTCGCTATCAGCTCAGCGGCTGGAAAAAATGGGCGGCGCTGCTGTGGTGCTGGGGGCTGGTGTGTGTGGCGTTTATTTTTCCGCTGCTGCAACTACTCAGCTACGCTTACACCTATTTTGCCGCCAGTTGGAGTGAGCAGTTTCCGGGAATATGCCCTCAACAGCCTCAAAGTGTCGCTCAGTGCCGCAGTGCTCGGAGTACTGGTGGCGCTGACGGTCTGCTTTTATATGCGTCTCAAACAGAATCGGTTCAGTGTGGCGCTGATGCGTCTCTCATCGCTGGGTTATGCCGTCCCCGGCACGGTGCTGGCGATAGGAATTATGGTACCGGTGCTGACTCTGGATCACGTCGTCAATGATGTAGCGAAAGCGCTGCAGTGGGGCAGGCCGGGACTGATTTTCTCCGGCACCATGTTTGCGATTATTTTTGCTCTGGTGGTGCGCTTTTCCGCCGTCGCTATTGGTAGTATCGAAAGTAGCCTGAATAAGATTTCCCCGTCACTGGATATGGCCGCGCGTACCATGGGGTGTCAGCCCAACTGTATGCTGTGGCGCATCCATGTTCCGCTGGTGCGGCGTGGTGCGCTGATTGCCGGTTTGCTGGTGTTTATCGAATCGATGAAAGAACTCAACGCCGCGTTACTGCTGCGTCCGTTCAACTTTGAGACGCTGGCGACCTATGTGTATAACTATGCGTCTGATGAACACCTTGAACTAGCCGCATTACCGGCGGTTTTGCTGGTTGTGGTCGGTCTTATTCCCCTTGTTGTTGTTAACCGTTCCCTGGAGCAAAGTCACTGATGAGCTGCGCACTATCAATTCAGAATCTGACCTGTCAGTATGAGACACAGACCGTATTAGAATCCCTCTCGCTTGAGGTGGAACACGGTGAAATCGTCTGTCTGCTCGGGGCCAGCGGATGTGGTAAAACAACCTTGCTCAAGGCCATCGCCGGTTTATTACCACTCGCTTCCGGTGTGATGAGCCTCAATGGCCTGACCATTGATGACGGTCAGCTATGGTTGCCGCCGGAGCAGCGCAATATCGGTATGATCTTTCAGGATTACGCCCTGTTTCCCCATCTGACTGTGGCGGAAAACGTGGCGTTCGGATTACGTGATGCATCGCCGGCGCAGCGCCAGAGTAAGGTTACTGAAATGCTCGATCTGGTTCATCTCAGCGGCCTGAGCGATCGTTATCCGCATCAGTTATCTGGTGGTCAGCAGCAGCGGGTGGCTATTGCCCGCTCGCTCGCCTATAAGCCGGATCTGCTGCTACTCGATGAGCCGTTTTCAAATATCGATACTCAGGTGCGACACGATCTGATTGCCGAGATCCGTAAGATCTTTAAAAAGCAGGGAGTGACTGCGATTTTTGTGACTCACTCACGGGAAGAGGCTTTTGCCTTTGCCGATAAAATGGCGGTGATGCAACACGGTGTGATAGAGCAGTATGGCACCGCATCGCAACTGTATTTTCATCCATCAAGCAAATTCGTGGCCGACTTTCTCGGCGGCGGCAGTTACCTGCCAGCAACACGTGTCAGTGACAGCCAGTATCAGACCGAATTCGGCGTGCTGGAAGCGACGGCGCAGCAGATGATTAGCCATGGCGGCCGATGTGAATTACTGCTGCGCCCGCAGCAAATCCGTATCCACAGCGATGCGGACAGCCAGGTGACGGTGCTTGAGCAGCAGTTTATGGGCGATCACTGCCGCTATGTGATTGAAACGCAGGGCGCCAAGCTATTGGCAACTTCATCCCAGGCGATTCAGATCGGCGAGAAGGTCGCGGTCAGTATCGATACCCAGGGTGTACTGGCGTTTCTGAGTGACTTAGGTAAGTTTTGAAGCGTTGGGAATAAAAAACGGCAAACCTTGGTTTGCCGTTTGTCTTTGTACTGTGTGGCCGATGGCCATGTATGCCTCAGGCGCGAGATTTTTTTGCTTGGTAAATCGTGAACTTATTGGTTTTGTTCACGGTTTCGCACTGACCGAATGCCTGTTCGATGATGGGCGGATATTTGAGGAAGCTATTGGCCACCACCAACAGTTCACCACGGTTTTTCAGATGGGCGGGCGCTTTCGCCAGCAGCGTCTCGGTCGCACTGTAACTGGTATCCAGCCCGGAGTGGAAGGGCGGATTGGTGACGATAAAATCGTAGTCGCGCGCGCTGTCTGAATAAACGTCAGAAGCGAATACCCGACCAGACAGATGATTGGCGGTCAGGGTTTCCTGGCTGGAACGAATCGCCAAAGCGCTGATGTCACACATCTCCAGTTCAATTCCCGGATTGAGGGTTGCCATCACGCTGCCCAGGACGCCGGCGCCGCAACCAAAATCGAGCACTTTGCCACGCAGTGGCGGCAGGCTGTCGAGCAGCAGACGACTGCCGATATCAAACTCACCGTGACTGAATACCCCAGGCAGGCTGCGAATGGTCAGACTGTGCTGCTGATATTCGACCTGATAGGATTTAAACCACTGCTCAAGCGTAAATGGCGCCGGTTGTTCCGTGCATTGGCCCCAGTAAAACGAGCAACGCCTCGCCGAATCATACTTATTGATCGGGCCATAAGCGGCGAACATTTTCTCAATGCTTTTGACCCCGGAGCGGTTTTCACCCACGACAACAATTTCGGTCCCGGTGCCAAATTTCGCCATCAGCATCGCCAGCAGATATTCTGCTTCCTGTTTGGCTTTTGGCCAGTAGAGCAGGATCATATCCGCCACCAGGTCGTCAGTCAGCTCGGCACCAAAGTAGCTGGTTACGCCCTGATGCTGTTGCAATTGTCGGTGATAACCATAATGGGTGGTGAATACCGCCACTGACTCACAATGTTTGGCCAGTTGGATCGGGAACAGATCTTCGGCTTCTCCGGCCACCAGCACCTTTTTACCGGCAAAATAGGCCAGTTGGCGTTCGGCTATCTGACTGGGAGCGGTGTAATTTGACATAACAGACTCGATACAAATTAGGGGGGCAGATTTTCGCATAATCCGCCCCGGGCTTGAAGTGCTTTATCCGCGCCTGACGGCGTCAGCTGTTGTCCTGTTTGTTGAGAAAGCTCTGAAATTCCTCTTCGTACATATTGAAAAAGACGATGGTGATGGCAAAGATCAGCGGTCCATAAATCAGGCCAATCAGACCAAATAGCTGGATGCCGCCCAGCAGGGAGAAGAAAATCAGCAGGGTGTTCATCCCGGCACTGCCTTGCATCAGCAGCGGCCGCAACAGGTTATCAATCGAGCCGACCAGCGCCACGCTCCAGATCGCGAGAAAGACAGCCCAGCCGGTATCGCCGGTGACAAACAGGTAGATGGTCGCCGGGATCCACACCAGAGCCGTACCGACCACCGGAATGAACGAGGCAAAGCCCATCATGGTGCCCCAGAACAGACCAGGGAAACCGGCCAGCCACATGCCGATACCACCGGCGAAGCCTTGCGCTATCGCGGTCAGAAACGAGCCCATCACCGCGGATTTAGAGACTTGTTCTATCTGTTGCAAAAGGCGATCTTCCTGGCTGCGTGACAGGGGAATAATGTGGCGCAGTGAGGCTATGATCTTGTCGTGATCGCGCAGTAAAAAGAACAGCACGAACAGCATCAGCAGAAAGTCCATGATAAATGAGGTCGCGTCACCGAGGATTTTGGCACTGATACCAACCAGGTTGCTGCCGAACGTGGTGGCAAACTGACCGACTTTCTGGGCGATTTGCTGCGGGCTTATCTCATCAAACGGCAGATACTGATTGGTGATGGCTAATACTTTCACCACCAATGGGTGGTTGAATACGGTCTGAATGCCGCCGTGAGTGACCCATTGGTAAACATTCTGGGAAAATTTTGAGCCTTGCTGCACGATGGCGCCAAACACAAACAGTAGTGGAATCACTATGATGAAAGTGAGAATGACGCACGACAGCAGGGAAGCCAGATTGGGATAAGATGGTAACTTAGATTCCATTTTCTCATGGATCGGAAACATGAGCAGAGAGATGATAAAGGCCATCAGAATCGAGTTTACATAAGGCCTGATCAGCAGATAGCAGGCAAATGCGGTGGCCAGCAGGGCAACAATTAATACCCAGTGGCTGGAGGTGATCTTCAGTTTATCAGGCACAGTCGTGGTCCAGTTTGCTTATTAATTAGGGTTATAATGGCTGTATTTCATACTCTTAGCAATGAGGAGTGCAGTATGGGGTGTTGCGATAATGAAACCGGGTGTAAATCTAAGCGTGTGCGCCGTTCGTTTCCCTGGCTGGGCGTGGTGGCGATAGTACTTATCGTGCTGGTAGTGATGAACTGGCATTAAGGCTTGTGTGTGACGGCCGGTTCGCAAGATTTCATCTCAGCAAGATAATAAAAAAGGCTGCCCAAGCAGCCTTTCAATTCCGGCTCTGATGGCGATAGCACCATCACGTGCAGTGCATCAGCCTTGTTTAGCCAGTTCAGCAAAGCTGCGGTCAGCCGCTTCCAGCGTCGCTTCGATTTCTTTCGAAACCGTGCGCCAGAGAGGTAAAGCTGGCCTCGAACGCTGAAGGTGCCAGATAAACACCGTGCTGCAGCATCAGGTGGAAGAATTTACGGAAACGCTCCACATCGCACTTGGCGACGTCTTCGTAGCAGGTTACCTGCTCTTGATCGGTAAAGAAGAAACCGAACATACCGCCGACCTGGTGTACCAGCAGCGGGATGCCGTGTTGCTGAGCCAGCTCTTTAAAGCCGTCTGCCAGTTGCTTGGTTTTGGCCGCCAGGCGTTTCTCGTTACCTTCTTCTTTTAGCAGGGACAGACAAGCATAGCCGGCTGCCATGGCAATTGGGTTACCGGATAAAGTACCTGCCTGGTAAACCGGACCGGTTGGTGCCACGTACTGCATCACCTCTTTACGACCACCAAATGCGCCCACCGGCATCCCGCCGCCGATCACTTTACCCAGCGTCGTCAGGTCAGGTTTGATATTGTAGTGTGCCTGAGCACCGCCCAGAGCGACGCGGAAACCGGTCATCACTTCGTCGAAAATCAGCAGCGCGCCTTCGCTATCACAGATTTCGCGCAGACCTTCATGGAAGCCTTCGACCGGCGGGATACAGTTCATGTTACCGGCAACCGGCTCAACAATAATACATGCGATTTCGCCCGGGTTGGCGGCAAACAGTTCACGTACTGAGTTCAGATCGTTGAAACGGGCAGTCAGGGTATATTTAGCAAAGTCTGCCGGAACACCCGGTGAGCTAGGCTGACCCAGTGTCAGAGCGCCTGAACCGGCTTTGACCAGCAGGCTGTCTGCGTGACCGTGGTAACAACCTTCAAACTTAATGATTTTATCGCGACCGGTGTAACCACGAGCAAGACGAATGGCACTCATGGTCGCTTCTGTACCTGAGTTCACCATACGCAGTTGTTCCATCGACGGGACCAGTTCAGAAACCAGTTCAGCCATGGCAATTTCCATCTCAGTCGGCGCGCCGAAGCTTAGGCCGCGGTGAGCGGCATTCACCACCGCATCACGAATCACGGCGTGGTTGTGACCAAGAATCATCGGGCCCCATGAACCGACATAATCAATGTACGCTTTACCGTCAGCATCAAAGATAAACGCGCCATCTGCACGGTCGATAAACAGTGGAGAACCACCCACACCATTAAATGCGCGTACCGGCGAGTTTACGCCACCAGGAATTTTGCTTTGTGCCTTCTGATAAAGATCTTCTGATTTGGTCATGGATAGTTCCTCTTGATGATTGCTCGGACCAATTTGGTCTGCATTGTACGCCGATGAGACGCGAGACGAAATCTTTTCGCTTAATTTCTCTGGCGCCGGCTTGGCAGCCCCGGACCGATAAGCGCCATCGTGGGGCTGAACCGCGCCGTTTCTGTGCCTGAGTGGTGCGAAATGGCGGCTAATACTTGAACGGATAAGTCAGGTATTGGATAATCATCGTTATAGCTAAATTACACTGACCTGTCGCCAGGCTATTTTTTCCTGAGCGAACGGGCACTGACACGAGTGAGAGAGGTCATCGTGAGCGAAGTAAATGTACCATTATCCTTTTCGGATGCGGCAGCAACACGAGTAAAAGCTCTGATTGCGGAAGAAGAAAACCCGGCACTGAAACTGCGTGTCTACATCACTGGCGGCGGTTGCAGTGGTTTCCAGTACGGTTTTACCTTTGATGAAAACGTCAATGACGGTGACACCGAGATTGTGAACAGTGGTGTGACCCTGGTGGTAGACCCGATGAGCCTGCAATACCTGATTGGCGGTATCGTTGATTACACCGAAGGTCTGGAAGGCTCGCGTTTCTTTGTCAACAACCCGAATGCGACCACCACTTGTGGTTGTGGTGCTTCTTTCAGCGTCTGATCCTGACCGTACATGATCTGTTGCGTCGGTTTATCTCGCCAGGTCGCAGGTCAAAAGTGATTCCGGGCTGGTTAATACTGGCCTGGTAAATTATCTCCATTCTGTCGGTGATTCTTCCCGGCATGCATCGGCTTCGTACCCGGCAGTCCGCTGGTGGCTCTCTGCTCTGCTTATCCCGTTTCCTGCTGTCCTGACCGCGCCGTGCTTTCTGAACGTATCGTTCTTTCCTGCACGCATCGAGCTTTTCTGAACGAATAGCGCTTGGTCCGAATTTGGCGACAACGCAATGGCGGATGGTGCGCCTGGTTTGCGCTAACCGATAATAAAAAATCAGCCTGGCAATGCCACGGCTGATTTTTTATTTGCACTTCAACGCTGCTTTGCCCCGAATGAGCGTACTGCGCGGTTAGTTTTTGGCGTACAGTAATTCACTGTAGCGGTTTAAGTTCTTGAGGCGAATTTTGGCGTTAGCGATAAAGGTCTCTTTGGCTTTACCATTCAGCGATTTTGACTGTGGCAAATCCACGGTACGCGGGTTCTTATGCACGCCATTGACCAGGAACTCATAGTGTAAGTGAGGACCGGTAACCCGGCCGGTGCCACCCAGAGTACCGATAACCTGGCCCTGTTTGACCCGCTGACCGGTTTTGACGGTACGTCGCGTCAGGTGCAGATACTTGGTGATATAGGTGTTGCTGTGACGGATAAAGACATAGTTCCCGTTGAACTGGTTGTAGCTCGACTTCTCAACAATGCCGTCACCGGCGGCCCAAATCGGTGTGCCGACCGGAGCGGCATAGTCGGTGCCGCGGTGCGGACGAAACCTGACCGGTCACCGGATGCAGGCGACGCGGGTTGAAGTTGGAAGAGACGCGGCGAAAATCAAGCGGTGAGCGCAGGAAGGCTTTCTTCATCGCCCGTCCGGTCTCATCGTAGTAGTTGCCGGTATTGTCATCGAGAATGGCGGTGAAAGTGGTGCCCTGGTTGGTGAACATAGCGGCAATAATATTGCCCCGTCCAATCACTTCGCCTTCGACCACTTTTTCCTGAAACAGCAGCTTAAAGGTATCGCCGGCACGGATATCGAGGGCAAAGTCGATGTCCCAGCCAAATATTCCGGCCAGTTCCATGATCTGGTTTGCGGTCAGACCCGCTCCGACTGCCGCATTCCAGAAGTTGGAGCTGATTTCAGCCTGAGAATAGTTGTACTGATAAACAATCTCTTTTTTATCAAAACTCGAGGTGTAATCAGTACCGGATTCCGTTTTGGTGACCACGAAAGTTTCTTCAGCACTGATGCGCCGCTTGAGCTGAACCAGTTCATTATTTTCATCAAAGCCAAACTGCAAACGGTCGCCCGGGCGCAGGCGAGACAATTGGCTGTTGATCTCATCGTTGCTGGAAGTCAGGGCATACAGCTGGCGTGAAGAGAGCCCCAGGCGCTGAAACAGCACGGCGGCGCTTTCGCCCGGATTGACCACATGGGTTTCCCAACGCAGTAAAGCGGTCGGCAGAATAGTCGCGCCAGGCGACAAGGCTTCGCTGTCGATCGCCAAAGGGTAATGGCGGCCAACTTGCAGCCGTTCAGAATCGTCTCTCAGATCTTCCGGATTCGGCAAAAAAAACAGTGCAGTGACGATCAAGGCACTGAACAGGGCGATGAGCGCCCGGTGCATCCATGGAAGTCGAGCAAAAATAGCAAGCATACTCGGGTTCGTTCAATGATTAATTAACAAAAACGCTAGTTCGTTAGTCTAACTGGTTTCAAAATGCATCGCTATTCAAGTAATATGTCGAACTATTAAATTTTTGCCAAATCTGTGGGAGTGAACAAGAATGGCGAGTATTGAAGCCGCTTTAGCTGAGATTAAGCGTGGTGTTGAAGAGCTGATTCCGGAAGAAGAGCTGATTGCCAAATTGAAAGAAGGCCGTCCTCTGCGTATCAAACTGGGCGCGGATCCAACTGCGCCGGACATTCACCTTGGTCACACGGTGATCCTCAACAAACTGCGTGCATTCCAGGATCTGGGCCATCAGGTGACGTTCCTGATCGGTGACTTTACCGGTATGGTCGGTGACCCGACTGGTAAGAATACCACTCGCCCGCCGCTGACCCGTGAAGATGTACTGCGTAACGCAGAGACTTACAAGCAGCAGGTATTTAAAATCCTCGATCCGCAAAAGACCACGATTCAGTTTAACTCTGAATGGCTGTCTGAACTGGGTGCAGAAGGCATGATTCGCCTGGCGGCTAACCAGACTGTGGCGCGTATGCTTGAGCGTGATGATTTTAAAAAGCGTTACAACAATGGTCAGCCTATCGCAATTCATGAATTCATGTATCCACTCCTGCAGGGCTATGATTCAGTGGCGATGGAAACTGACGTAGAAACTGGGCGGAACCGACCAGAAATTCAACCTGCTGATGGGACGTGAGCTGCAAAAAGCTAACGGTCAGAAGCCTCAGGTGGTGTTGATGATGCCGCTGCTGGTTGGTCTGGACGGTGAGAAGAAGATGTCTAAGTCAGCCAACAACTATATTGGTGTGGCTGACGCGCCAAGCGAGATGTTTGGTAAGATCATGTCGATCTCTGATGATCTGATGTGGAGCTACTACGAGCTGCTGTCATTCCGTCCGTTGGAAGAGCTGGCGCAGTTTAAAGCTGACGTAGCGAATGGCAAAAACCCGCGTGATGTGAAAATCCTGCTGGCGAAAGAGATCATTGCCCGTTTCCATACCGAAGCGGACGCAGACGCGGCAGAGCAAGAGTTCATCAACCGCTTCCAGAAAGGTGCGATGCCGGATGAAATGCCAGAGTTTGAATTTGAAGCAGGTATCGCGATTGCTAACCTGTTGAAAGAGGCGGGCCTGGTTGGTTCGACTTCTGATGCTCTGCGTATGATCAAGCAGGGTGCTGCGAAACAGGACGGCGAAAAAATCGAAGACGCTAAACTGATTCCGGCTGCCGGCACGGCAGTGTACCAGGTTGGTAAACGTAAGTTTGCCCGTGTTACCGTCAAGTAACCGCTTATATCATCGGTTAGCTGAGAGACTGGTAACCTTTGCTGCTTCTTTTCTGCTTCGCAAGGTGTGAAGCATAAAGGCATCAGCAGCACAAAAGCAAACCTGTAGCACCAAAGCAAACCAGCAATACAAAAGCAAGAAGCGCCGCTCAGGCGCTTTTTTTATGTGTGCCGGTTATGCGCGCAGCACTTTTATGCGATTTAAAGGGGATAATTGGCTGGACTTTCTCAGACCTGATTGTCTGGTTCTGCGGCGGAGGCTGAGTCTGGCCCCGGCTGGTAGGTTTTTAGACGCAGAATAAACCAGGTTTCAAACACCAGCAGACCGATGATGGCATATTGCCAGTGAGTGCCCTGAGCCATGAAGTACCATACCGAACCCATTGAAAGCCAGATTAACAGCAGAGACTGCGCTTTCTCGGTGCGGGTAAAGCCGCGGCCATAGTAGAGACGTGTTGCCAGCGGCCCCAGTCGTTGGTGCTGTAATAGCCAGCGCTGGAATTTGGGTGACGACACACCAAAACAGTACAGCGCCAAGAGCAGGAAAGGTACTGTCGGCAACAGCGGCACTGTTGCTCCAATCAGACCGAGAATGACACAGGTCATGCCGACGCAATGATAGCCTTTGCGTTTAATGCGACTCATGGGGCGCGGCTGATGCATAATCCCTCCTGCGAACCTGCATGATGCGGGTTGTTTGGTCCTGATTGGGGTTTTCACTCTAATCAGTATCGGAGCCGGTCAGCGTGTTGTCGAGTCCGAAGTGCATATCGGCAGCGATTTTTGTCTGCTCATGGTCGGATTACTGCATGTTTTGTAGTCACTGCATATGTTCGGGTTGCTGAATGTTACTGAGCATTGGAGGTCTTTTGCTCGCGCTTGATTAGCTCGCGGTAAAACTCATTTTCAAAACGGGTGATCGGCGCCTCTTCAGCGCTGTCACTGTCACGTTTCTTCCGGAAAGTAATCAGTTACGTACTGAATAAACAGCGTATCAGGCTGACCGTTGTCATCCAGCGCGAAGCCCATCATATTATAGGTTCCGTACAGTGAACCGCTTTTGGCACGAATGTGGCCGCGAATGTCGTCGCTGCGCATACTCCGGCGGTATTTGAGTGTGCCGCTTTCTCCGGCAACCGGCAGCATGGCCAGCACGCCCAGTTTGGCGTCATTCTGCCACAGGTAGTGCAGGATCTGACGCATGGTGTCGAGCCGGATGCGGTTGTTACGTGACAATCCCGAGCCGTCAACGAGCTGGGCATCCTGTAGAGAAATACCGGTGCGGCTGAAGATAATCTGCTTGATCGCCTCAGTACCGTTACTGAAACTGCCGGGCTGAAGGAAAAAACGTCGTCCGAGCGTTTTGGTCACGGTATCGGCAATCAGGTTATCCGATTTTTTCAGCATCTTGTCCAGCAGTTCAGACAGTGGTGCCGAGCGATGGATGGCCACCTGCTGGCTCGGGTCATCTTGTGGCAAAGTACCGATACGAATTTCACCATGCAGAGTAATGCCGAGCTGATTGAGCAGCGCGTAAACACGGCGTTTGAGGTAGAGCTCCGTGTTCTGCACGGCAAACTTGAGCGGCATAGGCTGCTTACGCTGCGCCAGACAGCCGGACAGATGGTAGGCGTTATCCATCCCGGCATTCAGTTCCAGATCGCAATGCTCACTTTTTTGCTGCACCTTGCTGACGGCACGTGCTTCGGTCGTGACCTGTACCGGATAGTGTTTGGGCACAAACACCCGGGTTGCACCATCTGTCTGAGTGTAGATAGAAGCCTGAATGCAGTTTCCATCCAGGTTCATGGCACTGGCCGGCGCGCTGTAGCAGACCCCGGTAATGTCCCAGGGCCAGCCCACTGCGCGCTCGTAACCGTTAAAAGCGCGGTTATCCAGCCACAGATCGCCATGGATATCTTTACCCTGTTTATCACGTAACTTGGTTAGCAGTTGAGTTAGGTCTTCACTGCTCAGAGTCGGATCGCCGGTGAAGATCAGCGTTGTACCCGAGCGACTGCTGCGCAGCTCAGTCTCAAAACGGAAATCGGGTCCCAGCTCAAGTGTCGCCGCCAGCGCGGTGACCACTTTCAGAGTGCTGGCGGGCGGGAAATAGTCGCCGGTCTGCCGGAGCAAACGCGGCTGCGCCGCTGATAAAGGTTGGATCAGTAATCCGGTCCGGGCACCCGAAGGCAGCAGGTCTGTGGCTGCCGGAGTGGCCATTACGGCCGGAATCAGCAGAGAGGCACACAGTAGGCTGACTAACCGTCTGGTGCAATGAGAAAAATGCATGGTACTTGATGGCTGAGCAAGTGATGCC
Organism: Vibrio sp. CDRSL-10 TSBA; assembly: GCA_039696685.1. NCBI lineage: Bacteria > Pseudomonadati > Pseudomonadota > Gammaproteobacteria > Vibrionales > Vibrionaceae > Vibrio > Vibrio sp. CDRSL-10 TSBA. The sequence continues at coordinate 2,829,831 of CP155566.1, read as the reverse complement.
ATGAGTATAGCGAGATAAAAAAACGCCTGCTAGTCAGCAGGCGTTGGTAGATTGACCGGTTAGTGTCAAAATTAGAAGTCGTAACGCAGACCCAGGCCAACTTCGTCTTCAGAATCAGCTTTTGACGCAGTTGTGCCAGGAGCAGTCGTGTCGCCTTCGTCGATCAGGTTGAAGTTGTAAGAAACCCAAGCGCGGAAGTTTGGCTTGAAGAAGTACGCAGTTTCAAACGCCAGGTTATCAACAGAAGTTTCGTCTTCAGTTTCTGCGTTGTTGTACGCTGCAGTGAACACAGTCTGACCCAGAGTGTAAGCTGCTGCTAGCTCGTAGCCAGTGTAGTCGTACTTCTGGCGAGTTTCGTCTTGTTTGTTACCGTCAGTGTATACACCTGCGAAGTAGAAATCAGCGATGGTGTAAGAGGCTGCCAGCATGTATTCGTCAGCGCGGTCTTGCTCTGCGTAACCAGCACCAGCAGTGAAACCTGAATCACCGAATGCATAGATAGCAGACAGTGAGTAACCGTCAGCATCGTTGTCACCGTACGAACCGTCAGTGTCTTCTGAAACGGTCAGCAAAACGGTAAGAACCACGCAGCGCTAGATCGTCAAACTGACCTTTGTATGCCAGCATGTTGTCAGTGCGGTCAGCAACTTTTAGTTTGTCTGCTGCTGTGTTACCTGCGATACCTGAGAAGATATCGGTAAAGTCAGTGATTACACCCAGTGAACCTTCGGTTTTACCGTAAGAAACCAAACCGAAGTTACCACCCAGACCCGCGTAAGCCAGACGAGTTGCGATATCAGTACCGTCGCTTTCTGTATCGAAGTCGCCACCGTTGTCGTTAGTTTTCAGCTCTGCTTCGTAGAAACCCAGGCCGTACAGACTGTCGTTAATAGCAGTTTTACCCGCGATGTGTACACGTACGCGTGACACATCGTCGCTTTTGCCGTCTTGCATAGAAAGACGACCTTCAACGCGGCCACCGATTTCCAGAGAAGTACCATCCTGGTTGTAAAGTTCAGCTGCTTGAGCGCCTGAAGCGATAGCTACAGTTGACACTGCAAGTGCAATCAGAGTCTTTTTCATTTTATTAAGTCCTAATTTACTGTCCATAAATCATTATTAGTTGTCGCATCACGATGCTGCCCGTGTGCGCTTAATTCCTAGCATTACTGATTCCGAATCTGAGCGTTGTCCGGGTAATTCAATACGTTAGAAATCGTGATGCTAGTTGTACCCTCAAAGTTCCTTAATGAGTTAGTAAAATGATATAAATCCCACTTATGAACAGTGTTTTATTTAAATTGGTAAAAAATCAAGCTAATGATTTTAAATAATTTTTGCCTATTTTTATACTTAATTACAAATCATGGTAAGATGGACGTCTTTATAAGTTTTTAGCTGTTTTAGGCGATTTTCTAAACCGGAGAAGTGTGCAGGGGATCACGTCATGTAATAGGTTTGGTGCCTAATCGCAATTTCTCTAACCGGCACTTGAATTTGGATGATTTCGCCCGCATGTTTGTTTACACTAAACGTAACGAATTCATCGAGTACTACCTAATCCAGTGATACGGGTTGGGTAGTTTTGTATTGTCCAAAGAATGCCCTTCTTATTTGAAGTTACAGGACAGGCCTTTTGATTGAATCATATTATCTTTAATCAGGGCACAGCTATGCACGGATTGGAGCTAAAGGCTGTCTGGCAGTGACAACGATGACTTTGGGCATATCTATGGCATAGAGGTATAAAATGGAAAAAGTTCCAATGACTGTACGTGGCGCTCAGTTGCTGCGTGATGAACTGGATAGATTGCTGAAACTGCGTCCGAAAATTTCTGAAGCAATTGCAGAAGCTCGTGAACTGGGCGATCTGAAAGAGAATGCTGAATACCACGCCGCTCGCGAAGAGCAGGGCATCTGTGAAGCGCAGATTCGTGATATTGAGTTTAAGTTGTCTGTTGCTCAGGTGATTGATGTCACTAAAATGGATAACAGCGGTAAAATCATTTTTGGTTCGACCGTGACTCTGATTGATGTCGATACTGATGCAGAGAAAACCTACCAGATCGTCGGTGAAGACGAAGCGGATATTAAAGCCGGCCGTATCTCGGTGAGCTCTCCGATTGCGCGTGGTCTGATCGGTAAGATGGAAGGTGATGAAGTCACCATCGTGACCCCGGGTGGCGAGAAAGTATTTGAAATCGATCGCGTAGATTACGTGTAACCGGTTCAAATTACTGAGTTTAAAAAGCAAAAAGGTCGCATCATGCGACCTTTTTGTAATCTTAAGTAACGAAATTACTTACGTGGTAGTTCGATTTTACGTTGCTCAGAAGGACGGAAAAGAACCAGTACTTTACCAATAACCTGTACTTTTTCTGCTCCGGTTTCACGAACAATGGCATCCACAATCAGATGTTTTGTCTCGCGATCTTCCGATACCACTTTCACTTTGATCAGTTTCGTGGTGATCAAGCGCAATTTCGATTTCCGCCAAAACAGCTTCAGTCAGTCCGTTACCACCCATCAGCACAACCGGCTTAAGGTTGTGTGCTAAGGCTTTGAGATGCTGTTTTTGTTTGTTGCTTAGGTTCATTACGCGCCCAATTTTCTTTAATATTAGGGTTGAAAAACGACATTTTAACGCCATCTATCATGGAAGACTATATTTTCTACCATACTTTCTCAGATAGAGGCTGCTTAGTTAGGAATCGAATGAGTAAACAGAAGCATTCGGCGAGCTCCGGCCGCTGGTTGAAAGAACATTTTGACGATAAATACGTTAACGAAGCTAAGAAGAAAGGTTACCGTTCTCGTGCTATCTTCAAAATTGAAGAGATTCAGAATAAAGACAAACTGTTACAGTCTGGGATGACCGTGGTTGACCTGGGGGCGGCTCCGGGAGGCTGGTCACAGTATGCAGCTGGTATCGTTGGTGAGGAAGGGCAGGTGATCGCCTGTGACATTCTGCCGATGGACTCGATTGCCGGTGTGGCCTTTTTGCAGGGCGACTTCCGGGAAGAGTCGGTACTGGATGCACTACTGGAGCGGATCCAACCGGACATGGTTGACGTAGTAATGTCTGATATGGCGCCTAACATGGCCGGAAACCAGTCCGTTGACCAGCCACGAGCTATGTATCTGGTCGAATTAGCATTAGATATGTGTCGACAAGTTCTTGCACCTAATGGTAGTTTTGTGGTCAAAGTATTTCAGGGCGAAGGTTTTGACCAGTATGTCAAAGATGTACGCAGCCTGTTCAAAGCGGTCAAAATCAGAAAACCTGATTCTTCAAGGGCACGTTCCCGCGAAGTGTATATCGTCGCTACCGGTTACAAAGGTTAACGATTTAACCCAAGCTGGCGAAAGTTAACACTATGGCTACAGCCAGAAAACTGTAGTACCCTACCTTTAATTACAACTAGTTATCGCGAGGCTTACACCTTGAGTGATATGGCAAAAAATTTAATTCTGTGGCTTGTGATTGCTGTCGTATTAATGTCTGTTTTCCAGAGCTTTGGCCCGGGCGACAGTAACGGCAGATCAGTCGATTACACCACATTTGTACAGGAAGTTGGCCAAGGCCAGATTCAGGAAGCTCAGTTTAAGGACAGCGAAATTACCTTTACCCGTCGTGGTGGTAGTACGCGTTATGTCACTTACATGCCAGTGTATGACCAGAAGCTGCTTGATGACCTGATTAACCAGAACGTAAAAGTTCAGGGTACGCCTCCGGAAGAGCAAAGCCTGCTTGGCACCATCTTTATCTCCTGGTTCCCAATGATTCTGCTGATCGGTGTGTGGATTTTCTTCATGCGTCAGATGCAGGGCGGCGGCGGCAAAGGCGCAATGTCCTTTGGTAAAAGCAAAGCCCGCATGATGAGCGAAGAGCAGATCAAAACCACTTTCGGTGATGTCGCTGGCTGTGATGAAGCGAAAGAAGATGTTAAAGAGCTGGTGGATTACCTGCGTGATCCGAGCCGCTTCCAGAAGCTGGGTGGTAAAATCCCGACCGGCGTACTGATGGTTGGTCCTCCGGGTACCGGTAAAACCTTGCTGGCTAAAGCGATTGCCGGTGAAGCGAAAGTACCGTTCTTTACCATTTCCGGCTCTGATTTTGTGGAAATGTTCGTTGGTGTGGGTGCATCCCGTGTCCGTGACATGTTCGAACAAGCCAAAAAAGCGGCGCCTTGTATCATCTTTATTGATGAAATCGATGCTGTCGGTCGCCAACGTGGTGCTGGTGTGGGGGGGGGGCACGATGAACGTGAGCAAACTCTGAACCAGATGCTGGTGGAAATGGATGGTTTTGAAGGTAACGAAGGTATCATCGTTATCGCCGCAACCAACCGTCCGGACGTACTCGACCCTGCGCTGTTGCGTCCTGGTCGTTTTGACCGCCAGGTTGTGGTTGGTCTGCCGGATGTGCGTGGCCGTGAACAAATTCTTAAAGTACACATGCGTAAAGTTCCTCTGGCCGGTGATGTTGAGCCATCCCTGATTGCACGCGGTACTCCGGGTTTCTCAGGTGCAGATCTGGCTAACCTGGTCAACGAGGCTGCACTGTTTGCTGCCCGTGGTAACAAACGCAATGTGTCTATGGTTGAGTTTGAACTGGCGAAAGACAAAATCATGATGGGTGCCGAGCGCCGCTCCATGGTGATGTCAGAAGAGATCAAGGAATCCACTGCGTATCACGAAGCGGGTCACGCAATTGTTGGTCGTATGGTGCCTGAGCACGATCCGGTTTACAAAGTGTCGATTATTCCGCGTGGCCGTGCATTGGGTGTAACCATGTACCTGCCGGAACAAGATCGCATCAGTATGTCGAAGCAACACCTTGAATCGATGATCTCCAGTCTGTACGGTGGTCGTCTGGCTGAAGAGTTGATTTACGGTGTCGATAAAGTATCGACCGGTGCATCGAACGATATCGAGCGCGCCACCGACATCGCCCGTAAGATGGTGACTCAGTGGGGCTTCTCGGAAAAACTGGGTCCTATGCTGTATGCAGAAGACGAAGGTGAAGTGTTTCCTGGGCCGTAGTGTTACGCAGACCAAGCATATGTCTGATGACACCGCCAAACTTATCGATGATGAAGTGCGTAAGCTGATCGATCGTAACTACGAACGCGCGCGTAAAATTCTGGTTGAAAATATGGACATCATGCATGCAATGAAAGATGCACTGATGAAATATGAAACTATCGATGCAGGCCAGATTGATGATCTGATGGCACGTAAGAGTGATATTCGTGAACCAGCTGGTTGGGGTGACCGTAGTCAGCCTGCGCAAGAAGAAGCGCCGGCGAAAGTCGAACCTGTCGCAGAAGAGTCTCAGCCAGGCACAGAAGAGCAAGGCTCAGATCAGTCTGCAGATAAGAAAGACGCAGAATAACTCCTCTATTAAAACAAAACCCCGACTTGCTCGGGGTTTTCTGTTTCCTAAATCGACGTTTTTTATGCTACAAAGCTTGTCATCCAGCGCCTTTCGTGTCGCAGCGGCTTTTGGCTGCAGATGCCGTGTGCTTACCCTGGCGGTATAGACAGCGCTTGGTGCAGCGTCTGATTTTGTGTTTGATGTAAGATTAGTTGATAGTGATTTATGAAAATACAAACCGCAACCAAACAACTGGAACTTGACCGCCCGCATGTGATGGGCATTCTCAATACCACGCCGGACTCTTTTTCCGACGGGGGCAGCTATACCACGCTGGAGACGGCGATGGAACGCGCTGAGAAAATGATTGCGGCGGGGGTCAGTATTATCGATATTGGTGGTGAGTCCACTCGTCCGGGAGCACCGGAAGTAACCCTGGAAGATGAACTGCAACGTGTTATTCCTATCGTCGCGGCAATCCGGGCTAAATTCCCGCAAGTGTGGATTTCAGTCGATACCAGTAAAGCCGAAGTAATGCGCCAATCGGTCGCGGCTGGCGCTGATTTGATCAACGATATCCGTTCACTGACTGAGCCGGGCGCTTTACAAGTCGCGGCTGAGGCAAATGTCCCGGTTTGTATCATGCACATGAAAGGTCAACCTAAGACCATGCAGCAGGATCCGCAATACGATGATCTGATGCAGGAAGTTGAGCAGTTTCCTGGTAGAACGTATGGCAGCATGTGAAGCCGCCGGTATTCAGCGCGACAACATCATCCTCGACCCCGGATTTGGCTTTGGCAAATCGGTTGAACACAATTATCATCTGCTGGCGAATTTGGAACAGTTCCACCGTTTCGGCCTGCCTATCCTGGCGGGAATGTCACGCAAATCTATGATTTTTAAATTGCTTGATAAAAAGCCTGCCCAGTGTGTGGTTGGCAGTGTCACCTGTGCTTCGATTGCAGCTCTGAAGGGGGCACAAATCATCCGTGTCCATGACGTGGATGAAACGCTGGAAGCTATGACCATTATCAACGCAATGAATAGTAACCGCTAAGCATTATAAATATAGGATTCAACATGTCTGATACAAGACGCTATTTTGGTACAGATGGCATACGTGGCAAGGTTGGCCAATACCCGATCACCCCGGATTTTGTGCTAAAACTCGGCTGGGCCGCCGGCCGTGTATTAGCACAGCAAGGCACTAGAAAAGTCATTATCGGCAAAGATACCCGCATATCCGGTTACATGCTGGAGTCGGCTCTCGAGGCTGGTCTTGCTGCGGCAGGTTTAAAGGCGATTTTGACTGGTCCGATGCCAACTCCGGCGGTGGCTTACCTGACTCAGACGTTCCGTGCTGAGGCCGGCATTGTAATTTCTGCCTCACATAACCCGTATGATGATAACGGTATCAAGTTCTTCTCATCACAAGGCACCAAACTGCCGGATGAAGTTGAGCTGGCGATTGAAGCTGAGCTCGACAAGCAGATTGAATGTGTGGAATCAGCCGAACTGGGTAAGGCATCACGCTTGATTGACGCTGCCGGCCGTTATATCGAGTTCTGTAAAAGCACTTTCCCGACCAAACTGAGCCTGGCAGGGTTAAAAATTGTCGTCGACTGCGCCCATGGTGCAACCTATCACATTGCACCCAGCGTATTCCGTGAGCTGGGTGCTGACGTAATCGCCATGGGGGTTGAACCCGATGGCCTTAACATCAATGATCAGGTAGGTGCGACCGATGTACGTGCGCTGCAGCAGCGCGTGCTGGATGAAAAAGCTCATCTTGGTCTTGCGTTCGATGGTGACGGTGATCGCCTGATCATGGTGGATGAACTGGGCAACAAGGTCGATGGTGACCAGATTGCTTATATCATTGCCCGTGATGCACTGCGTCGTGGCGAACTAAAAGGTGGTGTGGTCGGGACCCTGATGACGAACCTGGGGATGGAAAACGGCCTCAAACAGCTCGGTATCCCATTTGTGCGTGCGGCGGTCGGTGACCGTTACGTGATGGAAAAACTGCTCGAAAAAGGCTGGCTGATTGGCGCTGAAAACTCTGGTCATATTATCTTGCTGGATAAAGTGACCACAGGTGACGCTATTGTTGCTGCACTGCAGGTTCTGGCTTCGGTTGTCGGCAGTGACATGAGCCTGAATGAGCTGGCACAGGGCATGACGCTGTACCCGCAAGTACTGGAAAACGTGCGCTTTAGCGGTGATACGAACCCGCTCGAAGCAGAAGCTGTACTGGCTTCGGTCAAGCAGGTGGAAGCAGAACTGGGTGATAAAGGCCGGGTGTTACTGCGTAAATCAGGTACAGAACCCTTGATTCGGGTCATGGTTGAAGGTGAAGATGCCGCTCTGGTGAAAGCCTCGGCACTGCGTATTGCCGAAGCGGTGAAAGTGAACTGCTGATCGGCTTGAGCCCGGATGACTAGTTCATTGAAAATGGAAAGGAATTCGGGCTAATTTGGTGGAATTTGTGCTTTGGCCCTTTTTTGACCGTTTGATTCATAAAGTGCGCTTTTTTCGCAAATTCCACTTGTCAGCCTAACTTGCATTGGTTAGTATGGCGTCCGCCTCTGATGAGGAGGTCGCTAGCCTTGTTCAAGCGAATGATTGAACGGCGCTGGCTCAACAATTTGGAACATAGGTGGAAGTAATGTTTACAGTTCTACTTGTGATTTACCTGTTGGCAGCGGTTGGTATCATTGGCCTGGTGTTGATTCAACAAGGTAAAGGCGCAGATATGGGAGCCTCTTTCGGTGCTGGTGCATCAAACACTGTGTTTGGCGCGAGCGGCTCAGGTAACTTCCTAACCCGAATGACTGCAATTTTTGCAACCGTATTTTTTATTATCAGCCTAGTGCTGGGCAATATGTCTACGCACAAAGTCGAATCACAATGGGTTGACCCTTCGCAAGGTCAGGTGATTCAGCAGCAACAGCCAGCTGATAATACAGTGAGTGAAGCTCCGGCCGAAGGCGGCGACGAGATTCCTCACTAAGCTTATCAACGAAGATAAGCCTCAGGTTATGCCGAGATGGTGAAATTGGTAGACACACTAGCATGAGGTGCTAGCGCCCTAGGTGTGAGGGTTCGAGTCCCTCTCTCGGCACCATATTTACAAACTTGTAAATCACTATGTAGCGCGTATAATTGCTACAAGTCGGACGCGGGGTGGAGCAGCTTGGTAGCTCGTCGGGCTCATAACCCGAAGGTCGTCGGTTCAAATCCGGCCCCCGCAACCATTTTCCTGCTCAGTTTGTTTGGAACGACAGGTTAATGCAGCAAGTTTGGCAGTGCGAACCTCACTGCAGTTGAGAAGCAATTCTCAATTTATCAGGGTCCAGCAACAAAAAACCCCGACTTTCGGGGTTTTTTGTTATCTGAATTTCTCCAAGATGAAATTCAGATACTTGCTTGGAATTTAAATTGGGCTCTATGCCCTTTTTTTGTTTCTGGAGTGGTTTAAATGACTGGTTTAGAAAGACAACTTACTGAAATGCTTGAAGCTCCAGTTGTTGCATCAGGTTATGAGTTAGTTGGATTAGAATTTGTTCGTGCAGGACAGCACTCAACGTTACGTATCTATATTGATCACGAGAAACGGTATTACCGTTGATGACTGCGCAGAAGTGAGTCGTCAAGTGAGTGCCGTGCTGGATGTGGAAGATCCGATTTCAGTGGTTTACAACCTTGAAGTTTCTTCACCAGGTTTAGAAAGACCACTCTTTACCGCAGCACATTACGAGCAATTTAAAGGCCACGAGGTCAGCATCGTATTGAAAATGGCAGTGGGTAACCGTCGTAAGTGGAAAGGAGAAATCCTGGGCGCTGATGGTGAGACCATTAATGTCAAAGTTGACGGGCAAGAAGAACACTTTGCGCTGAGCAACATTGCGAAAGCTAACCTGATCCCTAAATTTTAGTTCTCCTAGAGAAAAAGGCTTAAGAGGCTATAACAATGAGTAAAGAGATTTTAGCGGTTGTTGAAGCGGTTTCTAACGAGAAAGCGGTACCTCGTGAGCGTATTTTTGAAGCGCTTGAAATTGCTCTTGCGACGTCAACAAAGAAAAAATACGAAATCGAGATTGACGTGCGCGTTGCCATCGACCGTAAAACCGGTGAATTCGAAACTTTCCGTCGCTGGTTAGTGGTTGATGAAGTAGAAACACCAACCAAAGAGATTTCTCTGGAAGCGGCTCAATACGACGACGAATCTGTCGAGCTGGGTGATTTCATTGAAGATCAGATTGAGTCTGTGACCTTTGACCGTATCACCACTCAAACTGCCAAACAGGTTATCGTACAAAAAGTACGTGAAGCTGAACGTGCACAAATTGTTGAACAGTTTATCGATAACGAAGGTGAGCTGATCACAGGCGTGGTCAAGAAAGTGAACCGCGACACTGTTATTATGGACTTGGGTAACAACGCTGAAGCGGTCATTCTGCGTGAAGACCAGTTGCCACGAGAAAACTTCCGTCCGGGCGACCGCGTGCGTGGTCTGCTGTACAAAGTGGCACCGGAAGCGCGTGGCTTCCAGCTGTTTATTACCCGTTCTAAGCCAGAAATGCTGGCTGAGCTGTTCCGTGTTGAAGTACCAGAAATCGGTGAAGAGCTGATTGAACTGAAAGGTGCAGCACGCGATCCGGGTTCACGTGCCAAGATTGCAGTGAAAACCAATGACAAGCGTATCGACCCAGTCGGTGCGTGTGTGGGTATGCGTGGTGCGCGTGTTCAGGCTGTTTCTGGCGAAACTGGGCGGCGAGCGTATCGATATCGTACTTTGGGATGATAACCCGGCGCAATTCGTGATCAACGCAATGGCTCCTGCGGATGTTGCTTCTATCATCGTTGATGAAGATGCGCACTCAATGGATATTGCCGTTGAAGCAGACAACCTGGCCCAGGCTATCGGCCGTAACGGTCAGAACGTACGTCTGGCTTCTCAGCTGACTGGCTGGGAACTGAACGTAATGACAGTGGCTGACCTGCAGAAGAAACACCAGGAAGAGTCAATGGCTTCGATCGAGAACTTCATGAAGTATCTGGATATCGAGCAGGACTTTGCCGAAATGCTGGTTGAAGAAGGTTTCTCTACACTGGAAGAAATCGCTTACGTACCGGTTAATGAGCTGCTGGAAATCGACGGCCTGGATGAAGATCTGGTTGAAGAGCTGCGCAGCCGTGCGAAAGAGTCACTGACGACTATCGCACTGACACAAGAAGAGTCGTACGACGGTCTTGAGCCTGCAGAAGATCTGCTGGCACTGGAAGGTCTGGAACGTGAATTAGCGTTTAAACTGGCAGCTAAAGGTGTGGTAACACTGGAAGATCTGGCAGATCAGGGTATTGATGACCTTGAAGGAATTGAAGGCCTGACCGAAGAACGTGCGGGCGAATTAATTATGGCGGCTCGCAACATTTGTTGGTTTGGCGAAGACGCATAATTTTCAGCAAGGGGAGGTAGCGGCATGACACAAGTTACAGTTAAAGCACTGAGTGAAGAAATTGGTACTCCAGTTGACCGCTTATTAGAACAACTTGCTGACGCTGGCATGAAGAAATCAGGTTCAGACAGCGTAACTGAGGATGAGAAGCAGAAGCTTCTCTCCCATCTGCGCAAGGAGCACGGCGACAGTTCTGAATCAGAACCAACCCGTTTAACACTCCAGCGCAAGACCCGCAGCACACTGAGCGTAAATGCCGGTGGCGGTAAAAGTAAGAATGTTCAGGTTGAAGTGCGCAAAAAACGTACGTATGTTAAGCGCAGTACAATTGATGATGATGCGTCACGTGAAGCTGAAGAAGCAGCTCAACGTGAAGCAGAAGAACAAGTGAAACGTGAAGCTGAAGAAGCGCTGAAACGTGAGGCGGAACAAAAAGCCAAACTGGAAGCGGAAGAAAAAGCTAAGCGCGAAGCGGAAGAAAAAGCCAAACGCGCCGCTGAGGAAAAAGCACAGCGTGAAGCACAAGCAGCAAAACGCGAACGTTTCTGCAGAAGATAAATCCAAGCAAGAAGCAGCGCTAAAAGAGGCCGAAGCACTGAAACGTCGCCAGGAAGAAGAAGCGAGACGTAAGGCTGAAGAGGAAAGTAGCCGTCAGCTTGAAAAAGCACGCGAATTGGCCGAAATCAATAAAGAGCGTTGGTCTGCTGAAGAAGAGAAAAAGGGTGATATGCAAGAAGATACAGATTACCACGTAACGACTTCAACCTACGCTCGTGAAGCTGAGGATGAAGCAGACCGTCGTGAAGAAGGGTCAACTCGTCGTTCGACTAAAGCGAACAAGCGTAAAATGTCGTCTCGCGATGACAAGCAAGAGCGCAACTCGCGTCCACGTGGTGGAAAAGCAGGCCGTAAAGGTCGTATCAGTAAACCGACATCTATGCAACACGGCTTCGATAAGAGCGCAGTAGTAGCAAAATCAGATGTTGTGATCGGCGAAACTATCATTGTGTCTGAACTGGCTTCTAAGATGTCAGTTAAGTCAAGTGAAGTGATCAAAGTGATGATGAAGATGGGTGCTATGGCAACCATCAACCAGGTTATCGATCAGGAAACCGCACAGCTGGTTGCTGAAGAGATGGGCCACAAAGTTATCCTGCGTAAAGAAAATGAGCTTGAAGAAGCTATCATGTCTGATCGCGATGATGCGTTTGAAGCTGTGCCACGTGCACCGGTTGTTACCATCATGGGTCACGTTGACCACGGTAAAACATCGACTCTGGACTACATCCGTCGTACTCACGTTGCCTCTGGTGAAGCGGGTGGTATTACCCAGCACATCGGTGCTTACCACGTAGAGACCGAGAACGGTATGATTACCTTCCTGGATACTCCTGGACACGCGGCGTTTACCGCTATGCGTGCTCGTGGTGCTCAGGCGACAGATATCGTAGTACTGGTTGTTGCAGCGGACGATGGCGTAATGCCACAGACAGTAGAAGCGATCCAGCACGCGAAAGCGGCAGGCGTTTCCTCTGATCGTTGCAGTGAACAAGATCGATAAAGAAGCGGCTAACCCGGATAACGTGAAAAACGAACTGGCAGCCTACGATGTTATTCCTGAGGAATGGGGCGGTGAGAACATCTTCGTTCACATTTCAGCGAAACAGGGCACTAACATTGATTCACTGCTGGAATCTATCCTGCTGCAAGCGGAAGTTCTTGAACTGACTGCAGTTAAAGAAGGTATGGCATCAGGCGTTGTGGTTGAATCCTTCCTGGATAAAGGCCGCGGTCCGGTAGCGACTGTTCTGGTTCAGTCTGGTACTCTGAACAAAGGCGACATCGTACTTTGTGGTCAGGAATACGGCCGTGTTCGTGCAATGCGCGACGAACTAGGTAACGAAGTTGAGCATGCGGGTCCGTCTATCCCGGTAGAAATCCTGGGTCTGTCTGGCGTTCCGTCAGCGGGTGACGAAGCGACTGTTGTTCGTGACGAGCGTAAAGCACGTGAAGTAGCGAACTACCGTCAGGGTAAATTCCGTGAAGTGAAACTGGCTCGTCAGCAGAAATCTAAACTGGAAAACATGTTCTCGAACATGACTGCCGGTGATGTGGCTGAGCTGAACATCGTACTGAAAGCAGACGTACAAGGTTCTGTGGAAGCGATCGCTGACTCACTGCTGAAACTGTCAACTGACGAAGTGAAAGTAAACATCGTTGGTTCTGGTGTTGGTGGTATTACCGAAACTGACGCCGTACTGGCAGCCGCTTCTAATGCTATCGTAGTCGGCTTTAACGTACGTGCCGATGCATCAGCACGCCGTGCGATTGATGCTGAAAACATCGACCTGCGTTACTACTCAATCATCTACCAGCTGATTGACGAAGTGAAGCAAGCGATGAGCGGTATGCTGGCGCCGGAATTCAAGCAGGAAATCATTGGTCTTGCTGAAGTTCGTGACGTGTTCAAGTCTCCGAAACTGGGTGCAATCGCAGGTTGTATGGTAACGGAAGGTGTGATCAAACGTCACAACCCAATCCGCGTTTCTGCGTGATAACGTGGTTATCTACGAAGGTGAACTGGAATCACTGCGTCGCTTTAAAGATGACGTGGCTGAAGTTAAGAACGGTTACGAGTGTGGTATCGGCGTTAAGAACTACAACGATGTTCGCGTAGGCGACCAGATCGAAGTGTTCGAAATCGTTGAGATTCAGCGTACCATCGACTAATCAACTAAAATTGCATTATCGGCAAGTTTAGGTTGTTGAATACACCATGGGGGGCTGGGAAAACCATCCCCCCATTCTTTCATTAGTGAGAAACAATATGCCAAAAGAATTCAGCCGTACTCAACGTGTGGCACAGCAATTACAAAAAGAATTAGCGATGATTCTGCAACGCGAAGTGCGTGACTCCCGCCTGGGCATGGTCACCATTTCTGACGTTGAAGTTTCCCGTGATCTGGCGTATGCCAAAGTGTTTGTGACCTTCCTGTGTGTGGGTGAGCAAACGCCGGAATCGTGCCTGAAAGCTCTGCGCGAGCACGAAGTGCACATTCGCATGATGCTGGGTAAACGCATTCGTCTGCGTCTGACTCCGGAAATCCGCTTCCATTACGACAATACCTTAGTTGAAGGTATGCGTATGTCGAACCTGGTGACTGAAGTCGTCAATAATGACAAAAGCAAACAGAAAGATGCGGGTCGCGAGGACGAAGAGTAATGGCGCGTCGTCGTAAAGGCCGTGCGATAAACGGTGTCCTGTTACTGGATAAAGCAACGGGCATGTCATCGAACGACATTTTACAAAAAGTGAAGCGTCTGTTTTTCGCCGAGAAAGCCGGTCATACCGGTGCTCTGGACCCGTTAGCAACGGGCATGTTGCCGATTTGTCTTGGGGAAGCGACTAAGTTTTCCCAGTTTCTGCTCGATTCGGATAAGCGTTATCGTGTGATTGCCAAGCTGGGCCAGCGTACTGATACGTCTGACTCGGATGGTGAAGTGGTGCAAACCCGCGCGGTGAATGTCGACCGTGATACGCTGTTGGCTAAGATTGAATCTTTCCGTGGTGAAACCGATCAGGTACCGTCGATGTTTTCGGCGCTTAAGTATCAGGGCCGCCCGTTGTACGAATATGCCCGTAAAGGGATTGATGTACCGCGTGAAGCGCGCAAAATCACCGTTTACGACATCGTTTCTGCACCGTTTTGAAGGCGATGAAGTGGAAATGGAAGTGCACTGTTCTAAAGGGACTTACATCCGCACCATCGTCGACGATCTGGGTGAGATGCTCGGCTGTGGCGCTCATGTGACCATGCTGCGTCGTACGGGTGTGGCTCACTATCCTTACCAGAATATGGTGACCTTGGAAGAGCTCAATACGCTGGTTGAACAGGCGCATCGCGAAGAGCGTTCTCCGTACGAGGCTCTGGATGCGTTGCTGCTGCCAATGGATACCGCGGTGGAAGACCTGCCGGAAGTGAATCTGATCCCTGAACTGATGCACATGGTGCAACATGGTCAGGCGGTACAGATTTTCGGCGCGCCGGAACAGGGTTACGTGCGTTTGACTGGCGGTGACGAGAAGTTGTTTCTCGGCGTCGGTGAGATGAACGATGATGGCAAGATCGCACCCAAACGCTTAGTGGTACACCGCGAGGATTCCGCGCAGTAAGCGTGTTTTGATCTTGTGCAGGCGCGAATTATTCCCTATAATTCGCGCTCCTCGTGTCGGCTGAATCAGAGATTGGCGGCACAACTATAAACCTTAACTCTTTAGGAGAGAATTATGTCTCTGAATGCAGAAACTAAAGCAGCAATCGTTGCTGACTACGCACGTGGCGAAGGCGACACTGGTTCACCAGAAGTACAAGTAGCTCTACTGACTGCTTCTATCAACCACCTACAAGGTCACTTCAAAGCGCACAAAGGCGATCACCACAGCCGTCGTGGTCTGCTACGCATGGTTTCTCGTCGTCGTAAACTACTGGACTACCTGAAAGGTAAAGATCTGGGACGTTACCAAGACCTAATCAAACGTCTAGGCCTACGTCGTTAATCGACGGCTGCATAGTACAGTTTGTTCAAAAAAGGGGCGTTTCGCCCCTTTTTTGTTATCGAAATTTGGCATAACCCTCCTAATCTAGTTTATACTAGCCGCCGTCTGCTCTGTTTGGAGTGGATTGCTTAAAACTCATTGCATTACAGTCACCGTAAGTCGGCCAACAGGTCGCGGCTATTAAAAATGGATTGGCCTTGCGCAGTCTGTTTTCACTAGTCGCGATTGGTGATGCTTTGAGTCTTCATTTATTTATCCAGGCATAACCTGGAAAAGGAAAACTCATGTTCGAAAAACCAGTAGTAAAAACGTTCCAGTACGGTAACCACACCGTTACTCTGGAAACCGGTGTAATGGCGCGTCAGGCGACTGCTGCAGTAATGGTTACTATGGATGACACAGCGGTATTCGTTAGTGTTGTTGGTAAAAAAGAAGCGGTAGAAGGTCAGGATTTCTTCCCACTGACAGTGAAACTACCAAGAGCGCACGTACGCTGCGGGTAAAATCCCTGGCGGTTTCTTCAAGCGTGAAGGTCGTCCTTCTGAAGGCGAAACGTTGACTGCGCGTCTGATTGACCGTCCTATCCGTCCGCTATTCCCGGATTCATTCAAAAACGAAGTTCAGGTTATTGCCACTGTGGTTTCGGTAAACCCGGATGTGCAGCCAGACATCGTGACCATGATCGGTACTTCTGCGGCACTGGCTATCTCAGGTATTCCGTTTAACGGTCCTATCGGTGCAGCGCGTGTTGGTCACATCGATGGTCAACTGGTACTAAACCCAAGCCAGACTGAACTGCAGTCATCTCGCCTTGATCTGGTTGTTGCTGGTACTGAATCAGCCGTACTGATGGTTGAATCTGAAGCAGACAACCTGACTGAAGAAGAAATGCTGTCTGCAGTGGTTTACGGCCACGATCAGCAGCAAGCTGTGATCAGCGCGATCAACGAATTCGCTGCTGAAGTAGCGACTCCGGCATGGGATTGGGTAGCACCAGCTGAAAACACTGAGCTGAAAGCGAAAATTGCTGAGCTGGCTGAAAGCCAACTGGTTGAAGCTTACCAAATCACTGAGAAAATGGCGCGTTATGACCGTATCCATGCTATCAGTGCTGACGTAAACGCTAAGCTTCTGGCTGAAGACGAAACTCTGAATCCAAAAGAAATTCACACTATTTTCCATGACTTGGAAAAAACAGTAGTACGTCGCAGCATCATCGCGGGTAACCCACGTATCGATGGCCGTGAAAAAGACATGGTTCGTGCTCTGGATGTACGTACCGGCGTTCTGCCACGTACTCACGGTAGCGCACTGTTCACTCGTGGTGAAACTCAGGCACTGGTTACTGCGACTCTGGGTACTCAGCGTGATGCGCAGATCATCGATGAACTGACTGGCGAGCGTAAAGATCACTTCCTGTTGCACTACAACTTCCCTCCATACTGTGTGGGCGAAACAGGTTTTGTGGGTTCACCTAAGCGTCGTGAAATCGGCCACGGTAAACTGGCGAAACGTGGTATTGCTGCAGTGATGCCTTCAATCGATGAATTCCCGTACACTGTACGCGTGGTTTCTGAAATCACTGAATCCAACGGTTCATCTTCAATGGCGTCGGTATGTGGTACTTCTCTGGCTCTGATGGATGCTGGTGTGCCAATTAAAGCGTCTGTTGCGGGTATCGCAATGGGTCTGGTGAAAGAAGGCGATGACTTCGTGGTTCTGTCTGACATTCTGGGTGATGAAGACCACCTGGGTGACATGGACTTCAAAGTAGCAGGTACTAACTCTGGTGTAACTGCACTGCAGATGGACATCAAGATCGAAGGTATCACTAAAGAAATCATGCAGATCGCTCTGAACCAGGCACAAGGTGCGCGTAAGCACATCCTGTCTGTGATGGATCAGGCTATTTCTGGTGCTCGCGATGATATCTCTGAGTTCGCTCCTCGTATTCACACCATGAAGATCAGCGCTGACAAGATCAAAGACGTGATCGGTAAAGGTGGTGCGGTAATTCGTCAGCTGACTGAAGAAACCGGTACAACGATTGAAATCGAAGATGACGGTACTATCAAGATCGCAGCAACTGAAGGTGCGGCAGCGAAAGAAGCTATTCGCCGTATCGAAGAGATCACTGCTGAAGTTGAAGTAGGCCGTATCTATACAGGTAAAGTAGCGCGTCTGGCTGATTTCGGTGCATTCGTGACAGTTTCTGCCTGGTAAAGATGGTCTGGTTCACATCTCTCAAATCGCTGACAAGCGTGTTGAGAAAGTATCTGACTACCTGTCTGAAGGCCAGGAAGTACAAGTTAAGGTACTGGAAATCGACCGTCAGGGCCGCGTACGTCTGAGCATGAAAGAAGCGGTAGAAGCATCAGCTGAACAAGCGCCAGCAGCACCTGAAGCTGAATAAGCTTCACAGTCTGCGTTAAAGGCGAGTCGTTTTCGCTTTTTAGCGTAAAAGCATGTTATAAAGGGAGCGTCATTCGCTCCCTTTTTTTATCTGTTTCTTTTTGAACCAGAATGCGGGATCAACAGGAGTATCGATTTGTGAAATGGTTTCGAACCGCAACGATCAGTGCCGCACTGCTGCTCTTGGCAGGCTGTGCTTCTCAGTCTTCGTCACAGGCCACGCAATGGGTTTATCCGCCGATGGCGATTCCTTTGCAACCGAGTGTCCAGCAGGAAGTGCAGATTGCCCGTTTAACTCAACTGCTGCAGCGACCGGATCTCAGTGATGAGGTACGGGCTAAAATGTTGTTTGAGCGTGGTAATTATTATGACAGTGTTGGTCTGAGAGATTTAGCGCGTCTCGACTTTACTCAGTCTCTGTCACTCAATCCTGCCCAGCCGGATATCTTTAACCTGCTTGGCGTGTATTACACCGAAGCGGGCGAGTTTGATGCGGCTTACGAGTCGTTTGATTCTACTCTGGAGCTCGATCCCGGCAATTATTACGCTGAGCGCAATCGTGCGATTGCGCTTTACTACGGTGATCGTCCTGAGTTGGCTCTGGAAGAAATTAACAAGCATTATCAGCAGGATCCTAACGATCCGTTTCGCGCCTTGTGGATGTACATCATCGAGAGTGATCTTGACCCTGAGCATGCTTATGACGAGCTGATGGCCCGTTATCAGCAGCACGATGAACAGTGGGGCTGGGTACTAGCCGGTCTGATGCTGGGTGATGTGTCAGAAGAAACAGGCGTTTAAAGCGGTGCTGAGTGCCACCCGTGACAACACTCTGCTGGCACAGCATCTGACCGAAGCCTATTATTACCTCGGCAAGCGTTACCAGATGCAAGGTGAACTGGCTCAGGCGATTTCACTGTATAAGCTGGCGATTTCATTCAATGTCTATGAGTACGTTGAACATCGTTACGCTTTCATCGAACTGGGACGTATCTATCAGCAACTACGTGAAGCACGTCAGGAGCAGGCTCAGCCGCAATCCTAGTGCACAGTTCTAAAGCGTCACCTTTTTAAAGCTGCTTAGATAAGCAGCTTTTTTTATTGCCACTTTACCACAACGTTGGCACAATATTGGTTAGGTAAACTAACTAAATGGGCGGTGTATGAGTTTAGATGTCAATCTGGAGAAGCTGGAACGTTTTTCCGCCAAGGTATGGCGCCAGTACAGCAAAGAAGATCCGATAGCTCAGCTGAGCTTTAATGAGTACGACTATTTAAAAGTATTGCAGGGCGGATGCGAGCCGATGCGACTGACTGACCTGGCGACGCAGATGGAAGTGACTAAGCCTTCGGCTTCGGCCATGATAAAACGCCTCGAGCGTAAAGGACTGGTTTGCCGCCAGCGCTGCAGTGAAGATGCCCGCGCGCACCGTTTTAGCCTGACTGATGCTGCGTTGCTGTCGTTGCAATCGGAAGCCAAGGTATATCAGCGTCTGGCACATCAGGTTTCCCGCCACCTCAGTGATGAAGAAGCGGTGTTTCTGGACGTTTTACTGAGCAAAGCGCTACGTTAATGTTTACTTTATTGGTTAGTCTTGCTAACTAAATTGGCAGCAGGAGAGAGACGATGTCTGTATTGCGTCAGTTTTTACGTTTTACCGTGCCGACAGTCGCGGCAATGCTGGTCAACGGTCTCTATCAGGTGGTGGATGGTATTTTTATCGGCCACTACATCGGTGCTGCTGGCCTGGCAGCAATCAATGTCGCCTGGCCGGTGATTGGCACCACTCTCGGTATTGGTATGATGGTTGGCGTCGGATGCGGCGCTCTGGCTTCTATCCGGCAGGGGGAAGGGGATATTGAGCAGGCTCGGCGCATTTTGGCCACCGGCCTGATGAGTTTGATTGTTCTGGCGCCTTGTGTCGCGGCGGTTTTATGGTGGCTGGCTGACGACTTCTTGCGCTGGCAGGGTGTGGAAGGACAGGTATTGCAGCTTGGCTTACAGTAACTTGCAGGTCCTGATGTTAAGTTGTGTGTTCAGCCTGGGTTCAATTGCGATGCCGTTTTTGCTGCGTAATGACGACAGCCCGAATCTGGCCACCTTGCTGATGATGCTGGGAGCGCTGATCAATATTGTACTCGATTATGTGCTGATTGCCTTGGCCGGCTGGGAGCTGACCGGTGCGGCGATAGCCACAGCTGTCGCTCAGATGGTGGTCAGTGTGCTCGGCATGAGCTACTTTTTCAGCCGCAGAGCCAATATGCGTCTGACCCGTGCCTGCCTGCGATTTGACTGGCACTATGTGCCCAAGATGCTGCACATCGGCGCGTCGAGCCTGTTTATGTATGCTTATGGCGCCATCATGGTGGCGATTCATAACAGTGTGATTATGCACTACGGGGATGAGGTACTGGTCGGCGCTTATGCCATGCTCGGCTACATCATAGTGGTGTATTACTTCACGGCCGAAGGGATTGCCAGCGGCATGCAGCCTCTGGCCAGTTTTTATTACGGGGCCGGACAAAATGACAACCTGCGCCGGCTGTTAAAACTGGCGATGAGTGTCGCGGTGCTGGGCGGCATGGTGTTTGTTTTACTGCTCAATCTGTTTAGCGAACAGGTCATCAGTATCTTTAACTCTGATGATGCCCGCTTGCTGCAGGGGGCCTCTTTCGCGCTGACGCTGCATTTGTCCGCTTTGTACCTGGATGGCTTTTTGGTGGTGTGCGCGGCATTTTACCAGGCCACCAATCAGGGTAACCGGGCGATGTTTGTCACCATAGGTAATATCGTACTGCAGCTGCCGTTTCTGTTTGTGTTGCCTAAATTATGGGGCATGACCGGTGTCTGGCTGGCCTTTCCGCTCTCCAATCTGGCGCTCAGCCTGGTGGTCGCGGTGATGCTGTGGCGCAGCCTGCGGCGCATGAATCTGGTCCAGCGTCCTCAGCCGGTGTGAGCGCCAGGCTGAAAGGGTTTCAGCCTGGCTAGGTTTATGTCTGACTCGGTTTATGTCTAGCTGGGGCATGAACCAATGTCAGGTGGAATAAGTATTACGCTATTTCGACCGCCAATCCGGGCAGTTGGTGCCAGTAGCCGTTACACTGATAATGCTCGAGCGGTTGCGGATTCTGGCCCTGCTCATTGGCACAAAAGCGGCTTAAGTGATTAAAGGTCTCAACCCCGAGCGGACTGAGGCGGACGACATCGACCAGGCCCTGCATGTGCGGCAGATCATTAATCAGGTTGTAACAGTAACCGGACTGGGTCTGGATGCCATTGAGATTGAACACGGCCTGTCCTTCCTGACTGTCGACCTGAATGCCGGTCGGATAGCGGATGCAACAGGTCTGGCACTCATCTTTGGCTCGGTTTTCCGCCCGGGCGGTAAAGCAGCGCGCAGAATAAGCCAGCGGCAGGTAACCATGGCTGAACACTTCCACTTCAAACTGACCGCGGATACCCAGAGTCTCACACTGCTGTAAAGTATTGCTCAGCCATTGGCGGGATAACTCAACCGGCATGCACCAGCGCATCATGCCTTGTTTGAGAAACAGTTTGAGCGCGTGGGCGTTATAAGTATTGATCGCCGGCCCGACCACAAACGGCATTTTTTTCTCACTGGCGAGCTGAATACCCGCCATGTCGTTGGCCTCAATAATAAAGTCACCATTATCGATATAGCTTTGCATGACTTTAATTTCGCTCGGTGCTTCCAGCAGTGCCATGGTTGACAGTACGACCTGTTTGCCGGCCTGACTCAGTTGGGTGGCTATCTCTAACCAGTGTTGCGGCTTGAGTTCACGCCGTTTGGAACAGACGGTTTCTCCCAGGTAGATAATATCCGCTTCACTGCTACTGGCCTGCAGGTAAAACTGCTCGACGTCTTGTTTGGGCCAGAAGTAAAGCAGCGGGCCTAATGCGTATTTCATGCTTTCTCCTTGTGATTACTGCCATTGACGGTGGTAAGCACCGAGTGTGGTTTGAGAGCCTTCCGAGACATTGGCTAATGTTTTGTCCCACTGGCTGTCGACCTGATAGCGTTCAGGGGCAGCCAGGTAGCGATCAATGGCGGCGCGCCAGGTGCGGGTGACCTGCTCGACATAAGCCGGGCTGCGCTGACGGCCTTCAATTTTGACCGAAGCGACATTAGCGGCAAACAGCTGGGGCAGCATGGCCAGAGTATTGAGGCTGGTGGGCTCTTCCAGAGCGTGATAGCGTTTGGTCTGGCCGTCAATTTCGGCATGAAAACGGCCTTTGCACAAGGTCGGATATCCCGCGTTTTCCCCATCGGCATAACGGTCAATCAGGATCTCGTTGAGGCGCGATTCAAGACCAGCGTCGGTCTGTTGCCAGCGCACATATTTGGCCGGCGAGCAGGCCCCGACCGTATTGGGGGATTCGCCGGTCAGGTAAGACGAAAGATAGCAACGCCCTTCTGACATGATGCACAGACTGCCAAAGGCAAATACTTCCAGTTCGACTCCTTGAGGCACGGTGCGCGACAGCTGCTTCACCTGATGAATCGACAACACCCGTGGCAGCACCACGCGTTTGACGTTGAAATGATGATGATAGTATTCAATCGCTTTGACGTTAGTGGCTGAAGCCTGCACTGACAGGTGCAATTCAATCCCCGGATAGTGCTCTGCGGCGTAATCGAGCAGCGCGACATCAGCGATAATCAGCGCATCGACGCCGAGATCGGCCGCCTGATCCACTGCCCGGGTCCAGCGCTCGAACCCTTGCGGATGGGCAAACGTGTTCAGGGCGATGTGCATTTTTTTACCGTGGTCATGCACATACTGGCTGGCTTTTTCCAGTTTTTTACCATTGAAGTTGAGGCCGGCAAAGTGGCGGGCGTTGGTAT
The DNA here is from genome assembly GCA_039696685.1 of Vibrio sp. CDRSL-10 TSBA. Classification (NCBI taxonomy): domain Bacteria; kingdom Pseudomonadati; phylum Pseudomonadota; class Gammaproteobacteria; order Vibrionales; family Vibrionaceae; genus Vibrio; species Vibrio sp. CDRSL-10 TSBA. The sequence continues at coordinate 2,807,148 of CP155566.1, read as the reverse complement.
CGTCTTTGAAGCCGAGATACACCGCGTCGGCACCGCAGTCAATGGCCGTTTTTAAGGCTGGCAGGTTACCTGCCGGACAGAGAAGTTCCATTGCTCAGGTCTGTTTGAAAAGGAAAAGAACCGGCATTTTAGGCACAAACCGCGCCGACGGATTTGATATAAGGCAGGTTTGCGGCGATTCGGGACAATTATCTGTACAGCGATCAGTGACTTGTCTTCTGCCATATAGCTTCTGTTGCGGTGCGGTCTAGTGTGCGAAGGCAAAAAGTACGCAGGTCTCGTCTGCTGCGGACCTGAACCGCCGGGTAGGGTAGAGGGCTTACTTGGTCAGCGGCCGGTGGCGACGATTTTGCGAGAACAGCTCTTCCACCTCATGACGAGGCTGCGGGCGGTAGAAATGAAAGCCCTGAATGGAGTGACAATTGAGGTTTGACAGCAGAGTGGCCTGTGGTTGGGTTTCCACCCCCTCGGCCACAACGGTCAGGTTGAGTGATTTCCCCAGATTGATGATGTTTTCAATCACTGTGACCTGCTTAGGCAGAGTATCGATATCGGCGATGAAGGCGCGGTCAATTTTGAGCTCATCGATTGGAAAACGAGCCAGGTAGGCTAAGGAAGAATAGCCGGTACCAAAGTCATCAATCGACAGGGCAAAGCCGAGTTTTTTTATCGCATTGAGCATTTGCAGGGTATGTTCGCTGTCACTCATTACCGCACTTTCTGTCAGCTCGAACGTGATACAGCTTGGGTCCAGTTGCGTGGTGCGCAGTAGTTTTTCCAGGTAATCAATCAGCTGCGGGTTACCAAACTGTTCAGGGGAGATATTAATCGCCACCCGGCCAGGAAGGATGCCCTGTTGTTTCCAGCGTTTTACTGTGGCGAATACCTCACGCATTACCACCCGGCCTAAATGCTCAATCAGGCCGGCTTTTTCAGCCACGGGAATAAAGGCGCCCGGACTGATGTAGCCTTCAACCGGGTGTTTCCAGCGTACCAGTGCTTCTGCGCCATTAATGCTGAAATCACGCGCGTTAACCTTAGGTTGATACCACACTTCCAGACCATTTTGCTGCAACGCTTTTTGCAGTTCAATTTCCAGCCATAAGCGCATCCGCGCTTCTTTGTTCATCTGATCGTTGAACTTGATCAAACGATTACGGCCGCGGTCTTTGGCTTCATACATCGCCGTATCGGCGTTTTGCAGCAGGACACGCGCATCGTTACCATCGCCGGGATAGTGCACGCTACCGATAGAGCAGGCCAGGCGCTTACTGAAATGGTGCAGGTCAAACGGCTGGTTGATAAGCGCAATGATGCGTTCTGCCAGCAGGTCGGCGGAGCGATTGTTCTCTGGCTGCGGCAGGATCAGACCGAATTCGTCTCCGCCCAGATGGCCGAGTACCGCATGGGGCGGAACCAGACGTTTCAGGCGGGAGGAGACTTCTTTGATCACCTTGTCACCAATATGGTGGCCGAGCGAATCATTGATGTTTTTAAAGTTATCAATGTCGAGATAGAGCATCACCAGCGGAGTATCATTGTGGATAAGCTGCTCAAGGCGTTTGGTGAAGCCGAGACGATTAGACAGCCCGGTCAGCGTGTCGATATGCAGGTCTGTCTGTGTGGTAGCAGACAACTGTTTACTGGCCTGGTCACCATCCTGAATCAGGATCAGCTGCGAATTGCTGCCCAGTAACCGGGTCGGACTGGCATTGAGCTGCACCTTGCGTTCAAAGCCGCAGCGCGGCCCGGTCAGACAACTGAGCGGCGCTTCTGACAGCAACAGTCCAAGTGGCGTATTGAAGACGGCTTTGGTTTTCTCATCGACAAACAGACGCGACAGCTCTTCGCCGAGTAATTCGGTTGCGGTGTCAAAACCCAGTAAACGAGCTGAAGCCGGATTAGCGGAAATGATGCAGTCCTCTTCCACCAACAGTAAGCCATCCGGCAGCAGGGCGGTGAGGGTAGAGAATTTATTTTCCGATTCTTCCAGAGAAACGGATCAGAATCTGCTTTTCTGAGGTATCGATGGCATGAAAAACAATGTATTCAATCTGATTGTCATTGCTGATCGGCGACAGGGAGAAGTGCAGACTGGTTTCCAGATCCAGCTCATGCAGCGTTACTTCCGCTTCGAGGTTTTCGCCATTAAACGCGCGTTGATAGTAGGGTTTGAGATGCTGATAGAACTGCTCGCCTAATACTTGAACGTCATCCATCCCTACCAGCTCTGCAGACGGTAGTCCGGCGATATCACAATAGCGCTCGTTGACCAACACATACTTATGTTGATGATCGAGCAAAGCAAAAAAGAACGGACTATTCGACGTCATTTTTGCAAACCAGTGCTGTATATTTTGCGAAGGCATGTGCGAAAGCATCAAGATACTACCAACTGTCCATAGCGCGTACTATTCATTGAATTTGTTACTTTGACAAGAAAGGTTAACTATAACTTTGATTCCTGTTACTGAAAAGATACCTGACCGGTGTGTTTTTTGATGCATAACAGGAATTGCTGCAATTATATCCATTATGATTACGCCATTCTTGAATAAAAAGTAACGGATATTTCGCGTGATTAACAAGATTCGCACTCAACTGGTTCAAAATGCTGCTTCAATTTTGCGATCTCCGATCGATTTATTACCTCAGTCAGTACAAAAAAGCGCCTTATTACAGGTATTGCAACGGGTTTTCCATGAAGCGCTGCAGGACGGCGATTTTGAGTTTCTGCAGGGTAAGTGGCTCAAAATTGAGATTCGTGACCTGGATCTACGTTGGTTTATCAGTTTTGAGAATGAACGTCTGATTGTTGCAGATAACGTCAAACATGAAGATGTCAGCTTCAGTGGCGACCTGAATGAGTTGATTTTAATCGCGGGGCGCAAAGAAGATCCGGACACTTTATTCTTTCAGCGTCGCTTGCTGATTGAAGGCGATACTGAACTCGGACTGGAAGTCAAAAATTTGATGGATAGTGTGGATTTGCAACAATTACCTAAAGCGGGACAAATTTTACTTCAACATTTGGCCGATTTTGTGCATAAAGGCATGCAAACGCCCAATACACAAAATGAGGTAGTGAATGCTTATTCGAACTGAGGCTCCAGCAGATATTCTGGCGGTCGACCGCCTGTTAAAGTCTGTGTTTGACACAGATGCTGAAGCCAATTTGGTGATGGCGTTACGGGAAAATGGTCATCGCACACTGTCACTGGTTGCGTGTGATGATGACGGTGAAGTGATTGGCCATGCCATGTTCAGCCCGGTCACGCTCAACGGAGAAGATCTCAATTGGCAGGGGTTGGCGCCTCTTGCCGTCAAAGCGTCCTGGCGCCGTCAGGGGATTGGTGCTGAGATGGTGCGTGAAGGCCTGGCATCCTTGGGGGAGCTTGGCTATCCGGCGTGTGTGGTACTGGGGGATCCGGCTTACTACGGACGATTGGGCTTTGATTTGGCGGCTCAATCGGGTTTTCACTGCCAGTGGCCGGCGCATGAGCAATATTTCCAAATCGTCTCTCTGTGGGAGAATGAACTTCAGGGACGCGAAGGGCTGATTGAGTATTGCGCAGAGTTCGCTGAGTTAGATTAACGTCCGCACTCGCACGACAACAGATAACGGGAGCCGCTGGCTTCCGTTTTTTTAGCTGCATTTACGGCATTCCTGCTTGAGCGGCCTGAGCCAAGTTTGTTAGCATGGCGAGCATTCATTTGACGGGCACACATTCATGTTTGAGCAACAGCATTATCTTCAGGCGATGGGCATTCAGACCTGGGAACTGGTTCATCCCGAGCGACTGGCCGGGTATCAGCCGTCTTTGCAGCCGCTTGACGCCGGTTGCCGCTTATTACTGGTGTGTGAAACCTTTCCGGATGCACAAGACATCGCGCTATTTGCGCGGGTTTCTGAAAAGTTTTCATGTCAGTCTGGAGCAGGCCAGACATGTTTATCCCCATCAACTGGCCCAGCTGGATTTATCCGCATTGGAATGGATCTGGTTTGCCGGTTGTGATGCCACACCTGAGATTGCCGCCAAACGTCTGGTCTCGCCGTTACTGCGTGCTATCGCCGGTAACAACCAGCATCGCCGCGATCTGTGGCAGCAGATTTGTGCTTACGGAGCACCGACATCGTGACTATTGAGTTTGTCCCTTTAACTGCCGAACATGTGCAGGATGTGTATCGTATTGAACAGGCCGCGCATAGCCACCCATGGTCGCAAACCATGATCGGTGATGTGGCAAGCCGTGGCGCTTGTCATCAGGTGATGCTGGTTGAGCAACAAGTGGTGGGTTATTTTTATGCCCAGAATATTGTCGGGGAAGTGACGCTGCTTAATGTTGCGGTTGCCCCTGAGCAGCAAGGCCAAGGTTATGGTCGCCGACTGGTGGAGTATTTTCTCGAGATGTGCGAGCAAGCGGGCGCGGAAAGTGCCTGGCTGGAGGTTCGCGACAGCAACCAGCGCGCCTATCAGCTGTATTGTCAGCTTGGCTTTAATGATATCGATCGCCGGGTCAACTACTATCCGACCGCGAAAGGGCGTGAAGACGCGATCATTATGAGTTACCCGTTTGTTTGAACACTTCGCTCTGAGCGGCCGTCAGAGCATGCTCTAACAATGACTGATAATGGTTGTCGGCAAAACGCTGGGTGATGACACTGGCCGGTAACGGCTGATCGAACAGAAACCCCTGAAACTGCTGGCAACCAAGCTGCTTGAGCGCATTGAGCTCAAACACATCTTCCACCCCTTCCGCGATCACCTCCAGACCGAGACGATGAGCGATCATGATGATGGTATCCACGATCGCCTGATCGTTATCATCCAGATGAAGCTGAGTCACAAATGAGCGGTCAATTTTCAAAACATCGACTGCCAGATGTTTCAGATAACGCAGTGATGAATACCCGGTGCCAAAGTCATCAATCGAGATCTTGATTTGACTCTCTTTGAGACGGTGCATTTTTTCCACAGCGCCCGCAACATTCTCCAGCAGCAGGTTTTCGGTGATTTCCAGCTCAATATGCTCTCCGCTGATCCCGGCTTGCTGCAGTGCCTCATTAATGTGTTCGACAAACGATTCCTGAGCAAACTGCAGCGGGCTGATATTGATCGCCAGACGACGAAATTCGGCGGGCAGAAACGCCGGCTTTTTTCCATTGTGCATACTGGTAAAAAGCCTGCTCGATGATCCAGTTCCCAATCGGCAGGATTTGCCCGGTCTCTTCGGCGACCGGCATAAACAGTCCCGGCGCCTGGAGGCCTTTTTGCGGATGATGCCAGCGTATCAGCGCTTCGACCCCGATGATCTGATGCTGCGTATTGAGCTGTGGCTGGTAGTAGAGCTCGAACTGATGATGATTGAGTGCCTCGTGCAGCCCTTTTTCAGTTTGCAGGAAGGATTCGACCTGAGCCCGCATTTCTGGTTCATAGAAGACGTACTTGCCGCGCCCACTGACTTTAGCCCGATACAGAGCAGTATCGGCCTGGCGCAGTACATCGACATTGTTATGGCCGGAAGAGGGAAAGGTTGCAATCCCGATACTCACCGAGCAATACAGCTGATGATCATCGATATTATAAGGGTTAGATATTAACGCCAGTAATTGGCGCGCAACAGCTTCAACCTGCGGTGATTCCAGCGCTGGTATCAGGATGACAAATTCATCACCGCCGATGCGGGCACAGATGTAATCCTGCTTGGCCCAGGCGCGCAGCCGGGTGGCAATAGCTGTGATCATACGATCGCCGATGGTGTGGCCAAGCGAGTCATTGATGGTTTTGAAGCGATCCAGATCGAGATAAAACAGCACACCACTGTGTTGATGCTGTTCAGCCTGTTCAATCGCTTTCGTCAGCATTTGCAGCAGCAGACTGCGGTTGGCAAGACCCGTCAGACTGTCATAGTAGGCCAACTGATTCAGTTTCGTTTCTGCCTGCTCGCGTTCACGCCATAACGAATGAAACGAAGAGGCCAGTTCGCTGATTTCGTTTTCCTGATCCAGAGCAGGGAGCGGTAAGTGATTATGAGGACGGTTGGGCAAAGTACGAACCCAGCCAATCAAGGTAGTCAGCGGCCTTGACAGTTTGCGGTAGAAAAACACCAGTAGGATGGATGTCAGCAGTATATTGCGCAGCAGATCAAATAGTAGTACACGGCGGATTTTGGCAATAAAGTTGCGCGCGATGGATGTGCCGTCGACCTCAAAGGCCAGTGTGCCGACCAGAACCTCGGTACCCGGTTGGTATAACTGGCTGGTAAACACAGGCGGATCCGGGGTGAAGTAGGGGGCCAGCCATTTCACCAGGGGCTCAGCCATGGCACTGCGTTGTTCCAGACGGGTCAGGTCATCACCAAAGTCATCCACCAGTTGCACCCGGACGATAGCGTCATCAGCCATCAGGCTGGTGGCGACCTGTTCTGCCAACAGATGATTAAGATGATAGGCCGCCTGACTGGCATTATCATAATGTTGTTGCAGCTTAATCTGGTAGTGCTGCTTAATGCGCTGCTGCTCCTGATGAAACTCGATCCCCGCTTGGTAAAGACTGAAACACAAGCCGAGCAAAACCGAAACCATAAATACGGTTTTGGCCTGGCGGAAGGCAAGTGAGTGAATTTGTCTGAATCGGGTCATAGAGTTCGGGTTTTCCTGTTTGTTCTATCAGTTATAGCCCATTCTGGCGCAGATATTAATGTTAAAGTGAAAACTCAGCTTTTATTCTCAACCCGGCGACAAAAATGCCTTGTGTTCATCAGTCCGGATTACTCCGGCATGGTTGTCGGTGTCTTAAAGTTGCTCCGTGCGCTAAGATCAGGGACAATACCGCCAAAATGTTAACCGCAAGGCTAAGGGCCGGCATCGTTTCTGCGCTTTAGCATCAACAGAAGATCCTTTTCATGTCTACATCACCTTTTATGGGCGAAGTATCGAAACGCCGTACTTTCGCTATTATCTCGCACCCGGATGCGGGTAAAACGACCATCACTGAAAAAGTGCTGTTATTCGGACACGCTATTCAAACCGCAGGTTCGGTTAAAGGACGTGGTTCTTCCCAACATGCCAAATCCGACTGGATGGAGATGGAAAAAGAGCGTGGTATCTCAGTTACCACGTCCGTGATGCAGTTCCCGTATCGTGATGCGCTGGTTAACCTGCTCGATACTCCGGGACACGAAGACTTCTCGGAAGATACCTACCGTACTCTGACTGCGGTGGACTCTTGTCTGATGGTGATCGATGCAGCTAAAGGTGTTGAGGATCGGACCCGCAAACTGATGGAAGTGACCCGTCTGCGTGATACGCCGATCGTCACTTTTATGAACAAACTCGACCGTGACATCCGTGATCCGATGGAACTGCTGGATGAAGTGGAAAACGAGCTGAAAATCCTGTGTGCGCCGATTACCTGGCCGATTGGTTGCGGTAAAGAGTTCAAAGGTGTGTACCACATCCACCGCGATGAGACGATCCTTTACTCAACCGGTCAGGGCCATACGATCCAGGAAGAGCGTATTGTTAAAGGCCTGGATAACCCTGAGCTGGATGAGCAGGTGGGTGCTGATCTGGCCGCGCAACTGCGTGACGAGCTGGAACTGGTGATAGGCGCATCGAATGAGTTTGATCAGGAGATGTTCCTCAGCGGCGAGCTGACCCCGGTTTACTTTGGTACTGCTCTGGGTAACTTTGGTGTTGACCACATGCTGGATGGTCTGACTGAGTGGGCACCATCGCCATTACCGCGTCAGGCGAATGAGCGTGAAGTGGAAGCGACAGAAGAGAAGTTCAGCGGCTTTGTGTTTAAGATCCAGGCCAACATGGATCCGAAGCACCGCGACCGTATTGCTTTTATGCGTATTGTATCGGGTACTTACAAGCAGGGCATGAAAATGAACCATGTCCGTATCGGTAAGCAGGTCAGCATTTCGGATGCGGTGACCTTCATGGCCGGTGACCGTGCACGCGCTGAAGAAGCGTTTGCCGGTGATATTATCGGTCTGCACAACCACGGTACTATTCAGATTGGTGATACCTTTACTCAGGGCGAAGCGCTGAAGTTCTCAGGTATTCCAAACTTTGCACCGGAACTGTTCCGTCGTATCCGCCTTAAAGATCCACTTAAGCAGAAGCAACTGCTGAAAGGTCTGGTTCAACTGTCGGAAGAAGGGGCGGTACAGGTATTTCGTCCACTGCAGAACAACGATTTGATCGTGGGTGCGGTCGGTGTGCTGCAGTTTGATGTCGTGGTTGCACGTCTGAAATCTGAGTACAACGTGGAAGCGATTTACGAAGGTGTTAACGTTGCAACAGCGCGCTGGGTAGAGTGCGGTGATGTGAAGAAGTTTGAAGAATTCAAACGTAAAAACCAGAGTAACCTGGCCCTCGATGGCGGTGACAATCTGGCTTACATCGCGCCGACCATGGTTAACCTTAACCTGGCCCATGAACGTTTCCCTGAAGTTACGTTCCGCGCGACACGCGAGCACTAATCGCGTTGAGCCTTGCCCGGGTGATGGCCCGGGCATCTGGCTGATGACAAGCGAGCACTAAAAAAGCCGATGCATGCATCGGCTTTTTTGTTATTTAACAAGACAGTTATCGTTTAACAAGACCGTTTAACGGTGTGGTTATTTTTTCTTCTTCGCTTTAGGGCTTTTCTTTTTATCGCCGCTTTTTTTCACTGCGGTTTTTTTCTTGTCGTCTTTTTTCTTCTTCTTAAACACCGGCTTTTTATGTGTCGGGCGCAGGCCGTCAACATAGCGCTCTTTGATGTCTTCTTTGATGTAGCGAGCGACGCGATCCATCATAGGTTGGTCATGAGCTTCCACCAGCGAGATAGCAATGCCTTTTTTACCGGCACGAGCGGTACGGCCGATACGGTGCAGGTATACGTCAGCACTGCGTGGCAGATCGAAGTTGATCACGTGGCTGACATCCGGCACATCGATACCACGGGCCGCGACATCGGTGGCAAGCAGGATATTTACGCTGCCGTCACGGAAGCGGCTGATGGCATTGTTACGGCGATCCTGCGGCATTTCACCCTGAATCCACGAGCAGTTAATTTGCGCGCTCTCCAGTAGGGCACGAATTTCAGCCAGACGCTCACGTGTTTTGAAGAACACAATCGCACGTTCGGATTGCTCTGTCAGGATCACTTTCAGCATCGCTACTTTATGCGCTATATCGTCAGCGCGGTGATACCACTGTGAGATCTTCTTGCGTTCACGGCGTGGCGGCTCGGCATTCACTTCGGCCGGGTTTCTTGAGCAGATCAGCCGTAAAGCCTTCGACTCCGCGTCCTTCCAGCGTGGCTGAGAACAGCAGGGTCTGTTTACGCCAGCGGCATTCGGCTGACAGACGATCCACAGCCGGGCCAAAGCCCATATCCAGCATCCGGTCTGCTTCATCGAGTACCAGCCATTCAATAGCGCGGCAGTCAAAGCGCTCAGCTTCAATGTATTCCAGCAGACGGCCAGGAGTTGCGACCACGATATCCTGAGTGGTGGCCAGAATGTCGGCGTGCTCCTGATACTGCACCCCACCGGTAATGGTGAAAATATTCAGCTTGGTGTACTTGGCCAGTTCACGCGCCTGATCGGCGACCTGCATGGCCAGTTCACGGGTCGGGGTCAGAATCAGAACCCGGGCCGGGCCGGCTTTCTTACGCGGGAAATCCTGCAGATATTGCAGCGCCGGGATCACGAAAGAGGCAGTTTTACCGGTACCGGTTGGCGCAGAGGCCAGTACGTCTTTGCCGTCCAGGGCCAGTGGAATGGCTTCAGCCTGGACCTGTGTTGGGCGTTCAAAGCCCATTTCTTCAATGGCTTCAAGAAGATTTGGATCCAGTTCTAGGTCAGCAAAGGTTTTAATCACTGTGGTTTCTCCGCAAGCGCTGGGTTGATCAGTCTATTTTAAAGGGCGCACATTATAGATGGATCATCAGTCAGATCACATCTTTAATTTTCACATCTTAAGATAAAACGCCCGGGTAAGGGCAATAAAGTCGGCACTGTAACCATCAGATTCCTGGATGGTTAATGTACTGAACTGGCAGTCACTCTGTGTCTTTTGTAGCTCAAACAGTAAGCGGTGTACAGGTTTGCGTTGTGATGGGCGAACCTCACAGCGCCGGGCCACAAACCAGCCGCGCTGCTGCGCCAGCTGAATAAATTGCTCGCCTTCAACCAGCGGTAGTATTAAAGCCGCGCGGCCATTGGTGCTGAGCAGACGCGACATGGCCTCTATCAGCGCGCTGTGGCTCAGGCTGTCTGTGTGTCGGGCGGTGGCGCGCTGGCTGTGCTGTGAGGTTTCACCACTGTTGAAGTAGGGTGGGTTACAGATGATGCCGTCAAAGGGATCCTTAAGATCCGCCTGCAGGATGTCCTGCTGAACAACACGGATACGTGTTGCCCAGGGGGAATCGGCCACGTTATGACTGGCGGCCGCAAACGCGTGTGTGTCGATATCCACGGCTTTTATCTGTGCTTGCTCAAAGCGTTGCGCGCACATCAGCGCCAGCAGACCGGTACCGGTACCGATATCCAGAATGCGCAGCGGCGTATCGCGGAACGCCCAGGCGCCAAGTAACACGCCATCGGTGCTGACCGGCATGCCACTTTGCCCGCCCTGAATAGCAAATTGCTTAAATCTGAAGCCTTTAGTGTGTAATGTGCTGCTTTTCATTAATGTATCGAATTCGTCATTAGTTGAAGTAATTATAACTAGTGTTGCTTTAATGTTTGGTGTTTTGTTCTGTCTTGTTGGCTGGGTTTTTCATAGATTGTTAAAATATTGTTCTGCTTAGTTTTTGTCTTAAGGTGTGAATGGCTGCTGTTTGGTTATGGGTTTGAATTAATCTATCGTTTTGGTCGTTATACTTGCCAAAAACGACCTGTTTCGTCATTATTCGCCCCCTGCTGGTGGTTAGAATGGCGATATTCTAACCAGTGCATACACAACGTTCATTACATTAATAATTAAGGGTTATCTGTGAAGCAGACGTTAAAACTAACAGATATTGCCGCTTTAGGCTTTATGCTTTTCGCGTTCTTTTTGGGCGCTGGTAACATCATTTTTCCGCCGTTGGCGGGCCAGTTAGCGGGTGAGCATTTGCTGCCTGCCATGGGTGGATTCCTGTTAACTGCCGTGGGCCTGCCACTGCTGGCGATCATTGCTGTCGCAATTGCCGGCGGTAGTTGGCAGCATCTGGCCAAAGATTTGCCGAGCAAGGTTGCTGCTCTGATTGCGGTGCTGATTTTTATCATCATTGGTCCTGCTTTTGCGGCGCCGCGTACCGGTCTGGTGGCTTATGAAATGGCGGTCAGCCCGCTGTTTGCTGAAGCAACCCAACTGCACCTGACCATTTTCTCGGTTGTTTTCTTCCTGATCGCGATGTTCTTCTCCTGGTCCCAGGGGCGCCTGATTGATCTGATTGGTAAGTTGCTGACTCCGGCACTTTTCATTGGTCTGATTGTACTGGCTGTTGCGGTGTTTATTGATCCGCAGGGTGAGTGGATGCCGGCTTCAGGTCCTTATGCGACCCAGCCGTTTACCAAAGGCTTTTTGGAAGGCTACAACACCATGGACACCCTGGCGGCACTGATGTTCGGCATGCTGATTGTCGATGCGCTGCGTAATAAAGGTATTACTGAGGCGCGAGCAACGACCAAGTATCTGATTAGCTCTGCCTTTATTGCCGCGTTTGGCCTGGCCGCTGTTTATACTTCGCTGTTCTACCTTGGATCGACCAGTGCTACCGTGGCAGCTGGTGCCGATAACGGCGGTTATATTCTCAGCCAGTACGTGCAGGCTCTGTTTGGTCCGTATGGCCAGATTGTGTTGTCCGCGATTGTGCTGCTGGCCTGTCTGACGACCGCCATTGGTCTCATCTCGGCCTGTTCGGAATACTTCAGTTCACTGACTTCACTCTCTTACCGTAGCTGGGTGATCATTGTCGGTGTCGCGTGTGCGATTGTGGCCAATGTTGGTCTGTCACAGCTCATTTCGTTGTCGATTCCGGTGCTGGTGGCACTGTATCCGGTCGCGATTGCGCTGGTTTCTGCTGACCTTTGTACGTAATAAACTGGCCAATCCGACGACGGGATTCCGTGTGGTGACTCTGGTTGCTTTCCTGTTCGCGCTGATTGATGCAGCGAAAGTGGTGGGTCTGGATGTGTCTCTGTTTGAACGCTTGCCGCTGTTCGACGTGGGTATGGGCTGGATCCTGCCAACCTTTATCGCGTTAGGCGTGATGTGTTTTGTTGGTGCTTCACCGGCACAAAAGCTGGCGCGTGATAATGCGTAAGCGCAAATAAAAACGAAAGAGCGGATGAGAAATCATCCGCTTTTTTTGTGCCCGGATTTTGCTGCACCCGCCGCGTTCCCGCGCGAGAATGTGACGAATTTTTCCTGTATCTTCGTCACATTTTTAAGTAGAATTCTGCGGTTAAATTCTATTCATAAAGCAAAAGCAATCATGTTTGAAATCAATCCAATTAAAAACCGTATTCAGGATGTGTCACAGCGCACAAATGTCCTGAGGGGGTATCTTTGACTATGACGCCAAGAAAGAGCGTCTAGAAGAAGTCAATGCAGAATTAGAACAACCGGACGTATGGAACGAACCTGAGCGTGCTCAAGCGCTGGGTAAGGAACGTGCGTCTCTGGAAGCTGTGGTCGATACTATCGATCAGCTTGACCAGGGCCTCGAAGATGTCGAAGGTCTGCTGGAACTGGCGATTGAAGCAGAAGATCAGGAAACGTTCGATGAGATCGGCCCTGAACTGGACGAGCTGGAAACCAAGCTGGAACAGCTGGAATTCCGTCGTATGTTTGCCGGCGACCACGACAGCTCCGATTGTTACCTCGATTTGCAGGCGGGCTCCGGTGGTACAGAAGCACAAGACTGGACATCAATGATGCTGCGCATGTATTTGCGCTGGGCAGATGCCAAAGGCTTCAAGACCGAAGTGATCGAAGTGTCAGAAGGTGAAGTTGCGGGCCTGAAATCGGTTACGGTACGGATTTCCGGCGATTACGCTTACGGCTGGCTACGCACCGAAACCGGTGTTCACCGTCTGGTACGTAAGTCTCCGTTTGACTCCGGCGGCCGTCGTCACACCTCGTTTGCCTCTGCATTCATTTACCCAGAGATTGATGACAACATCGCAATTGATATTAACCCTGCTGACCTGCGTATCGACGTATACCGCGCGTCTGGTGCGGGTGGTCAGCACGTTAACACCACGGAATCTGCGGTACGTATTACCCACGTTCCGACCAACACTGTGGTGCAGTGTCAGAATGACCGTTTCTCAGCACAAAAACAAAGATCAGGCAATGAAACAGCTGCGCGCAAAACTGTTTGAGCTTGAACTGCAAAAGCAAAATGCTGAGAAGCAAGCCAATGAAGACGCGAAGTCGGACATTGGCTGGGGCAGCCAGATCCGTTCTTACGTACTGGATGACTCGCGAATCAAAGATTTACGCACCGGCGTTGAAAACCGTAACACGCAAGCGGTTCTTGACGGTGACTTAGACAAATTTATCGAAGCTAGCCTGAAATCAGGTCTCTAAGCTTTTTACCGACAAAACAGGGTACATGCAAAATGACTGATGCTGTTCAAAATGAAACGAATCAAGCACAAATCACGCAGGAAGAAAACAAACTGATTGCAGAGCGTCGCAGTAAGTTAGAGCATATCCGTCAAGGTTGTAAGGCGAACGGTCATCCGAATGATTTCCGTCGTGACAGCCTGGCGGGCGATCTGCAAGCCGAGTTCGGTGAAAAGAGCAAAGAAGAGCTGGAAGCGCTGAATCACGTCGTTGCGATTGCAGGTCGTGTGATGGCAAAACGTGGTCCTTTCCTAGTAATCCAGGAAACCTCTGGCCGCATTCAGGCTTACGCATCGAAAGACGTACAAAAAGCCCTCAAAGAGCAGTACCACGGTCTGGATATCGGCGATATCGTTGGTGTTAAAGGCGCACTGCACAAATCAGGCAAAGGCGATCTGTACGTTAACATGGAAGAGTACGAGCTGCTGACCAAAGCGCTGCGTCCTCTGCCGGAAAAATTCCACGGTCTGACTGACCAGGAAATGCGTTACCGTCAGCGTTACGTCGATCTGATCGTCAACGAAGATTCACGCCACGCGTTTATTATCCGTTCTAAGCTGGTGGCTGCTATCCGTAACTTTATGAGTTCAAAAGGTTACCTGGAAGTAGAAACCCCGATGATGCACGTGATCCCGGGTGGTGCGACTGCACGTCCGTTCGTAACTCACCACAACGCGCTGGATATCGATATGTACCTGCGTGTCGCTCCTGAACTGTACCTCAAGCGTCTGGTTGTGGGTGGTTTCGACCGTGTATTCGAAATCAACCGTAACTTCCGTAATGAAGGTCTGTCACCACGTCATAACCCTGAATTCACCATGATGGAATTCTACCAGGCGTACGCAGATTACAAAGATCTGATGGATCTGACGGAAGAGATGCTGAGCACGGTTGCGCTGAATGTACTGGGTTCAACTTCAATGCCTTACGGTGATGAGACGGTTGAGTTTGGTGGTACTTACGCGCGCATGAGCATGCTGGAAGCGATTAAGCACTACAACCCGAATCATGCGGATATTCAGGCACTGGATTACGATAAAGTTCAGGATCGTGCCCACATGGTCGCGATCGCGAAATCTGTGCATGTTGAGGTAGAGCCGTTCTGGACCTGTGGTCAGCTGCTGGAAGAGATCTTTGGTGAAACGGCTGAGCCAAAACTGATTCAGCCGACCTTCATCACCGGCTACCCGGCAGACATTTCACCGCTGGCACGTCGTAACGACGAGTTTCCCGTTCATCACTGACCGCTTCGAGTTCTTCATCGGCGGCCGCGAAGTTGCCAACGGCTTCTCGGAACTGAATGATGCTGAAGATCAGGATGCGCGTTTTAAAGCTCAGGTTGAAGCAAAAGATGCGGGTGATGATGAAGCGATGTTCTACGATGCGGACTACATTACTGCGCTGGAACATGGTCTGCCACCAACAGCTGGTCAGGGTATCGGTATCGACCGTCTGGCGATGCTGTTCACCAACACGCACACGATCCGGGATGTGATCTTGTTCCCAGCAATGCGTCCTCAGGCGTAACTGCTAAAAACATCAATAAAAGCCGCCAGTTATGGCGGCTTTTTTGTTTATGATGGTTTTCTGTTTTTGCCGGATGAATTTTCACCGTCATTTTTCGAAGCAAGATTGCGCTTTTGCGTTATTGAGCGCTAGAAAGTTTTCAATTTCCTTTATAGTCTTATGTTTAAGACAGACTCCACTCACAAGTGCCGTTAATGTAGCGTCAGTGGTGAAAGTGCCAAAAGTCGCACTGGATAAAAATGGTATAAAAATAAGGAATCAGTTGATGGGTACTCAATTCCGCATGGACTCCGTGCCGGGCTCATTGATCGTAGTCGGTGGTACCTACGAGCCCTGGTTGTCGGTTTTAGAACAAGTAGGATGGCGTTGCACGCAGTGCGCGGATCTGCGTAAAGCCGATCTGCTGTTTTCTGAAACAGGGCCATGTATTGGTATTGTGGATCTCAGCCACGATGAATTCAGCCTTAATGGCATTGCCAATCTGGTCAGCAGCCATAAACAAGTGCGCTGGCTGGCGTTTATTCGTGAGTCTCAGCTTAGCTCAGATACGATCTGCCAGTTTATCGTCAACTTCTGTATCGACTTCTTTACGGCCCCGATCCCGGATGCCCAGTTGCTGAGTACTATCGGTCACCAGCTCGGGATGCTCAAGCTGGAGAAAAAGGTCTGGCCGCATTTTGGTGCGAACGGTGACATGGGGCTGATGGGCGATTCGATCCCGGTTAAGCGCCTGCGCGATCAAATCAAGCGTATCGGTCCGACCGACGTCAGTATCCTTATCTATGGTGAGAATGGCTCCGGCAAGGGCAGTGTGGCGAAAGCGATTCACAAAACCTCAGCCCGGGCGCAGAAACCGTTTGTCTCGGTGAACTGTCGTGCGATGTCAGAAAGCCGCCTCGAATGCGAAACTGTTTGGTATCGGGTGTGATGATCAAGCGGCGACACCGCTGCTTTATCAGGCCGATGGCGGCACCTTGCTGCTCAACGATATTCTCACTATGCCAAAGAGCCAGCAGCTTAATCTGTTGCGTTTCCTGCAGGAAGGGACGGTGGAAACGGCGCAGGGCATGAAGGCGGTGGATGTGCGTATTCTGGCCGCGAATGCCTCGGATATTGAGAAAGCGCTGATCGACGGTGATTTTAACGAAGAGCTCTACCATTACATCAATGTGCTGCGCATTAATGTCCCCAGTCTTAAAGAGCGCGCCGGTGACATCGGTATTTTGGCGAAGCATTTTCTGGTGGAGTACTCCAAAGAGTACAATGCACAGGCGCGCAGTTTTTCTGAAGATGCGATGCGTGCGCTGACCCGCTACCACTGGCCGGGTAATGTCCGTGAGCTGATGAATCAGATTAAGCGCGTCGTGCTGATGTCGGATTCAGTGATGCTGGAAGAGTCGGATCTTGACCTGCCGAAGCGTGGTGACGGTAAGCGCAGTCTGAAAAGCATTCGTGAGCGCAGCGAGCGTGATGCCTTGTTACTGGTACTGGAATCCCATTCCGGCCAGGTCTCTACTGCGGCGAAGGAGCTTGGTGTGTCGCGTGCCACCATGTACCGATTGCTCAATAAACACAATCTGATTTCGGACGGGTCATTTTAATCGACTGTAAAAAGCCACTTCGGTGGCTTTTTTTATCGCTGATAAAATACTCAAACAGTGAAAAGTATTGCATAAGATAAATCAATGGATTGCTTTTCGTTATATACAACTGGTGATGGGCTTGATCTTGGCTGGATGAATTGTTTTAGCTACTAAACAAGATTAAGGGTTGAAGAATATCGTCAGTTGATTATTATTTAACCGTAAGCCTAGCTTACTGAAAACACACTTCTTTTTGGATTAATGACTTGCTGGGAAGCGCAATATGACATCGTTCAATTTTGTTCATCTGCATCGCGCTTTCCATCATGCTATCAAACCTGTGACCGCCGTTGTGGTGGCGCGAGGCCATGATCGCCTGATTTCAGCATCGTCGTAAATTAATCCGTACCCTGTCAGGCTGCGGAAAACAGCCGCGCACAGGGATTGCCATTTTTTACCCGCCGTCAGGTCTGTTTTCCCAGTCACAATTGATAACTGGAGAAACATCATGCGTCATTCAATTTATCTGCAGCTGGCTACCCTGTTACTGCGAGCCGACCTCCGCCGTGAAGAGCGCGCCTGGAAACGTAAAGTGCGTCGCAGTGCTTATGATTTGCCCTGGCATAATACCCATTTGCTGAAAGATATCGGTTTACAGCCGGACGGTCGTCCGATTGGTCATAGTGAGCCGGATGAAGTCAAAGTGGAACGCCGTGTGCGTCATCTGCGCCGGATACTCAGTGCGCGAATACCGACGTAACGGTCCGGGGCTGGCTTATCGCCAGCTCCGGATTACCGTCATGATCCCAATTATGGGCAAGGATTGGAGTACTGGATGCCAATCTCTTCAATTTTAGCCATCAGCTCATCGCTGAGCACCACATCCAGGCTGTCGATGTTTGATTTCAACTGATCAAGATTGGTGGCACCGATAATATTCGAGGCAACAAACGGACGTTGATTGACGAATGCCAGCGCCATCTGAGCCGGATCCAGACCGAACTCGCGGGCCAGATTCACGTACGCTTCAGTTGCCTTGAGACCCTGAGGGGTAAAGTAACGTTTGAAACGCTCGTACAGGCTGCAGCGCGCGCCTTGCGGCCGTGCACCGTTGAGATATTTACCGCTCAGCACGCCGAATGCCATGGGGGAATAGGCCAGCAGCTTAACCCCTTCGTAATGGCTGATTTCTGACAAGCCGACTTCAAAACTGCGATTGAGCAGGTTGTACGGGTTCTGGATCGAGACCATGCGTGGCAGATCGTGCTTTTCGGCCAGACGCAAATAGGTCATCAGACCCCAGGGTGTTTCATTCGATACGCCGATATAACGAACCTTGCCCATCCGCACCAGATCGTTAAGTGCTTCAAGGGTTTCTATCAGGGTAATTTCCGACTGTTGATCTGAATCCGGATAGTTAAGCTGACCAAAGGTATTGGTGATACGTTGTGGCCAGTGCAACTGGTATAAATCGATGTAGTCTGTTTTGAGGCGGCTCAGGCTGTCATCAATCGCCTGATGAATATTGCGGTGATCGAGTGCCATATTATCGCGAATGTGCGGTACGTTACGCGGACCGGCAACTTTCGTCGCCAGCAGTACTTTTTCACGCTTACCGGATTTCTCCAGCCAGTTACCGATAAATTGTTCCGTTTTGCCCTGAGTTTCTGCTTTCGGGGGCACGGGATACATTTCTGCAGTATCAATAAAATTGATCCCGCGCTCCAGGGCGTAATCGAGCTGACTGGAGGCTTCTGCCTGCGTATTTTGCTCCCCGAATGTCATGGTTTCCGAGGCACAGTTTACTGACTTCAAGGCTTGAGTGAGGCAGTTTAGTGTATTGCATAATCCTTCCTTGTCTGAGTGCAAACAGAGAGCTGATCCTTATCGTCCATGAGCCGTATCAGACTTAACTCTGATCAGAGGCGTACAGGCTGAATGGATAGCACGTTGAAACACATCGGCTTTTAATCTCAATTCCACTATAAGCCATCCGTCAGGGCAAAAGGAAATGAAATTTGTTCGCACACCGGGTGCGGAGCCCGGTATGGCAAAAGATTGAGCCTGGTTATGAGTCGGCTACACTGGATAGAAAGGGGGTGATGTATGCACAAACAACAACTGGATAAATGGTTGCATGGTAATCATAAGCCGGGGGCAACCCTGCCCAAGGTGTATGTCATAGGATGTGCTGATGCCACGCACTACACGGTTGGGGTCGAAGTCAGACACCAGATTGAACCTTTAATGAAAGGAGATGAGCCGATGCATTTCTCTTCGTTGGAGGCCGCTAAACAGGAATTGGCCCAGCTTGGATTTGCTCAGGCCTACCTGCGTATGAGCTGCGCTTACGAAGAGTGTGGTTTGGAGGGAGGGCAGAGATACAGTGAGATCCCTCTGCCGTTAACCCGTCACTAGACTGATTTGCTGCAGGCAGTCCACAGAGGCCTGCCTGCACTGTTATTACAGTTGAACAAGTGTCTGATTCGGCAAACGCTTCGTCTCAGGCGTAATACGAAGCCAGGATCCGGGCGGTAAACTGGGTACGCAGATAAAAACCACGCGGCAGAGTGCGAATCGGTTTGCCATTGCTGCCATAAGCTTCCGTTTTGACCTTACCATTGGCCGCTTTGGGCCTCAGCTGCAGGACTTCACCATGGCGGGCGGTGATCTGGCCGACCTTGCCCAGCACGATAAACTCCATCAGCTCTTCCCAGTCTGCTTTTAGCATCGCTTCTTCTTGCGCCGACGGACTCCAGATCAGCGGCGATCCGACCCGGCGCTGGGCAAGTGGAATCTCCCGCTCACCTTCAACCGGTATCCACAATACACGCGATAACTTATGGCGTACATGGCTCTGTTCCCAGGTCAGTCCGTGTATTCCGGTCAGCGGAGCCACACAAACAAAGGTGGTTTCCAGTGGCTTACCGCTGTAGCTGATAGGAATACTTTTCAGCTCGATGCCCAGTTTGGCAAAATCCTGTTCCGGTTTACTGCCGGCACTGGCGCCTAAATGCCATTCCAGTAATTGTCCGACCCAGCCTTTGTCACGGGTAAGATCTTTGGGCACTGGCATTGCTGCTTCCGCGGCCAGATCGGAAAAGCTGACACCGGCGATTTGCCAGGCCCGATCGAGTAATTCTTGTTCGCTCTGGGGTTCAGGTTTCATAAAGCGTACTGCAGTCGTAAAAAGCCAATAGTAACAAAAAATGGCTGGCAGAGGATCATGCAGACAAATTGATCAAAGTGGATAAAAGATCATCATAACTATAGTTATCCACAGGACATGGTGTCTATTTGGCGAAATTCATGGAGTATGTATGCATGAACAGGGGTTTATAAGGGGTATTTGTTCTTTTTCAGGCAGATTAAAAGTGTATCTTTACGGATCTGTGTGGATAACAGCTAGGTTGGTGGATCTTTGAGCACTGTTGGTTTTTGAATGATCTTTCGACACTTGCCCTGATGTGATAATAAAGATAGTTCGTATTATTTATTGATATTTAAGGTTTTATTGATGTTTTTGTGATTTTTGTCCAATCTGGTGATGTGACTCAATTCAGGCGTTTTTGCACAGTTCACACTCTTCTTCACATGGTTATTCACAGAAAACGTGAATAAATGTGGTCCATATCTCACTCTTTTGTTGATAACTTAAAATTTGAACAAAAGTTATTCAATTATGCACTTGTCAGCGATAAATATTAGGTGAATCACATTAGTTAGTTTGCTCCTGTTGGGGATATGTGGAAAAATCAAAGCAATTAAGATTTTAATAGAGGTTTGCCAGTGATAGATGGCGATGGTTACCGGCTTAACGTCGGTATTGTGATTTGTAACAACCATGGTCAGGTATTCTGGGCGAAACGATACGGACAACACTCATGGCAATTTCCCCAGGGCGGAATCGATGAGGGTGAATCTCCTGAACAGGCAATGTACCGGGAGCTTTACGAAGAGGTTGGTTTAACAAAAAAAGATGTCAAAATCATTGCAACCAGTCGTCATTGGCTCCGTTACAAACTGCCAAAACGTCTGGTTCGGTGGGACTCTCAGCCGGTCTGTATCGGACAAAAACAGAAATGGTTCTTACTGCGTTTGGATTGCGATGAAGCTAAAATTAACATGCAACGTGGAAGCACCCCTGAATTTGATGGTTGGCGCTGGGTGAGTTACTGGTATCCAGTCAGACAAGTGGTCTCTTTTAAGCGTGATGTGTATCGTCGTGCCATGAAAGAGTTTGCGTCATTAGCGATGCCGTTTAGAGAACGAAAAGTGAAAGGTAAGCGCAAAAATCGAAGAGGATAGCGATGCTCTCTCAGCTACGGGATATAGTTGAACAAGTTTCAAAGGTAGAAGACGTCTATCAGGCGTTGGATATTTTTGTAAAGCAGACATGCAGTGCGATGAGCACTGAATGTTGTACTGTCTATCTCGCGAATGAGGAGATGCATCGTCTCGAACTGATGGCAACCCAGGGCCTGAAGTTTAAAGGTGATAAGATCCTGATTGACTTTGATGAAGGCCTGGTTGGCCTGGTCAAACGTTCTGCTGAGCCGATTAACCTGGCGGAAGCGTCTAAACACCCCAATTTCAAATATTTCAAACAGCTTGGTGAAGAGGTGTACCAGTCGTTTCTTGGTACCCCGATCATTTACCGCAAGCAGGTGCTGGGCGTGCTGGTTGTGCAGCAAAAATCGCCGCGTCTGTTCAGCGAAATGGAAGTCTCTTTCCTGGTGACTCTGGCGGCGCAGCTGGCAGTGATTATTGCCCATGCCCAGACTCAGGGCCACTGGCTGCTGAGTAAAAAGCAGCAGGCAATCAGCGGTATCCCGGCTTCATCCGGGGTGGCGATTGGCGAGCTGTGGTGGGATGACTCACAGCCACAACTGTACGATGTTGCCCCTGCTTCTACACTTGATATGGATCGTGAACAGGAATGGCTGGCGCGTGCGATTGAAAGTGCACTGGGCGATTTTCGTAAAATGCGCAAAAAGCTCGACAGTGAAATCAATAAAGAAGCCCTGGCGATCTTCGATTTGTTTACCCACTTACTCAACGATCCGATGTTGCGTAAGGATCTTAAAGCGCAGATCCTCAAGGGAGATCGCGCGGACTGGGCGCTGCGTCAGGTGGTGGAAGCTTACTCCAACCGTTTTGCCCGCATGTCCGATAAC